>NZ_CP058349.1:1610000-1980833 GCF_013395055.1 Pseudomonas sp. ABC1
ACTCGAAGTAGGCCATTTCCGGCGCATAACCGGCTTCGACCAGCGTTTCGAAACCGGCCTTGACCAGCTCGACGGTACCGCCGCAGAGAACAGCCTGCTCACCGAACAGGTCGGTTTCGGTCTCGTCCTTGAAGGTGGTTTCGATGATGCCGGTACGGCCGCCGCCTACACCCGAAGCGTAGGACAGGGCAACGTTCTTGGCATTGCCCGAAGCGTCCTGGTAGATGGCGATCAGGTCAGGGATACCACCGCCACGCACGAACTCGGAACGCACAGTGTGACCCGGAGCTTTCGGCGCGATCATGATCACGTCGAGGTCGGCACGCGGAACGACCTGGTTGTAGTGGATGGCGAAGCCGTGGGCGAAAGCCAGGGTAGCGCCTTTCTTCAGGTTCGGCTCCAGCTCTTCCTTGTACAGCTTGCCCTGGAACTCATCCGGAGTCAGGACCATGACGACATCGGCACCGGCTACGGCAGTAGCGACTTCGCTGACTTTCAGGCCATGGGCCTGGGCCTTGGCAACGGAAGAAGAGCCGGCACGCAGACCGACAGTGACGTCTACACCGGAGTCTTTCAGGTTGCAGGCATGGGCATGCCCCTGCGAGCCATAGCCGATGATTGCGACTTTCTTGCCCTGGATGATGGAGAGGTCACAATCTTTGTCGTAGAAAACTTTCATTGAATTACCCTTGGTTGCTGGCCCCGATGGGGGCCGTCCGGATGAATGGTTAAATGCTCAGAACCTTGTCGCCACGGGAAATACCGGTGACACCACTGCGCACGACTTCGAGGATGGACGTTGCACCGATGGCCTGGAGGAAGCTGTCCAGTTTGTCGGTCGTACCAGCCAGTTGGATGGTATAGACGCTGGGCGTCACGTCGACGATCTGTCCACGGAAGATATCCGTGGTGCGCTTGACCTCGGCGCGCAGCGCACCAGTCGCCTTGACCTTGATCAGCATCAGTTCACGCTCGATATGGGCGCTTTCCGACAGATCGACCAGCTTGACCACTTCGATCAGCTTGTTGAGGTTCTTGGTGATCTGCTCGATCACTTCATCGTCACCGACAGTGGTGAGCGTCAGACGCGACAGGGTCGGGTCCTCGGTCGGGGCCACGGTCAGGCTTTCGATGTTGTAGTTACGCTGGGAGAACAGACCGACTACGCGAGACAGAGCGCCCGGCTCGTTTTCCAGCAACAGGGAAATGATATGCCTCATGATCAGGTCCGCTCCGTCTTGCTCAGCCACATGTCACGCATCGCGCCGTCTTTGATCTGCATCGGGTAGACGTGCTCGTTGGTGTCCACCGCGATATCGAGGAAGACCAACCGGTCTTTCAGGGCAAAGGCCTCTTCCATCTTGGGTTTGAGGTCTTTCAGATCGGTGATGCGGATACCGACATGGCCATAGGCTTCGGCCAGCTTGACGAAATCCGGCAGCGACTCCATGTAGGAGTGCGAGTGACGGCTCTCGTAGTTCATGTCCTGCCACTGGCGAACCATACCCAGGGCGCCATTGTTCAGGTTGACGATCTTCACCGGCAAGCCGTACTGCAGGCAGGTCGACAGCTCCTGGATGTTCATCTGGATGCTGCCTTCGCCGGTTACGCAGGCGACATCGTCGTCCGGGAAGTTGAGCTTGGCGCCCATCGCCGCCGGGAAACCGAAGCCCATGGTGCCCAGGCCACCGGAGTTGAGCCAGCGGTTCGGTTTGTCGAACTTGTAGTACTGCGCAGCGAACATCTGGTGCTGACCAACATCGGAAGAGACGAAAGCCTCACCCCGAGTGACTTCGCACAGCGTCTCGATGACCGTCTGCGGCTTGATGATGCTGCCGTCGCCCTTGTCATAAGGGAACAGGCCACGATTACCACGCCACTCGTCGATCTGCTTCCACCAGCTGGCGACAGTCTCGGCGTTGGGCGCCTGGCCGATTTCCTTGACGATGGCGACCATCTCGCTCAGTACGCTGTCCACCGGACCAACGATCGGGATGTCGGCCTTGATGGTCTTGGAGATGGATGCCGGGTCGATGTCGATGTGGATGATCTTGGCGTTCGGGCAGAACTTGGCCGCGCCATTGATCACACGGTCATCGAAACGCGCACCGACGGCCAGAATCACATCGGCATGGTGCATGGTCAGGTTGGCGGTGTAGCTGCCGTGCATGCCGAGCATGCCGACGAACTGGCGATCGGTACCCGGATAGCTGCCCAACCCCATCAGGGTATTGGTCACAGGCAAATTGAGGATCTTCGCCAGCTCGGTCAGTTGTGCGGACGCACCACCGAGGATGACGCCGCCACCGGCATAGAGCACTGGACGCTTGGCCGACAGCAACAGCTCTGCAGCCTTGCGGATCTGCCCGGAGTGACCACGCAGGGCTGGGCTGTAGGAACGCAGCTTGACCTTCTTCGGATAGACGTACTCGAACTTCTCGGCCGGGTTGGTGACATCCTTCGGAATATCCACCACGACCGGGCCGGGACGACCGGATTGCGCCAGGTAGAAGGCCTTCTTCAGGACTTCGGGAATCTCTGAGGCGTGCTTGATGATGAAGCTGTGCTTCACGATAGGCCGGGAGATACCGATCATGTCGGTTTCCTGGAAGGCATCGGTGCCGACCATGTTGCTCGGCACCTGGCCGGACAGCACCACCATCGGAATCGAGTCCATGTAAGCGGTGGCGATGCCGGTGATGGCATTGGTCGCGCCGGGGCCGGAAGTCACCAGCACCACGCCGGCCTTGCCGGTGGCACGCGCATAGCCATCGGCCATGTGGGTCGCTGCCTGCTCGTGGCGGACCAGGATGTGGGCGAGTTCTTTTTCTTTGAACAGTGCGTCGTAGACGTGCAGCAGCGCACCGCCCGGGTAGCCATAGATGTACTTAACGCCTTCGTCGCGCAGGAAGCGGACGACCATTTCAGCGCCGGATAAGAGTTCCACGTTGTTCACCTCTGAAACGCCAGATAACCGCCCGCGTCGGAGCAGCCAGGAATAGGTTTACTGCCAGACAGCGCATGAGCGACGGATGGTCGCCGACTACGTCAGCCACTGAGTTGGCAAGTATTGGGACGGCCCAGAGCGTTGCGGGGCATCCCACCCAGCGCGAGGTAACGCGTTGCGGGTAGTGCGGATCGGCGCGGGTAGCGCCTTGCTTGTCGCCCGAAACGGCCCGCTTGCGGCGGACAACCCGGATGACAAGCCTCGAATTGTTCGGATTCGACCACGCCAAGTCAAGTCTGGCGTGATAATCAAAGAGCCAAAACGCATAAAGGCGTTGATAGCCGCTCGTTCAACTCCTGAGCAAGCGATCGAAACCTTCCAGCGCATCCAGCAGTGCGGACACTTCCGTCAGACGCGCACCGTATACGACCTCCCCCATCTCCCTGATCGCGGAGGTGGAGGGCAGCGCGTGCCCTTCTTCAACGATGACCTTCATGCGAGGCAGGAAGACCCACTGCAACCACTCCTCGAAGCTCAGCGTATCGACGCAGAACGGCTGCTCACTCGCCAACGCATGCTCCGACGGAACGGAATCACTCCACAGCGACAGCACACGCAACTCCCGCTCGATCAGCAGGAGTTGCTCGGCCACTGAATGAATGCGTGCAGACATCAGAGCGTCACCTTGGCCCGCTCACGCGCCTGTGCCGCGCCGGCAGCATCGCCCTGGCGCTGACGGGACTGGGCGATCAGTTCCCATAAACTGGCCTGCAAGGCAGGACGATCCCCGGCATAACTCAAGGCGCGTCGCGCCAGTTGCTCGGACTGCACGGCATCCCCCCGCTCCAGGCGCACTTGCGCCAGGCGATAGAGCACCTGCGGCTCGCGCGGCGCTATACGCTGGGCGCGTTCCAGGCTGGAAGCCGCACCATTGAAATCGCCGTTGTTCTGCAACTGCTGCGCGGTCGTCAGCAGGGCCAGGACTGGCCCATCCAGTCGCTCGTCCGCAGACAGGCTGCCGGATGCGGAGGGAATACCAGTGGGTTGCACGGGCGCCTGTGCAGACACGCTCGGAGCGGGGGCCACCCAGCCACCGGTCGAGATACCGCTCGCTGACGAGGCACCGCCCACTGAACTGGCTTCAGGTGCGGCGAAAGTCAAAGGCGCGGAGTTGCCCTGAGGCACCATGACCGTCACCCCGCCCCCCTGCTCCACGGGCTGCGGCACCTGGGCCTGTACTGCAGCAGCTGGCGGCACATATCCACCGGAGGACGTATTGCGGGCAATACCATTTTCCGACACGGGTGCCCCGGCATCGACCACCGGAATGGCGCCATGGCGGACGCTTGAACACCCTTGAAGAACCACCAGAGCTGCCAGCATTGCCCAGCACTGCCCGTTCAGTCGACGCTTGCTCACTTGTTCGAACCTCATTCAGAGCATTCCCGATACATTCATATAAAGCTGGCGCCTCACGGCAACCAGCCTCGAATCCAGTCCATCAATGGATCGTCCCCGCCGCCACTCGCACCGCAGCCAGCACCTGCAGCGGGCTCGCTACCCCGGATGTACGGTATCTGGACAACTCCGGGGCAACCCTCGGCAGAGCCCAATCCGGTAGCGGCATCGACCCAGACCATCACGACATTGTCAGGCAACGGCATATTCAAGGGCAGCGGATCGGCTCGACGCATGAAATCCGCCCAGACCTGCAAGGCACCGCTGGCACCGGTGAGCGGCGTCTTGCCATTGTCATCACGCCCCATCCAGACCACCGCGAGCAAGTCCTGGCTGAAGCCGGCGAACCAACTGTCACGTGAATCATTGGTCGTCCCGGTCTTGCCTGCCAGGACCAGTGATTTGGGAAGCTGGTTATAGGCGGAACGCCCCGTGCCTTCCGTCATGACACGTCGCATGGCGTATTGCGTCAGGTAGATCGCACCCGCATCGAAGCGCTGCTGGATCTGGAAGGGATAGCGTTTGAGCGGCTCGCCATCGGCGGCCAGCACATTGCGGATGCCACGCAATGGCGTGTTGAAACCACCATTGGCCAGGGTCTGGTAGATATCCGCCACCTCCACGGGCCGCATCGCGCCGGCCCCCAGTAGCATGGAGGGGTAGGCAGGCCAGTCCGGCTCGACGCCCAGCTTCCCGAGGGTCTTGATGACATTGGGCACGCCCAGGTCGAGCCCGAGCCGTGCAGTGGACAAGTTGTAGGAGTTCGCAAGGGCCTGATAGAGGAAGACACTGCCATGTGCTTCGCGCCCATAGTTCTGCGGCCGCCAGACCTGGCCATCAGCACCTTTGACCGAAAACGGCTCGTCCTCCAGCCTTGTCGTCAGGGTGTACTGGCTGGGCGTTTCCAGCGCTGTCAGATAGATGGCCGGCTTCACCAACGAACCGATCGGGCGCACCGCATCCAGCGCCCGGTTGAACCCGGCAAAGCCCGCCTGGCGACTGCCCAGCATGGCCTGGACTTCACCGGTCTCAGGATTGGTCACCAGCATCGCCGCCTCGACCTTGTCCACGTCCGGTCGCCCGGCCAAGCGCTTGAAGGTGTCGTTCATCGCCCCCTGCGCCTTGAGCTGCAGGATCGGATCGAAGCTGGTGAAAATGCGCAGCCCTTCCTCCGTCAGGTCTTCCTCGCGATAGTCCTGGCGTAGCTGACGCTTGACCAGATCGAGGAAGGCCGGATAGGAACTGTTGGCCATGCTGCCCCGGCTGGTGATCCCCAGCGGCAGCTTCTTCGCCGATTCGGCCTGCTCGGGCGAGACGACCTGTTGTTCGGCCAGCATGTCGAGAATCAGGTTGCGCCGCTCCAATGCACGCTCAGACTGGCGCCTGGGGTTGTAATAGGTCGGCCCCTTGACCATGCCGACCAGCAGGGCGACCTGGTGCAGTTTGAGCTCCGATAACGGCTGACCGAAAAAGTACTGACTCGCCAGGCCAAAACCATGAATCGCACGGTTTCCATCCTGACCGAGGAACACCTCGTTGAGATAGGCCTCGAGTATTTCCGGCTTGTCGTAATGCAACTCCAGCAGCACCGCCATCATCGCTTCGGTGGCCTTGCGGGTGAGGCTGCGCTCGTTGGTCAGATAGAAGTTCTTCACCAACTGCTGGGTCAGGGTACTGCCGCCCTGGCGAACCTGCCCGGATGTCAGGTTGACCCACACCGCCCGGGCGATGGACTTGGGCGACACGCCGAAATGGTGGGGAAACTCGCGATCCTCGACCGCCATCAGCGTCTCGACCAGGTAGGGCGGAACCTGATCCAGGTTGATAAGGATGCGGTCTTCGTTGTGCGCCGGGTAAAGGCCACCGATCAGCAGAGGCTCCAGCCGGGCAACGGCCAGCTCACCGCCATCGGTACGCCCAAGGCCCGCAACGAAATCGCCGGAGAAGCGAACGCGGATACTGCGCGCCTCTTCCACGCCTTCGTAAAACTGGAAACCACGGGTGTGCAAGTCCACGTTGCTGCCCGCGGCGGAAACGCTGCCCGGACCGCTCACGGCGTTCTCGCGGCGATAACCCAGCGCATCCAGCTCGGTGAGAAAGTCCTGCCGGGACAGTTTCTGCCCGACGAACAGTTCCAGTGGACGCGCGTAGACCTTGGCCGGGATGGTCCAGCGCTTACCGGAGAATTTCTCCTGGACGATGGCATCGAGGTAAATGGCGAAGCCGGCGACGATCACCAAGGCTACGACACCGAGCTTGATAGCCCAGCCAAGCCATGAGCCAGAACGCCTCTGCGGCTTTTTCGAACGGGGTTTCTTTGAGCGTGCTTTAGTCATGGGCGCACATTATACGCAGTTTGCCCTACCGGGCAGACGGCCTCTCGGCAGTTTGCAGGACTACAGTCTATGGCCATAATGATCTCCCATGCCCATTCAGGGCCTGCCGATTGTTTCACCGCGTCTCGCTCGTGCAGAGACCTCGGCAGCAACAAAAGATTTCGCAAGGAATGATCGTGAGCCAGACGCTGATAACCGCACTGCAGAATCCGGAGCTGTTTGCTCACCCAACCACCGGTTTCCGGGTCATCGAGACCCATATTTCCTGGGTCATCCTGACAGGAACCCATGCCTACAAGATCAAGAAGCCGGCGGATTTCGGCTTCCTGAACTTTACCGAACTGAGCGCACGCAAGCATTTCTGCGAAGAGGAACTGCGCCTGAATCAGCGCCTGGCGTCCGACCTCTACCTGAAGGTCATTCCAATCACCGGTAGCCCGGAGGCCCCCTGCCTGGGCGGCGAGGGTGAAGCCATCGAATACGCCTTGCAGATGCGCGAATTTCCCCAGTCCCAATTGCTGGCCGAAGTGCAATCCCGTGGCGAGCTGACCGATGCCCATATCGATGCTCTGGCCCGGCAGATCGCCGACTTCCACCTGAGCACACCTCACATCGAAGCAGGCCATAGCCTCAACACCCCTGAAGCAATCGTCGCACCCATGCGTCAGAACTTCGAACAGATTCGCCCACTGCTCACCGAGGCGACCGACCTGCAACAACTGGATGCGCTGGAAAGCTGGACAGAAACCAGCATCAACCGCCTGCAAGAACTTCTGCAACAGCGCTGCCAGAACGGCTATGTGCGCGAATGCCACGGCGATCTGCATCTGGGTAACGCAACGCTCATCGATGGCCAGGTGGTCCTGTTCGACTGCATCGAATTCAATGAGCCCTTCCGCCTGATCGATATCGCCTCGGATGCCGCCTTCCTGGCTATGGACCTCGAAGATCGCGGCCTGAAATGCCAGGCCCGACGTTTCATCAATGGCTGGCTGGAACGCAGCGGAGACTACGACGCCCTGCCACTGCTGAACCTGTACAAAGCCTACCGCGCGCTGGTGCGCGCCAAGGTCAACCTGTTCCGCCTGTACCAGGAACAAGACCCTGTACAGCGCAAAGTGATCCTTCGCCAATACCGTGGCTACGCCAACCTGGCCGAAAGCTACAGCGCAATCCCGTCCCGTTTCCTGGCCATCACCCATGGCGTTTCCGCTGTCGGCAAAAGCCTGGTGGCGCTGCGCCTGGTCGAAGCGCTGGGCGCCCTGCGACTGCGTTCGGACGTAGAGCGCAAGCGCCTGAATGGACAACAGCAACCAGAAAATGCCGGAACCATAGGCACCGGCATCTACCGCGCGGAAGTCACCCAGGCGACCTACACGCGCCTGCATGCGCTTGCGGAGGAAGCCCTGCACGCAGGCTTCCCCGTCATCATCGATGCAACCTACCTGCAGCATAAGCAGCGACAGGCTGCCAAACAGATCGCCCAGGCCACTGGAGTGCCTTTCCTGATCCTCGACTGCCATGCCCCCGAGGCGGTGATCGAACAATGGCTGGCCCAGCGCCAACTAGAGAGTGACGATCCATCCGATGCGACCCTCGCAGTGATCCGCGACCAGCAGGCGTCCAGAGCCCCGCTGGACGAGGAAGAAGTGCGCCTGAGCCGCCGCGTGGACACCCAGGATGCCGCCAGCATCGACACCCTGATCAGTGATATCCGCCAGCATCTGCCAGGTT
Organism: Pseudomonas sp. ABC1; assembly: GCF_013395055.1. NCBI lineage: Bacteria > Pseudomonadati > Pseudomonadota > Gammaproteobacteria > Pseudomonadales > Pseudomonadaceae > Pseudomonas > Pseudomonas sp. ABC1. The sequence continues at coordinate 1,618,476 of NZ_CP058349.1, forward strand.
TCTGAGGCCCCGCGCACGGTGAGAATAATAAAAATCAAAATCATTTAGAAAAAGCTTGACCAGCTAATGATAATTGTTATTATTGCCACAACTGGTCGCGAGATCAGCCGATAAGCTGAAAGCCAGGCATCGGTCTTTCAGGTTATCTCCTCATCAGGCTAATCACGGTTTTGACCCGGCTCTTGCCGGGTCTTTTTTTGCCTGCAGAAAACCATCTTAAAACCACTCACGAACCGTGGACAGTCGAGCCACTACCTGCCGGGCTTGCCAGCCGCGTTCATGTGCTGGCGCATCTGCTCACAGTAGTCCTGCCGAGCTGGCGCGGGTGTGTACCAGACATAATCGGCCTGCTCGGCGCCAATCCGCCGTCCCGCATTGGCCAGAATCAGCACACTGATGCGCCCCGTATCCCCAAGGTCGGCAAGATGCAGAGGCACACCCCGATCCTTGCGTGCATGCTCGGCACCCGCCAGTAATACCGCAGGAACGGGGGCAGCCAGCAGAGCCTCAGCCATGCGCCGGTCTCGGTGCAGTTGCACCGACAACATCGCTGGTATCTTCTCGGCCGGCAGCATGCCGCAATGCGAGGCCTTGAGCTGCCGACTCAGTGCCTCGTGCAGCTCGGGATCGTTGGTTTTCTTGCCAGTGATGGACCTGCTTTCACGGTAGATTTCACGCATCTCCTGTGAATCGAGGTTGGCCGCCAGCAGGGGCGCCTTCTGCCGCAGGCCGTGGACGACAAGAGGGCCATACAAGGACCAGTCCCAACCGCGCTGCCACTCGAGCGCACCGGGAATATCGTCCGGCAAGTCCGTTTGCACCCGCAGCCTGTCGACACGTCCTTGCTGCCTGGGCTCGAGCATCTCCAGCAATAGCGCTCCAGCCTCTCGTCGGGACTCCAGCGCCTGCAACAGCCACAACTGGAGCGCGTGATGGTCGGCATTGTCATGCTGCTCCCCCAGAAGAATCCGGTCGGCACCCGACAAGGCCTCGACCAGTTGCTCAGGCGATAGAGCAGTCCCCGCACGCAGGTCGACGATCAACCCCACATCTTCGTGCTGCAACCCTTCCGTCCCCTGCCACTGCGGCAGAGGCGGCAATGCCTTGCAACCGACCAGCAACAGAACCAGAGCGACAAACGACAGGGTTCGCATAGGCGTTCCTCAACGAGCGATGATCAACGGATGGCCTCGTTCGGGGTGACGTTGCACCAGGACATCCAGGCCAAACACCTCCTTCAGCGGGGCGGGCTGCAAAACCTCATCAGGCGTACCGATGACATGCGCATGTCCTCCGGCAAGCAGCAACAGTCGGTCGCAGTAGCGAGCGGCCAGGTTGAGGTCATGCAGGATGACCAGAACCGCCCCGCCACTGCGGGAGAACTTCCGCACAGAATCCAGCGTACTGTGCTGATGCAGCGGGTCCAGCATGGAGGTTGGCTCATCGAGCAACAGCACCCGCCCGTCCTCCGCCGGCCAGAGCTGCGCCAGAACCCGCGCCAGATGCACGCGCTGCCGTTCGCCACCGGACAGCGCCAGGTAATTGCGCTCCGCCAGGTGCGTAGCATCCGCAGCCTCAAGCGCAGCTACCACCGCCTGCTGGTCGATGAGCTTGCCGGTGGAATGGGGCAAACGTCCCATCTCGACGACCTCATACACTCGAAAGCCGAAATTCAGCGTCGATATCTGCGGAAGAACGGCCATCCGCCGTGCTCGTTCGGCCCCCTCCCAGGCGTCGAGGGGCTTGCCTGCCAGCAAGACATGCCCCTCATGGGGCTGCAGCTCCCCACAGAGCGCCGCGAGCAAGGTGCTTTTACCGGCCCCATTGGGACCAAGAACACCCAGGATTTCCCCAGCCGACAAATGGAAACCGACCTCGGCCAGTACCGACTCGCCCGAGCGACGAACGTGCAGCCCCTCTACGCTCAACATCAGGCGCGTACCCTAAGCAGCAGAAACAGGAAGAACGGCGCTCCCAGCAAGGCCGTGACGATACCGATCGGCAGCTCGGCAGGCGCGAGCAGCAACCTGGCCAGCAAGTCGGCCAGCAGCAACAGGCTGGCCCCTGCCAGCGCCGACGCGGGCAACAGCACACGGTGGTCAGGCCCGACCAGCAGCCGAACCAGATGGGGCACCACAAGGCCGATGAAACCGATCATGCCTGCGGCAGCGACCGCCGCACCCACGCCCAGGGCCGTGCAGAACACCAGCTCACGCTTGACCTGCTCGACCTCGAACCCCAGGTGGCGGGCCTCTGACTCGCCAAGCAAGAGAGCATTGAGCGCCTTGGCCCGTCTGGGCAACCAGAGCGCCACGGCGAAGGTGACCAGCAACAAGGGCCAGAGACGGGCATAACTGGCGCCATTCAGGCTGCCCAGGTTCCAGAACGTCAGGGTCCGCAAGGTTGCATCGTCAGCCAGGTAGGTGAACAGACCAATCGCCGCCCCTGCCAGCGCCGTCAGGGCAATCCCCGCCAGCAGCATGGTCGCGACATGGGTCTGGCCGTCGCGCCGACCCAATCGATAGACCAGAGCCGTCACACCCAGGCCGCCAGCGAACGCACAGACGGAGAGCACGTAAGGCTCCAGTGCCGCCGGAATGCCGCCCAGCAACGCCCCACCGACAATGGCAACGGCAGCGCCCAGCGCAGCACCGCTGGAAACCCCGATCAGACCGGGGTCTGCCAGGGGATTACGGAACAGCCCCTGCATCGCCACCCCGGACAACGCCAGCACGGAGCCCACCGCCAGTCCGAGAAGGGTACGCGGCAGGCGAATCTGTCCCAGGATCAGTTCCGCCTGTTCAAGCCCCTGCGAAGCCAGCGGTACACCGAGCAGGCGCAGAGCGGCACGCAGTGTATCGCCCAGTGGCAGGCTGACCGGGCCGAGCGCCAGAGACAACCAGAACGCGATCAACAAGAGCCCGACAAGTGTGCAGAACAGCGTCCGCACGGAAAGCATGCGAGTCATGGAGCCCCATCATCGAGCGGAGGCTGCTGTGGGTAGAACGCGGCCGACCACGCCCCCAGCGTTTCCAGCGTCCGAGGCCCCAGCCCACCGACCAGCAGGGTCGGATCGACGACCAGGACACGCCCTTCACGCACGGCACGGCTGGAGGCCAGGCCAGGATTCTGCGCCAATATGGCCTTGAGCACCTCGGCACCGCGCAGGCTGCGATCGGTCACCAGCAACACGTGCGGATCGAGAGCTGCCAGCGCCTCGCTGGAGAACGCCTTGTAACCCGGATGAGCTGCAAGGTTGCGCCCGCCTGCATTCTCCAGCAGCCAGTCGGCTGAGGTTCCAGAGCCCGCCACCAACAGACTGCCCCCACCTTGCCCAACCAGCAGCAACACACCGGGAATCGCCTGTGTCTGCTGTGCGCTGTGCAGCCAATGCGCCTGGCGCGCCAGCCTGGCGTCCAGATCGACCAACACGGCCTCGGCACGCTCAGGCTCGCCCAGCAGTTCACCCAGGCGCCGCACGTTACCCTTCAAGGCCGGCAGGTCGCCGGCGGCAGACAGGCGTTCGATACGCACCCCCGCCGCACCCAACTGCGCCAGCACCGGAGGCGGCCCCATCTCCTCGCTCCCCACCAGCAGGTCTGGGCGCAGCGCCAGGATGCCTTCCGCCGCCAATTGGCGCTGGTAGCCGATACTGGGCAACGCTTTCAGGGAGGGTGGCTGCTGACTGGTACTGTCGACGCCAACCAGGCGTTGTTCGGCTCCCAGCGCCACGACCCACTCGCTGATGGCCCCCCCGGCGCTGACCCAGCGCTGCGGCTGTGCCTCCTGGGCCACACCGGCTTGCGCCAGCACTGACAGACCAACTCCACAGCAAAATGCTCGTATACGCACGCTCGATCGCTCCAGGCTTTATCGTGCCTCACAGTTGATTATTACTAGCATTTAAAAGTCAACCGATTGCGCCGCAGTTTAATGAAACCGATAGCGGCTGGATCGCTCTATCCGGCCACGCGATAATCCACCGCTCAGCCACAGAACCTTCTCCCGGGAAAACCACGCATGATCCGGCTCTGCCACTCGACAGACTTGATGGAAGGCCAAGGCCGTGGTTTCACGGTCATGGGCCGGACGCTCATGGCGGTGCGCCACAAGGGCCTGGCCTATGTCTACGAGAACCGCTGCCCTCACCGGGGCGTGCGCCTCGAATGGCAGACGGACCGGTTTCTCGACCCGAGCGCCAGCATGATCCAGTGCGCCCACCATGGTGCCCTGTTTCTCATCGACAGTGGCGAGTGTGTGTCCGGCCCCTGCCACGGCGACTTCCTGCAACAGGAAAGCTGCCACGAAGAAGGTGGCAGTATCTGGTTGCAAAGCCCGCCAGGGCGCGACACTTGAAACCGCGCACCCTGCGGCCGGCTTGGTTATCATGTGGCCGTCATCAACGGTGAGACTCCCATGCGCAGACTGCTGAGCCTGTGGCTACTGCTGTTTATCCTGCCCGCCAGTGCTGCGGGCCTGTTCGATAACCGCCCCAGCCCTACCCTGGGCGGCGCCCTGAACAATAGCGCGGACTTCCTGCCAGTCCGCGAAGCCTTCCGCCTGAGCCTGGTCGGCGTCGAAGAAGGCCAGGTACTGCTGCGTTTCACCAACGCACCGGGTTACTACCTGTATCGGCATCGCCTGCACTTCCAGAGTGGCGACGACAGCATCGAGCTGGGCCAGCCACGCCTGCCCGAGGCCCAACCCAAGATCGACGAGTATTTCGGGGACGTCGAGGTCTACTACGGCATCACCGATATCGCCATTCCTCTGCAAGATCCCGCCAACCCGCCGGCAACCCTGCGGGTGTCCTACCAGGGCTGTGCCGACAAAGGCCTGTGCTACCCCCCGGAAACCGAAACGCTGCAACTCACGGCTGCCGCAGCCGACGAGACAGAAGCGGGCCTGTCCTGGACATCGCTGGCCCTGTTCTTCCTCGCCGGGCTGGGCCTGACCTTCACCCCGTGCGTGCTGCCGATGCTGCCGATTCTCTCGGGCGTGGTCCTGCGTGGTCAGAACGGCGGGCTGCGCAGCTTCCTGCTGGCACTGGCCTACGTCCTGCCCATGGCCAGCGGCTTTGCCGTACTGGGCGCGCTGATGGGACTGTTCGGCGCCGAACTGAACCTGCAGGCACGCCTGCAATCGGCCTGGGTCCTGGTGCCGTTCGCACTGTTCTTCGTCCTGTTCGCCCTGGCCATGTTCGGCCTGTTCGAGCTGCGTTTGCCGCAAGCACTCAGCAGCCGGCTGGACAACATCGCGGGCAAGGCCAAGGGCGGCTCCTTTCTTGGCGCGGCCCTGCTCGGTACCCTTTCCAGCCTGCTGGTATCGCCGTGCGTCTCCGCCCCACTGGCCGGTGCGCTTCTCTATATCAGTGCCAGCGGCGATGCACTGGGGGGAGGCCTGAAACTCTTCGCCCTGGGCATAGGCATGGGTACACCGCTGATTCTGTTCGCCACCGGCGGCGGTGCCTTGCTACCGAAGAGCGGCGCGTGGATGGTCGCGGTGCGCAATGTCTTCGGCGTGTTGCTGCTGGCCGTCGCCATCTGGATGCTCGAACGCGTAGTGCCTGGCCCACTGGCGCTGGCACTCTGGGGCACGCTGGCAGCCGGCTCGGCACTGTTCCTCGGCACTCTGGAGCTGACCACCAAGACGCCTCGCCAGAAACTCGCGCAGTTGCTGGGCCTGGCCTTGCTGGCCTACGCCCTGGCAGCCTGGACCGGCGCCCTGCAAGGTGCGACCGACCCGCTACGTCCTTTGCCGCCCTCGAATCAGGCCGCCCTCACCAGCAGCCAGGACAGTTGGCATGAAGTATCCACGCCCGGCGAACTCGACACCCAACTCGCGGCAGCGCGCAGTGCCGGGCAACCGGTACTGCTGGACTGGTATGCGGACTGGTGCATCAGTTGCAAGGTGATCGAACGAGAAGTCCTTGGCGCACCGCAGGTGATCGAACGACTGAAGGGTTACCGGCTGATACGCTTCGATATCACCGAGAGCAATGCCGCACAGCGTGCCCTGCTGGACCGCTACAAGCTGTTCGGGCCGCCGGCCCTGCTGTTCTTCGACCGCAAGGGCGAGGAAATCGACAAGGCGCGCGTGGTGGGAGAAATAGAGCTGGACAGCTTCATCCAGCGCCTGGAGCTGGCCAGCGGCAGCATCTAAGGTCTGTTGCCATCTCCAGCCATAATGCGGACATTTACCGCGAACACGGCATGACTGGACAGTCAGTACAGGCTTCGGGCATAGTTTCAATCTTTTTCGCGACACTCGGCATCCGCTGCGACAGAACAACAAGGAATACCCATGGCCACGATCCTGGTTCTACATGGCCCCAACCTGAACATGCTCGGCGTCCGCGAGCCGGGCATCTATGGTGCACTCACACTCGAACAGATCAACCAGGATCTCCAGCGCCGCGCCAGCGATGCCGGCCACCGGCTGTCCTGTCTGCAATCGAACGCCGAGCATGAACTGATCGACCGTATCCATGCCGCGCATGTCGAGGGCGTCGACTTCATCCTGATCAATCCGGCCGCCTTCACACACACCAGCGTTGCATTACGTGACGCATTGCTGGCCGTGAGCATCCCATTCATCGAAGTGCACCTGTCAAACGTGCACAAGCGTGAATCTTTCCGTCATCACTCCTACCTCTCCGACGTGGCGGTAGGTGTGATCTGTGGTCTTGGCGCCAGCGGCTACCGCCTGGCTCTGGAGGCCGCCCTGGAACAACTCGCTGCTTCCTAGGAAGCCAGCACAAACCTATAGCACTCACCTGGGAGTCACTGCTTCATGGATATTCGCAAAGTCAAGAAACTGATCGAACTGCTGGAAGAGTCCGGTATCGACGAACTGGAAATCCACGAGGGCGAAGAGTCCGTACGCATCAGCCGTCACAGCAAGCAACCGGCCTTTGCCCAGCAGCCGATCTACGCACCTGCACCCGCCGCGCCCGCCCCGGTCGCCGCTGCGCCTGCCGCTGCCAGCGCCGACGCCGCTCCAGCCGCGCCGAAACTGAACGGTAACGTTGTTCGCTCGCCGATGGTCGGTACCTTCTACCGTGCACCGTCGCCAGAGTCCGCCAACTTCGCCGAGGTCGGTCAGACCGTCAAGAAAGGCGACATCCTCTGCATCGTCGAAGCGATGAAAATGATGAACCACATCGAGGCCGAAGTCAGCGGCACCATCGAATCCATCCTGGTGGAGAATGGTCAGCCGGTCGAATACGACCAGCCGCTGTTCACCATCGTTTGAACCGCGGAGAGCCTGCGATGTTGGAAAAAGTACTGATCGCCAACCGCGGCGAGATCGCCCTGCGCGTCCTGCGCGCCTGCAAGGAGCTGGGCATCAAGACCGTCGCGGTGCACTCCACCGCTGACCGTGAACTGATGCACCTGTCTCTGGCAGACGAATCCGTCTGCATCGGCCCGGCAGTGGCGACCAGCTCCTATCTGCATATCCCGGCGATCATCGCCGCTGCGGAAGTGACGGGCGCCACGGCCATCCACCCGGGTTATGGCTTCCTTGCCGAGAACGCCGATTTCGCCGAACAGGTCGAGAACTCGGGCTTCGTCTTCATCGGCCCGAAAGCCGACACCATTCGCCTGATGGGCGACAAGGTCTCGGCCAAGGACGCCATGAAGAAAGCCGGCGTCCCTACCGTTCCCGGCTCCGACGGCCCGTTGCCGGAAAATGAAGAAGAAGCCCTGCGCATCGCCCGCGAAGTCGGCTATCCGGTCATCATCAAGGCCGCTGGCGGCGGCGGTGGCCGCGGCATGCGCGTGGTGCACAAGGAAGAAGACCTGATCAAGTCGGCCAAGCTGACGCGTACCGAGGCCGGCGCGGCCTTCGGCAACTCGATGGTGTACCTGGAAAAATTCCTCGGCAACCCACGCCACGTGGAAGTCCAGGTGCTGTCCGACGGCCAGGGCAATGCCATTCACCTCTATGACCGCGACTGCTCGCTGCAACGCCGTCACCAGAAGGTACTGGAAGAAGCGCCTGCGCCGTTCATCGACGAGAAGGCCCGTGCCGAAGTGTTGAAGCGCTGTGTCGATGCCTGCATCGAGATCGGCTATCGCGGCGCCGGCACCTTCGAGTTCCTCTATGAAGATGGCCGCTTCTACTTCATCGAGATGAACACCCGCGTACAGGTCGAGCACCCGGTCACCGAAATGGTCACTGGTATCGATATCGTCAAGGAAATGCTCAACATTGCCGCCGGCAACACGCTGTCGGTCAAGCAGGAAGACGTGATTCTCCGTGGTCACTCGCTGGAATGCCGCATCAATGCGGAAGACCCGTCGAACTTCCTGCCTTGCCCAGGCAAGGTCAAGCACTTCCACGCGCCGGGCGGCAATGGCGTGCGTGTCGACTCGCACCTCTACAGCGGCTACAGCGTTCCGCCGAACTACGACTCGCTGATCGGCAAGCTGATCACCTACGGCGCCACCCGCGACGAGGCCATGGCCCGTATGCGCAACGCGCTGGACGAGATCGTGGTCGACGGTATCAAGACCAACATCCCCCTGCATCGCGACCTGACCCGCGACAAAGGGTTCTGCGAAGGCGGCGTGAACATCCACTACCTGGAAAAGAAACTGGGTATGGATAAGCACTAAGCTGCACGCGGTATCATGCGACACCCGAAGGGGAGCGGCTTGCCGCTCCCTTCTTTTTTCCCGCAGCTTGAAGCCCGCGGCTTGAAGCTGCTCCCCAAGGGAGCCTCCCCATGCCCTGGCTACAAGTCCGCCTTGCCATCACCCCCGACCAGGCCGAAGTCTACGAAGACGCCCTGCTGGAAGCCGGCGCGGTGTCGGTGACCTTCATGGATGCCGAAGACCAGCCGATCTTCGAGCCCGACCTGGGCACCACGCCGCTGTGGAGCAACACCCACTTGCTGGCACTGTTCGAGGAAGACACCGACGAAGTCGCATTGCTCGGTCACCTCAGCGTACTGACCAGCGGCGCGTTGCCGACCTACCAGATCGAACGCATCGAAGACCAGGACTGGGAACGCAGCTGGATGGACAACTTCCAGCCCATGCGCTTCGGCCGTCGCCTGTGGATCGTGCCGAGCTGGCATGAGGCACCGGACGCCGACGCGGTCAACCTGCTGCTCGACCCCGGCCTGGCCTTCGGCACCGGTACCCATCCGACCACGGCCCTGTGCCTGGAGTGGCTGGACGGACAGGAGCTGGAAGGGCTGGACGTGCTCGATTTCGGTTGCGGCTCGGGCATCCTCGCCATCGCCAGCCTGCTGCTGGGCGCGCGCCGCGCCGTCGGCACGGACATCGACGTGCAGGCGCTGGAGGCCTCCCGCGACAACGCTGGTCGCAACGGTATCGAGGCCGAGCGCTTCCCGGTCTACCTGCCCGAACACCTGCCCCAACAGCAGGCCGATATTCTGGTCGCCAATATCCTCGCCGGGCCGCTGGTGGCGCTGTCCGCCCAGATCGCCAGCCAGATACGCACAGGCGGCAAGCTGGCCCTGTCGGGCATCCTCGCCGAACAGGCCGAGGAAGTCCGCACGGCCTATGACAAGTATTTCGAACTGGACCCGACCGCAGAAAAGGATGGCTGGGTCAGGATCAGCGGTATCCGCCGCTGATGGATGCCCTGCCGGGGGCGCCATGCGTACCCGGCGCTCGGTGCGCGTGGCGCACCCTACACAGAGCGGCGGGCGAAATCGCGGGGGCGGAAACCCAGCAGCGCCAGGCTTCCGAAGTAGGCTGCCAGCCCCAGCAGCACCAGGCCGCCAAGGCGTAGCAGGCGCAGCAGCATGCCGTCCTCGCCCCAGGCCGGCATGTAATGCAGGGCCAACAGCAGCGCTCCACCCATCGCCATCACGGCCAGCAGCAGCTTGACGAAGAATCGCCCCCAGCCCGGCTGGGGCTGGTAATGCCCGCCCTTGCGCAACTGCCAGAACAACAGCCCGGCATTCAGGCAGGCGCCCAGCCCGATGGCCAGCGCCAGACCGGCATGGGCCAATGGGATGATCAGCAACAGGTTCAACGCCTGCGTCACCAGCAGCGTCACCAGTGCGATCTTCACCGGCGTGCGTATGTCCTGGCGCGCGTAGAAGCCCGGCGCCAGGATCTTCACCAGGATGATCCCCAGCAACCCCACGGAGTAGGCAATCAGCGCCTGCTGGGTCATCAGCGCATCGTGGGCGGTGAACTTGCCGTACTGGAACAGCGCCACCGTCAACGGCTCGGCCAGCACCGCCAGCGCCACGGCACTGGGCAGCACCAACAGGAAGCACAGGCGCAGCCCCCAGTCGAGCAGCCGCGAATACTCGGTGTGGTCCGCCAGTGCATGGGTGCGCGACAGCGCCGGCAGCAGGATGGTCCCCAGCGCGACGCCCAGCACCCCTGACGGCAGTTCCATCAGGCGGTCGGCGTAGTACATCCAGGACACAGAGCCGGCGACCAGGAACGAGGCGAAGATGGTGTTGATGATCAGCGAAATCTGACTGACCGACACACCGAAGATCGCCGGCGCCATGAGCTTGAGTACCCGCCAGACGCCCGTATCGCGCCAGTTCAGGCGCGGCAGCACGAGCATGCCGATCTTCTTCAGGTGCGGCAGTTGCCAGCACAGTTGCAGCACGCCGCCCATCAGCACCGCCCAACCCAGCGCCATGATCGGCGGGTCGAAGTACGGCGCCAGGAACAGCGCGAAGACGATCATGCTGATGTTCAGCAAGGTCGGCACGAAGGCCGGCACCGAGAAACGGTTCCAGGTATTGAGCACCGCCCCGCTCAGCGAAGACAGCGAGATCAGCAGGATGTAGGGAAAGGTCACCCGCAGCAGATCGACAGTCAGCTCGAAACGCTCGACTTCGTCAGCGAAGCCCGGCGCGGAAATCCAGACGATCCAGGGCGCCGCCAGGATACCGATCAGTGTGACCAGCGCCAGCACCAGGGTCAGCAAACCACTGACATAGGCCAGGAACGTGCGTGTCGCCTCCTCCCCCTGCTGCGCCTTGTACTCGGCCAGGATCGGCACGAACGCCTGGGAAAATGCGCCCTCGGCAAAGATACGCCGCAACAGGTTGGGCAATTTGAAGGCGACCACGAAGGCGTCGGACGCAACGCCCGCGCCGAAGATGCGGGCGATGATGGTATCGCGGACGAACCCCAGTACACGGGACAACATCGTCAGCGAGCTGACAGCAGCCAGCGACTTGAGCAGATTCATTGAATACCTATGCCGGCCTTGTGCCGGCGCAGAGTGTAATACAAGCCTCGAGGCGCGGACCGGACTCAGCTTTGGCAGCGTGGGCAATAGACGCTGGAGCGCTGCCCCAGTCGGACTTCGCGCAGGGTACTGCCACAGCACTTGCAGGGTTGCCCGCCACGGCCGTAGACGAACAGTTCCTGCTGGAAGTAGCCAGGCTTGCCATCGCCACCAACGAAATCGCGCAGGGTGGTGCCGCCACGCTCGATAGCATGCGCCAGCACGCGCTTGATCTCGGCGCCGAGCTTCAGGTAGCGCGCCCGCGAAACCGTACCGGCAGCGCGATTGGGGTCGATACCGGCGGCGAACAGCGCCTCGCTCGCATAGATATTGCCCACGCCGACCACCACTGCGTTGTCCATGATGAACGGCTTGATCGCCATGCTGCGCCCACGGGACGCCTGGAACAGCCGGTCGCCGTCGAAGGCATCGCTCAGCGGTTCCGGACCGAGCCGCACCAGCAGTTCATGATGGGCCGGATCGAGGCTCCAGAGCAGCGCGCCGAAGCGCCGTGGGTCGGTGTAGCGCAGCGCCAGGCCGGACTCCAGCAACAGATCGACATGCTCATGCCGCGCTGGCGGCAGGTCACCCGGCACCAGCCGAAGGCTGCCGGACATCCCCAGGTGTGCGATCAGCGTACCGGCCTCGGCACCGATCAACAGGTACTTGGCGCGCCGCTCGACACGTTCGATCCGCTGGCCGGACAAGCGCACATCCAGGTCTTCGGGAATCGGCCAGCGCAGACGCCGCTCGCGCACGATGACACGCTCGACGCGCTGGCCGACCAGATGCGGCTCGATACCGCGGCGGGTGGTTTCGACTTCCGGGAGTTCCGGCATGGCTAGGTTCTACTCCAGGCTCAGAGGTCTTCGAATTCCACGCTTTCCCCACCCTGTTCGAGGGTGGCGCGGCTCAACAGGTCACCCAGGCGCTCGCCGCTGGTATCGCAGACCCAGGCCTGCTCGGACTCGTCGTAGTCGAAGTGAAAGCCGCCTGAACGGGCCGCCACCCACAACTGCAACAGCGGCGCCTGGCGGCTGAGGATCAGTTGGCTGCCGTTATCGAAGCGCACGGTCAGTACGCCGCCGGAGTTTTCCAGATCGACATCCAATCCGCTGTCGTCGAACGCATCCTCGACGGCTTCCTGTGCGGCATCGATCAGGTCGTGGAAACGGGCTTCGCTGAGACTCATGGCATTCCTCGGTAAAAGACAGGCGGACGGCTGGCGAGCTTAGGGAGTGTCCGGCCCGACCGCAACCGCCCCGCCCGGCGAAAACGCCACGCGGCTCCGGCGACGCCGATCAGGCAACACCCAGCTCGCGAATATTCTCGCGCAGCAACTGGAAGTCGTACTCGGTCAACCCGACGTAATCCAGCACCAGAGCCTCGATGGCCAGCCACTCATGGTCTTCCTTCTGATTGCCCAGCACCCGGTAGCACTTGCAGATGTGCTCGGCCATTTTCAGGATCGCCAGCAGGTTCTTGAGCTGCGCATCGCGCGCGCTTTCGTCCTGGAAGATCGACAGCGCGTTGTGGTGGTTGGCGATGGCCTCGCACAGATGGCGCGGCAGATTCCACGACTTGGCGGTGAAATAGCCCACCACCGCATGGTTGGTGTTGAGCAGCCGGTTTTCCGTATCGACGATGCGCACACCTTCGTCGGCGCAGGCATAGGACTCCTCCAGCACCTCCATATAGTTCGGAAAACGCTTGAGCATCAGTGGGATGCCGCAGTTGTGGAACAGCCCCAGGGTATAGGCCTCGTCCACCCCTTCGCAGCCGATACGCCGGGCCAGTGTCAGGCAAGTCATGGCGACATCCTGCGCGGTGTCCCAGAAGCGGTTGAGGGTGACGATGGTGCTGTCGCTCATTTCGCTTCTGATCGACAGCGCGTTGATCATGTTGATCACCGAGTCGCTGCCCAGCAGGTTGACGGCCCGCTGGATCGAACCGACCTTGTTGGCCAGGCCGAAATAGGGCGAGTTGACGATCTTCAGCAGCGCGCCGGAGAGCCCTGGGTCCTGGCTGATCAGGCGGGCGATGTTCCTCAGGTCCGGGCTGGGCATGACCTGCTCCATCTGCAGGTCGACCATTATCTGTGGTTGCGGCGGTACGCTGATGCCCTGCAGGACTTTCTGGATCTGCTCGGCAGTGAGCTCGTTGGGCATGGAAGGCTCTCGGGTGAATGGCAGGGCATTTTGCAGGCGTGCACTTTGCGCGACTCCCATGGCCCATTTCAAGCACCGCTTCACTTGTCATGAACCTATAAACGAGAATTGATAATGATTCTATATTTGAGCTAGCATCGCCCGCCGCCGGACCTCCCCAGCCAGACGCCATCCGTGGACGAGCAAGCCCAGAAACTTCAACTCTATCTGACGCACCGTGCCGCGCTGGTGGACTACGCCACGCCCATCACGGGCTGCCGCGCGCAGGCCGAAGAGGTGGTGCAGGAAGCCTGGCTGCGCTTCAGCCAGGCCAGCCACGAACCCCTGAATCAGCCACAGGCCTACTTGTACCGTATCGTCCGCAACCTGGCGCTGGACCAGCTTCGCCAGACGAACAAGACGCCAGGAACCGACGACCCGCAGGCGACCATCGTGGGCCTGGTCGCCAGCACACCCTCCCCGGAACAGCAGGTCTGCCAGCAGGACGAACTGCGCCTGATCGCCGAAGCACTGGAAAGGCTGCCGATGCGCACCCGCATCGCGTTCGAGATGCATCGCCTGGGCGGGCACACCTTGCAGCAGATCGCCGCCCACCTGGATATTTCCGTCGGCCTGGCCCACCAACTGGTGCACAGCGCCCTCGCGCACTGCGCAGCCTGCCTGGATGACGAGGTGGAGTGATGTACCATTGTCGCCCTGTGAACGAGATACCCCATCCACCCTGCGCCGACAGACATGCCGATGAATGACCCCCTGACCGACAGCGCGCTCGACTGGTTGCTGCGCCTGCAGGCCGCACCGGCGGACCAACGCCTGCGCACGGAGTGCGAGGCGTGGCAGCAAGCCGCGCCGGAGCATGCCCGGGCCTGGCGCAAGGCGCAGCGGGTCTGGGCCTTGAGTGGCGCACTGCCGGCGACGACCGCCACGCACTGGCCGTCGCCCACGACGACAACCGCCCCTCGGCGCCAGAACCGCTGGCGCCGGCCGCTGGCGCTGGCCGCTTGCCTGCTGCTGGCCGGCATCATTTTCCTGCTGCGCCCACAGGCGGACATTCAAGCCCCGTCTGGCCCGGCCCGGCATATGGCGCTGGAAGACGGCAGCCAGCTGTGGCTGAGAGGTGGCGCGGCCGTCGAACTGTATTTCGACGAACAGCAACGACGTCTCGAACTGCTGCGCGGCGATGCGTTCTTCGAAGTGAAGAAGGACACCCGCAGCTTCACCGTGCTGGCCGCCGGGCAGCAGGTGACGGTGACCGGTACAGGCTTCTCCGTCGGCCTCGGGCCGCACTACCTGGAAGTCGCCGTGGCCCACGGCTCGGTACGCGTGGACAGCCAGGCCGGCACTGCCGGGCTGGGCAAGGGTCAACGCTGGCGGCTCGACCGCCAGAGCGGCCTGGCCCAGCTCGACACCCTCCCCCCGACGCAGATCGCCGCCTGGCGCAACGACCAGTTGATCGCCCGGGACCAGAGCATCGAGGAGTTGCTGGAACAGGTTCGCCAGCACTATCCCGGCTGGATCATCCTGCGTGCCCCCGAACTGGCGAACCGCCGCGTGACCGGGCTCTATGACCTGAGCGATCCCAGGACGGCGCTGCAAGCCCTGGTCACGCCCCATGGCGGCACGGTCCACAACTGGTCGCCCTACGTACTGGTCATCGACCAGAAATAACCTTTGCGGTAGCCACGCCGCAGGTTGCAGGACAGGCATTGCCTTGCCTGACCTGCATGCGAATATTTTCTGAAAATTTCCCAGCGATCTCCGTCTTTGTCCGACGCAAGCGATTTGCGCTTGCATCTGCCATTAAAAGACAAAGGGGAATCGTTCGTGCCAAAGCCCTCCAAGCGCCCCCGCGCTCACCGCCACAAGGCCCTGGCGCTGCTCAACGCCACCACGCTCGCCCTGCTGCTGACCGGCTCGGCGTTCGCCTCATCCTTGCAGCAGGTCCATGCCTTCGATATCGAAGCGCAACCGCTGGCCGACGCATTGATCCATTTCGGCCAGCAGGCCGGTATCCAGATCAGCGTGGACAGCCAGCTCCTGCGCGGCAAGGCGGCACAGCCACTGCATGGCGAATACAGCGGTAGCGAGGCCCTGCAGCATCTGCTGTCGGGTAGTGGGTTGTACTGGAAGGAAAGCGAGCCGGGGCTGCTGACCCTGGAGCAGGCTGACGGGGAACCCGTGGCGCTGGAGAACATCCAGGTCTCCAGCGGACTTTCACAACAGGGCGAGACGGTGATCGTCCGCGACACCTTCCGCAAACTGCCGTCCGGCAACGGTGACCTGACCAGTGTCCTGAAACTCCACCCCAACGTGCAGTTCGGCAATGACCAGTTGAGCAGCCGCACGCCCGGCGAGATCACGCCGGCCAATGTCAGCATCAACGGTGCCAAGTTCTACCAGAACGCCTTCCTGATCGATGGCCTGAATATGAACAACGACCTCGACCCGGCGATACAGGCACACAACCAGGCGGATTCTGTGCCGGGGCGGAGCCAGGGCCTGGCACTGGATACCGACCTGCTGGACAACATCAAGGTGCTCGACAGCAATGTCTCTGCAGCCTATGGCGGCTTCAACGGCGGCGTGATCGAGGCCGCGACCCGGCGACCGAGCAAGGACTTCCATGGCCGTTTCTCGGCACAGATGACACGCTCGTCCTGGACACGCTTCCACGTCGACGACGACGAAGAGGCGCAATTCGAATCCTCCAGCTCCAGCACCAGTTCCTACCAACCGGACTTCAAGAAGTTGGTTCTGCGCAGCACGCTGGAAGGCCACCTGACCGACGATTTCGGCTTGCTGGCCAGCTTCAGCCAGAAGACCTCGACCATACCCGTCGATATGTTTTCGTATAACAACCAGGGCAGAACCGGCTACCAGGCCACTCAGCAGGATCAGAAACGCAAGATCGAGAACCTGTTCCTCAAAGGCGTCTGGACGGTAAACGACCGACTCGACCTGGAGGCCAGCCTGACCCTCGCACCAGAGGAAGCCAGCTATTACCGTGACAACGCACTCGACACCGGCTACACCGTCGAGTCGGGCGGCACGCAGTTCAACCTGAAGGCCAATCACCAGACCGACATCGCCCGCTTCGAACACGCGCTGGGCCTGAGCCGCCTGGAAAACTCCCGTGACTCGGATGCCGACGACTGGTGGAACTGGGTCAAGAGCAGCGAACGCAACTGGGGCGTCACCAGCGCGATGGAGGGTGGCTACGGCGACATCGAACAGCGTCAGGACAGCCTCCAGTACAAACTGGATATCCACTGGAACAGCTTCAACGCACTGGGTGCGCGCCACACCCTGCAGAGCGGCCTCGACTACCAGCGCCAGCAGATCAACTATGAGCGCCTGAGCAATTCACGCACCTATGTCTTGAGTACACTGGGTAGCGGCAATTGCACATCTGCCCAGAGCCTTGGCGGCAGCACCTACTGCTATGGCCAGAGCGGCCTGAATCAGTATGTCCGGCAGATCAGCGAATACCGGCCAGGCGAGATCGACTTCAGCCTCGACCGCTGGGCCTTGTACCTGCAGGACGACATGAGCATCGCCCGCCTCAGCGTGCGTCCTGGCCTGCGCCTCGATGGCGATGACTACATGGACAAGACCACCCTGGCGCCGCGCCTGGCAGTGGAATACGACCTGTTCGGCGATGCCAGCACCCGTCTGATTGCTGGCGCCAACCGCTACTACGGGCGTAGTGCCGCTGCCTGGAAGCTGCGTGATGGCCGCAACACATTGCAGAGCCGCTACACCCGCACCAACCAAAATGCAGCCTGGACCACCACACCACAGCTCAACACCACTCGCTTCAATACCCTCGACATCCCCTACGATGACGAATGGACGCTGGGGGTCACCCAGCAGTGGCAATCACTGGAGTTCGCACTCAAGTACGTCAACCGCCGGGGTCGCGACCAGATCATCAACGAACCAGGCCCGACCAGCAGCGACCCGAGCCTGAGCAGCAGCTACGAGATCTACACCAACAATGGCTGGAGCGACACAGAGACCTGGACCCTCACCGTCACCCCCTTGCACAGCCTGGACTGGCAAGGCACGCGCAACAGCGTCCAACTGGCCCTGGACTGGCGCGATCATGAGACCAACCACACCACCTACGATGACGACTACGAAGACCGCTACGTCTACTTCGAAGGCAAGCGCATCCATATCAGCCAGCTTCCCCCGGACGACTACAACCGCGACTGGACCGTGCGCCTGACCAGCATTACGGAAATACCGGACTGGAATATCAGCCTGAGCAACTTCTGGCGTTATCGCGCGGGCTTCGAGCGAGTCGAGCGCACATATCCCTTCCAGACCGTCAATGGCGACCGCGTCTATGCGACAGAAAAATACTCGCCCACGCTGAGCTGGGACATACGCATCGGCTGGGAGCTGCCGACAGCCCGGGAGCAGGCGCTGTTCGTCAACCTGGATGTGTTCAACCTGCTCGACAGCAAGACCGTCAGCGACCGCAGCAACATCACCGATGCCATGGTGTACGAAACCGGTCGCCAGTTCTGGCTGGAAGTCGGCTACCGCTTCTGATCCATCACCTGCCGTAACGCCCTTGCCTGCCAGCGCATGCGCACCAGGCAAGTCCGCGCTTACGGCGACCTGCCACCGCAGGCATAACCATAACTACCAGAAACCATGAAAAGCCTGATAACCCTATTACTGCTGGCAGCGCCCTGGCTGGCCCAGGCGGACTGCCTGCAACGACTCACCAGCCCGCCGGATGCAGCAGGCTACACCTGCCTGCGCAAGGCCTACGCACAGGCCCCGGAGCACTGGCCCACCCCGCACGTCGATGCCGATGTGCAGTGGACCGAACTCGGCCCGTTGCCTGAACGTGCCCCCTCGCCAGCGCACAATCCCTTCAGCGAAGCCAAGGCCAGCCTGGGCGAAAAACTGTTCTTCGACCCACGCCTGTCGCGCTCCGGGCAGATCGCCTGTGCTTCCTGCCACGAACCAGACCTGGCGTTCGCCGATGGCCGTCGGGTGTCCTTCGGTCACGACCGCGCCGCCGGGCGCCGCAACTCGCCCAGCGTGGTCATGAGCGGCTTCAGCGAGCACCTGTTCTGGGATGGCCGTGGTGGACCACTGGAAAGCCAGGCCCTGATGCCGGTGGCCGACCCGCTGGAAATGGCCTTCAGCACGGAAGAACTGGTCCAGCGTCTACGCGCCAGCGAGGACTACCCCAACCTGTTCGCCGAGGCCTTCGGCGACGCGCCGCTGAATGGGCAGCAGATCGCCGCCGCACTGGCCACCTACCAGCGCACCCTGGTCAGGGTGGCCCGCGCCACACGCTTCGAACGCTTCCTCAATGGCCGCAGTGATGCACTGAGCGACCAGCAACTGCACGGCCTGCACCTGTTCCGCACCAGTGCCCGCTGCATGACATGCCATTTCGGCCCATCCATGAGCGACGACCAGTTCCATAACGCCGGCATGACCTACTACGGACGCAAGTACCAGGACCTGGGGCGCTATGAGGTGACCGGCAAGGCCGAGGATGTCGGGCGCTTCCGCACGCCGTCACTGCGCCTGGTCAGCCGTACCGGCCCCTGGATACACAACGGCTTGTTCCGCGAACTGACGGGCGTGCTCAACTTCTACAACGTCGGCATGCCCAGGCCGAAACCGGCACCGGGCATGGAGAATGACCCGCTGTTTCCACAGACATCCGAGCGCCTGCATGTGCTTGGACTGGATGCGGAAGAACTGCGCGCACTGCGCAGTTTCCTCGATACGCTGTAGCCGAATGCAGGGTGCGCCGTGCGCGCCGGGGATGATGGCGCTGATGGTTCAGGTGCGCATGGCGCACTCCTGGGGCGTCCGGCAATCGATGTGCCGGACGGGTGACTCAGAGTTCGAGATCACCAGCCGCCTCGGGCTGGTACTCGACGGCCAGCAGGGCCAGCTTGATGACCTTGCCGCTCGGCGTGGGCCAGTCGATGTGCTGCCCGACGCTGAGACCCAGCAGGGCCGTGCCCACCGGAGCCAGTACAGAGACAGTGCCTTCCTTGCCCGCTTGCGGCGGATAGACCAGGGTCAGGTGATAGTCCTTCCCGGCACCCTCGTCGCGGCAATGCACCCGAGAATTCATGGTCACTACACCGGCAGGCATCTCGCTGGGCGTCACGACCTGGGCACGGGACAACTCCTGTTCGAGCGCCTCGGCCGCCGGGCCATACTCATCCAGGCTATCGAGCAGTCGCTCGAGGCGCTGCAAATCGATTTGGGTAATGATGATCGCTGGTGTGCTGCTCATGGGATCGGCTTGTCTCCTGATGATTATCCGGGGCGAAAAAAACAAAACCCCGCCCGAAGGCGGGGTTTGGTGACCTGCGAAAGACACTATCACAGCCGATCAAATAAGCAAGCCGGCCAGCCCCGGCTTCATAGGCAAGCCCATGGACGCTGGGTATACTGCCGACACTCGATTTGCCAAGGATTAT
Source organism: Pseudomonas sp. ABC1 (assembly GCF_013395055.1). Taxonomy (NCBI): domain Bacteria; kingdom Pseudomonadati; phylum Pseudomonadota; class Gammaproteobacteria; order Pseudomonadales; family Pseudomonadaceae; genus Pseudomonas; species Pseudomonas sp. ABC1. Next base: position 1,638,358 of record NZ_CP058349.1, read on the forward strand.
CTATCCATGAAGCGTTTCCTGCTTCCCTTCGTCGCACTCGCCGTACTGGCTTCCATGCTGAGCGCCTGTGGCCAGAAAGGCCCACTGTATCTGCCCGATGACGAGAAAGCCGTCAAAGAGCGCTCCAAAGACCGTTTCGAACTCTGAGCAAGGGACTTTTCATGGAAGCCTTTTCGTACCGCGACGGCCAGCTCTTCGCGGAAGGTGTGGCGCTGTCCGCAGTAGCACAACGCTTCGGCACACCGACCTATGTCTACTCCCGCGCCCACATCGAGGCGCAATACCGGGCCTATGCCGACGCGCTGGCCGGCATCCCCCATCTTGTCTGCTTCGCCGTCAAGGCCAACTCCAACCTGGGCGTGCTGAACCTGCTGGCCCGCCTGGGCGCCGGCTTCGACATCGTCTCCCGTGGTGAGCTGGAGCGCGTGCTGGCCGCCGGTGGCGCCGCCGACCGTATCGTCTTCTCCGGCGTCGGCAAGAGCCGCGAGGACATGCGCCGCGCCCTGGAGGTCGGCGTGCATTGCTTCAACGTCGAGTCCACCGACGAACTGGAGCGCCTGCAAGTCGTGGCCGCCGAGCTGGGCAAGACCGCGTCGATCTCGTTGCGGGTCAACCCGGACGTCGATGCCGGCACCCACCCCTACATTTCCACCGGTCTCAAAGAGAACAAGTTCGGCATCGCCATCGCCGACGCCCCTGCCGTCTACGGCCGCGCCGCCGAACTGCCGAACCTGCGCATCGTCGGTGTCGACTGCCATATCGGTTCGCAACTGACCAGCCTGCCGCCCTTCCTCGACGCCCTGGATCGCCTACTGCTGCTGGTCGATGAACTGGCCGGCAAGGGCATTGCCCTCCAGCACCTGGACCTCGGCGGCGGCCTGGGCGTGCGCTACCGCGAGGAAGAGCCACCGCTGGCGGCCGACTACATCGCCGCAGTGCGCGAACGCATCGCCGGACGCGACCTCGGGCTGGTATTCGAGCCAGGACGCTCCATCGTCGCCAATGCCGGCGTCCTGCTGACCCGCGTGGAATACCTCAAGCACACCGAGCACAAGGATTTCGCCATCGTCGATGCGGCGATGAACGACCTGATCCGCCCGGCCCTGTACCAGGCCTGGATGGACGTAGTGCCGGTGCAACCGCGCGATGCGCAAGCGCGCCACTACGATATCGTCGGGCCGATCTGCGAGACCGGCGACTTCCTCGCCAAGGAACGCGAACTGGCGCTGGCCGAGGGCGACCTGCTGGCCGTGCGCTCGGCGGGTGCCTACGGTTTCGTCATGAGTTCCAACTACAACACCCGCGGTCGCGCCGCCGAAGTGCTGGTGGACGGCGACCAGGCGTTCGAAGTCCGTCGCCGCGAAACCCTGCAGGAGCTGTACGCCGGCGAAAGCCTGCTGCCAGCCTGAGGCCCAGATCATGCTTTTGCGTTTTACCAAGATGCACGGCATCGGCAACGACTTCATGGTCATCGACCTGGTCAGCCAGCACGCGCATATCCAGGCCAAGCACGTTCGCCAGTGGGCTGACCGGCACACCGGCATTGGCTTCGACCAGTTGCTGATCGTCGAGCCGCCGCGCAACCCTGACGTGGATTTCCGCTATCGGATCTTCAACGCCGACGGTTCCGAGGTGGAGCAGTGCGGCAATGGCGCACGCTGCTTCGCGCGCTTCGTGCTCGACAAGCGCCTGACCACCAAGCGCACCGTCCGCGTCGAGACCCAGAGCGGCGTCATCGAACTGACCATCCGCCCCGATGGGCAGATCAGTGTCGACATGGGCGCGCCGCGCCTGCAACCGACGGAGATTCCCTTCCAGGCCGACCGCGAAGCCTTGAGCTACCCGGTCGAGGTTCAGGGCCGCACGGTCGAGTTGGCCGCCGTGTCGATGGGCAACCCGCACGCGGTACTGCGCGTCGAGGCGATAGAGAGCGCACCTGTACACGAACTCGGCGCGCTGCTGGAGCAGCACCCGCGCTTCCCCCAGCGAGTGAATGTCGGCTTCCTGCAAGTGGTCGACCGGCACAACGCGCGCCTGCGCGTCTGGGAACGCGGGGCTGGCGAAACGCAGGCCTGCGGCACCGGCGCCTGCGCCGCCGCCGTCGCCGCCATCCGCCAGGGCTGGATGGACTCTCCGGTACAGATCGAACTGCCGGGCGGCCGTCTGTCCATCGAATGGGCGGGCGCTGGCCAGCCCGTTATCATGACCGGCCCCGCCGTTCGCGTTTATGAAGGACAGGTCCGCTTATGAGTGAAAACCGGGAAGCCCCCGAGCACATCGACGCCGAAGCTGTCGCAGCCTACCTGCGCGCCCATCCGGAATTCTTCGTCGATCATGACGAGCTGATCCCCGAACTGAGGATTCCCCACCAGCCGGGCAGCGCCGTCTCACTGGTCGAGCGCCAGGTCAAGTTGTTGCGTGAGCGCAATATCGACATGCGCAACCGACTGGCACACCTGATGGATGTCGCCCGCGACAACGACCGTCTGTTCGAGAAAACCCGCCGCCTGGTGCTGGACATCCTCGGTGCCGGCAGCCTGGAAGAGCTGGTCGGCGTCGTCGAGGACGGGCTGCGCCACGAATTCCAGGTGCCCTATGTCAGCCTGATCCTGTTCAGCGACACCGCACTGCCGGTCGGCCGCAGCGTCAGCAGCAGCGATGCGCAACAAGCCATCGGCGGCCTGCTGGACGACGAGAAGACACGCTGCGGCGTGCTACGCGCCCATGAGTTGAGCTTCCTGTTCAGCCAGGAAGACAGTTCGAGCATCGGTTCGGCCGCCATGGCCTGCCTGGGGCAGCAACTGGGCATCCTGGCCATCGGCAGCCCGGACCCGCAGCACTACAAGAGCTCGATGGGCACGCTGTTCCTGACGTATATAGCCGAAGTCCTCAGCCGTACCCTGCCCGCTTTCGCCTCGCCCCTGCGTCAGGTGCGCTGAGGCGCGGGCGTACCCTCGCGGAGCCCGAGCATGACACTCGAAACCAGGGTTCAAGCCTACCTGCAACAGTTGCGCAGCGTGCGCCAGGTATCGCCGCACACCCTGGATGCGTACCGGCGCGACCTGCTCAAGGTCGCCACCTTCTGCACCCACCAGGGGCTGGGGGACTGGAGCGGCCTGAAGGCACCCCACGTACGCTCATTGATTGCCGAACAGCACCGCCAGGGCCAGTCCAGCCGCAGCCTGGCGCGCCTGCTGTCGTCGCTGCGAGGGCTCTACCGCTACCTGAATGCCGAGGGCCTGTGCCCACACGACCCGACCGTCGGCCTCAGCCCGCCGAAGCGCGAGAAGCGCTTGCCGAAAGTGCTCGACACCGACCGCGCCATGCAACTGCTGGATACGCCCGCAGACGATGACTTCATTGGCCTGCGCGACCAGGCCATGCTGGAGCTGTTCTATTCATCCGGCTTGCGTCTGTCGGAGCTGGTCGGCCTGGACCTGCCGCAGCTCGACCTGTCCGAAGGGCTGGTGCGCGTCGACGGCAAGGGCGGCAAGGTGCGCGTCGTGCCGGTCGGCCGCAAGGCGCGCGAAGCCCTGCAAGCCTGGATGCCGTTGCGGGCCATGGCCAACCCTCGGGACGGGGCTCTGTTCATCAGTCGCAAGGGCGTACGTCTCGGTGAGCGGGCCGTGCAATTGCGCGTGGGCCGGGCCGGTGCCCAGGCGCTGGGCCAGCACCTGCATCCACACATGCTGCGGCACAGCTTCGCCAGCCATCTGCTGGAATCCTCCCAGGACCTGCGAGCCGTCCAGGAACTGCTCGGGCATGCCGACATCGGCACCACGCAGATCTACACCCATCTGGACTTCCAGCATTTATCCAAGGTCTACGACCAGGCCCATCCACGCGCCAGGCGTAGCGGCAAAGCCGAGGACCAGGACAAATGACGATCCGCCTGCTCACCTTCGACCTCGATGACACGCTATGGGACAACGCCCCGGTTATTCTCCAGGCCGAACAAGCCATGCGCGACTGGCTGAAGCAGCACGCGCCAGCAGCGGGCGCCCTGCCCATCGAGCACTATCGCCGCGTGCGCCAGCGACTGCTGGACCAGCAACCCGGGCTCAAGCACCGCCTCAGCAGCCTGCGCCGCCAGTCCTTGTCGGGCCTTCTGCGCGAGGCCGGCTACGATGACCAACGAGCAGCGGCGCTGGCCGAAGGCGCCTTCCAGACCATGCTGGAGGCCCGACACCGCATCACCTTCTTCAACGACACCCTGCCCGTGCTGCAAACGCTCGCGATGCGCTATCGCCTGGCCGTCATCACCAATGGCAATGCCGATATCCACCGCCTGGGACTGGGTGACTATTTCAGCTTTACCCTCTGCGCCGAAGAGTTCGGCGTGGGCAAACCCGATCCACACCCCTTTCGCGAAGCATTGCGCCGCGCCGGGGTCGAAGCCCACCAAGCCGTGCACATCGGCGACGACCCCAGCAACGATATCGCGGGGGCACAGGCGGTCGGCATGCGTGCGATCTGGTTCAACCCTGCCGTACAGGACTGGCCGCTGACAGGCGGGCCGGACGCACGGATCACGAACCTTGCGGAACTTCCCACGGCACTCCGGCGCCTCGAAGCCTGAAGCACCCGGTAGACAGTAAAAAGCCCGGCCACCTCATGGAGGGCCGGGCTTTGTCGGCTGCGGCTCAGATGGGCCGGCTGCCGTATTTTCCTTCAGGCTTCTTGGGCGGGTCGGCCACTACGTTAGGCTCGACCTCCTGAACACGTCCGCCTTTCGCCAGGAAGGCCTCCATGGCCCGTGCCAGCTCGTCGCGCTCGCGCTGCTTGGCTTCGACGCTCGGCATTTCCTCAGGCTCGCTCGCCTTGCTCTTGGACTTCTTCGGAGCAGCGCTCACGCGCTCGCTGTCGGTGCCCTCGTCATCATCGTCGGCACCGTCATCGGTGTCCTCGGCATCACCCAACGCCTCATCGGCATCGTCCTCGGACTCGTCCCCGAGCTCCAGATCGTCTTGTTCTAGTTCTTCATCGTTCATGCTCAACCTCATGCTTTCCAAAGCAGGCAAGTTACAACCTGGTATCCACGGCCCGTCCGTGCACACCCAAAAAACCAGTATCCGCTCACCAGCCGTTGCACCGCGGGCCTGACGATTCGAGAACAGGCGCCATCAGCGGGTCGGATAGCGAACAGGTTTCGGACCGCCGGAACTGCACCGGAGCCGGCCCATACGAGTGACAGCCAGGCCTGGCACATCACACAGAATCCAATGGCAATGCCCGCCGCATACCACGCACAAGAACGATCGAGCATCCAATGGCGCGCATTCTAACGCGGCTTTCGAAAAAGCAAAGACCACCTTTGCAGCCTGGATGAAACCTGCCAGGCACACGCCAACGCTTCGCATATGACGAAGCAGAGCGCGTGTTTTTCACCGCAGCGGCATCACGCCTGGGCTGTCACGGTCATCAGGCTCGACGCCCCTGCGCCAGGCGGCTTGTCGGCCACCCTGGCGCAGGGCTTCGCCTGCCTGCGAGCCTTGCCGGGATCAGTCGGAACCTTCGCGGTCCCGATAGCCCAGCAGGTAGAGGATGCCATCCAGCCCGAGGGTGGAAATGGCTTGCTTGGCCGACTGCTTGACCAGCGGCTTGGCCCGGAATGCCACACCAAGACCGGCCAGCCCCAGCATCGGCAGGTCGTTGGCGCCATCACCGACAGCAATCGTCTGCTCCAGCCGCAACCCTTCGCGCTCGGCCAGCTCCCGCAGCAGGTCGGCCTTGCGCTGGGCATCGACGATAGGCTCCACGGCCACGCCCGTGACCTTGCCATCGACGATTTCCAGTTCATTGGCGAACACGTAGTCGATACCCAGCTTCACCTGCAACTGCCGGGCGAAATAGCTGAAACCACCGGAAAGGATCGCCGTCTTGTAGCCCAGGCGCTTGAGTTCGGCGAACAGCACTTCGGCCCCCTCGGTCAACCGCAGGCTCGCGCCGACTTCTTGTAGCGCAGCCTCCGGTAGCCCCTTGAGCAGCGCCAGCCGCTCCTTGAAGCTGGAGCGAAAATCCAGTTCGCCACGCATCGCCCGCTCGGTGATCTCCACCACCTGGTCGCCCACGCCGGCGGCCTTGGCCAGTTCGTCGATGACTTCCGCCTCGATCAGCGTCGAATCCATGTCGAACACCGCCAGACGCCGGTTGCGCCGGAACACCGAATCGCGCTGGAAGGCGATATCGACGTTCAACTCCTGCGCCACACTGAGGAACTCAGCCCGCAAGGCCGCAGTGTCGGCCGGCTCGCCGCGCACGGAGAACTCGATGCAACCCTTGCCGTGCTCTTCCGGCATGTCCAGCGGCATACGCCCGGACAGGCGATCGATATGGTCGATGTTCAACGCATACTTGGCGGTGATGGAACTGACCCGCTGCAATTGCTCGGCGGTCACCTTGCGCGTCAGCAGGGTGACGATATGGCGTGGTTTGCCCTGGCCGGCCACCCATTGCTGGTAGTCCTGCTCGTCGACCGGCGTGAAGCGCACCTGCTGGTCATGCTTGTAGCCCATAAACAGCACATCCTTGAGCACCGACGACGCCCGCTCGTTATCCGGAATCTCCACCAGGATGCCGAACGACAGCGTGTCATGGATCACGGCCTGGCCGATATCGAGAATATTCACACCACCCTGGGCAAGCACCCCGGTAATGGCCGCAGTCAAGCCGGGACGATCTTCCCCGGTGATATTGATCAGGACGATTTCGCGCAAGGCGCCACTCCCATGCAGATTGAGCGGAGCATTCTACATGATGGTATCCATCCGGGAGTTGCGGCTGACGCGGCCATTGCGCATGTGATCGTAAATATTAAAGTCTGTCTCGCTTGGAGCCTTTGGGGGCTCCGAGCAGAGATCCCCTCTACTGCCCCCTCTGGTGCCTCGAAATATTGGGTATGAATCGCCCCTGGTTTTGTAGACACCTCCAAGCCTTAAACTGAGGGCCATTAGGAGGTGCCATGAGCAACCAACGCTATCCAGAAGAATTCAAAATCGAAGCGGTCAAGCAAGTGACCGAACGAGGTCTACCTGTTGCCGAGGTAGCCGCTCGCTTGGGTATATCCCTGCACAGCCTCTATGCCTGGGTAAGGCGCTACAGTAAATCCCAAGAGCAACGTGACCAAGAAGACGGCCAGCAAGCTGAATTGCGTCGTTTACGTGCAGAGCTCAAGCGCGTTACTGAAGAGAGGGACATCCTAAAAAACCGCCTCCCCGGCGCTCCGCGCCCCATTGGTTTAGAAACACGTCCACTACACTGATATCGCTGGACAGTGGTCGTCTGCTTTTTGGAGGCTGAGTCCCCGTCAAAAAACCTGACCCAGGGGAAGCTGCGGACCCGTTAGTGGTGGCGCGTTTCGTGACCCCGTTTAGGAATGTGATTTGATCCGAGTCCCCGTCCAGCATTTCCTGTGATTGGAGGGAACTCATGAAAAAGTCCAGTTCGGAGCGTCATGGCCTGCCGGTTATTCATGAGCGCGCAGCCGGTATCGACATCGGCTCGCGCTTCCATGTCGTGGCGGTGCCCGCCGATATCACTGAAGAACCAGTGCAAACCTTCAAGGCGTTTACCGCCGACGTGGAGCGCATGGCCAATTGGCTGGTTGATCTCGGGATCACTACTGTGGCGATGGAGTCGACCGGTGTGTATTGGATTCCGGTCTACGAGATTCTGGAAAGCCACGGTCTGCATGTCGTGCTGGCCAATGCGCGCGATGCCCGCGCAGTTCCTGGGCGCAAAACCGACGTTAATGATGCGCAATGGATTCAGCGCCTACATGCCTGTGGCTTGCTGCGTGCCAGCTTCCATCCTGACCGGGAGATTTCCGCGTTACGCAGTTATCTACGTTTGAGGGAACGCCACCTCGATTACGCTGCTGCACATATCCAGCACATGCAGAAGGCGCTCATCCACATGAATTTGCAGTTGCACCATGTGGTCGCTGACATTACCGGGGCTACTGGCATGCGGATCATCCGTGCGATTGTCGGCGGCGAGCGAAACGCTGCAACACTGGCGGCCATGCGCGATACCCGCTGCAAGTCGAGCATTGAGACCATCCAGAGTGCTCTGGTTGGTAACTACCAGCCGGAGCATGTCTTTGCTTTGGCGCAAGCGTTAGCCATGTACGATGCTTATCAAGCACAGCTCGAAATCTGTGATCAGCAGATTGCTCAGAGTTTGCAGCGGCTTTCCCAGCAGAAGCCCCCGCCCAGCGAGCCACTACCAAAACCACGTCACCGCACTCGGCAGCCAAATGCGCTCAACTTCGACGTACGCACCTTGCTCTATCAACTGATCGGCGTCGACCTGACCCAGATCCATGGTATCGGCCCTTACTTGGCGCTGCGCTTGGTAGCGGAGTGCGGTACTGACCTGAGTCGCTGGCGTACTGCCCATCACTTCACTTCTTGGCTGACGCTGGCACCTGGTTGCCGGATCAGCGGCGGCAAGGTGCTGTCAGCGCACACGCGCAAGACCAAAAACCGGGTTACAGCGCACTTGCGCTTGGCCGCGGTGACCGTAGGCAAGACAAATACAGCATTAGGAGCTTTCTACCGACGTTTATCTGCGCGTATCGGCAAGGCCAAAGCAGTGACGGCGACTGCTCGCAAGATCGCCATCCTCTTCTACAACACGATGCGCTTCGGCATGAATTATCAGGATCCAGGTGCCGATCACTACGAGCAGAAGTATCGGGAGCGCGTGGTAAAAGGATTGTACCGTCGAGCAGCCGAGTTTGGATTCACTCTACAGGCTGTCGAAGGTGTTTCTTAGGAAGGCCGCCGCGTACTTTGCCAAGGAGTGCGGCTGAAGTACGCCTTCATCAATAAATTGTCTGCGCAATACTCCGTTCGCCGTTTGTGCCTGACTCTGGAGGTCCATGCCAGTGGTTACTACGCCTGGCTTGCAGAGCCACAGTCTGCAAGCGCCCGGGATGACCAGCACCTGCTTGGCCTGATCAAACAATCATGGCTGGAAAGTGGTGGTATCTACGGATATCGAAAAATCCATGACGATCTACGCGAACTCGGAGAATCGTGCGGCAAACACCGGGTTGCCAGACTAATGCGCCAAGAAGGGCTGCGTTCGCAAACGGGTTATAGGCGTCGGCCAGGCCGCTATGAAGGATGGTTGTACCTGGCCGTGGTGCTTGACCTGTTTTCACGACAGGTAATCGGTTGGTCAATGCAGCCACAGATGACCAGTGATCTTGCTATCGATGCATTGTTGATGGCGGTCTGGCGACGTAAGCCAAGGCAGGAGGTGCTGATCCATTCAGACCAAGGCAGTCAGTTCAGCAGCGGTGACTGGCAGAGCTTTCTGAAAGCCAACAACTTGCTGGGTAGTATGAGTAGGCGAGGCAACTGCCACGACAATGCCGTGGCAGAAAGCTTCTTCCAACTGCTGAAACGGGAGCGGATCAAGCGAAGGATCTACAGCACCAGGCAGGATGCTCGTAGCGACGTGTTCGATTACATCGAGATGTTCTACAACACCAAGCGTCGACATGGTTCCAGCAACCAGTTGCCACCGGTGGAGTTTGAGAAGCAATATTTACTAAGCTTGGAAAGTGTCTAGGAAACCAGGGTCGATTCACGGGTGAGACTGGCGGCTGCAGAAGGAAATCTCAGCGCTCTCGGAGGAGTTCGTTCTTGGCCAGTGTGTCTATGGAAGCTCCGGAGGTCAGAACCGCCGAAATACTCAAAGAGTGGCAGAGCTAGATGAGCTATGCATATGACATGGCGCGCTCAGATCGACCTGATCGGCGCTACCGCTGGCGGATACGAAAAAGCCCGCTTTCGGGGCGGGCTCTCACGCGTCTCCAAGGGGAGGCAATTTGCCAACGAAGTCTCGGAGCTAACCGCCATAGGCTACACGCCACGGCCACCTTTGTCAGCAAGGCTCAGGCCAAGGCGTCCTGCCTGCCTAGCTGCGCATCACCTTATTCCAATCAATTTCGTACCCAGCGTCCTGGAGCTCCCGGCTCAGGGCTTGCTTCCAGCCCTCATCGTTCATCGAAGTCCAAACTACGCCTGCGAAGTCGCTTGGAATTTCGACTTGACCACGCTTCAGTGCACAGACCCTGTCACGACCTAGGTAGCCTAGGAAATAGCCAAGCTCCAACAGGACGTTCTGTCTGGCACGAGGCTCCAACTGTCCGCCCTCCACGCAGCCTTGGTCGTCAGGTGTGAGCAGCACCACAGCAAATCCTACGTCTCGATGCCCTTCAATTTTCTCGATCACGGTCCGACCACGATTCGCCTGTTCGTGGAGAATGATGGGCTCAAGACCGAGTTTCTCAAGGAATCGAGCCACCGACTCTCTAGCTCCCTCGTCATGGCCGTGAACCACAAATACTCGATCTGAATGCACAGCTTTAATTTCATGGGCCGAAGCGGTCTCGACACCCTCCGATACTGGGAGATCTGCCAAGTCCTCCTTCAAGCTTTTCTGTGCTTGCTCCAGCAAAGCAATAGAGTTCAGCACCCGGCGTTGAATTGGCGAGTGGTAATCGATCCGCTGTCCGCTAGTGATCATCATCGGATAATACGTGAGGTCAGTGGCGGCAGCGTAGGTGCGATAGGCGCTGGTGTCCTCCCCGAAGCATCTGGTCAGACTATCCTTTATGGCAACTTCCAAAGCCTTCAGCTCGGGCGTATTACCAGCCCGGACGGTATTGAGGTCAAAAGCGCGAAGCTCTGCAATTCGTTCAGATAGCCGAGCAAGGCCACGATCGATCTCTTGAGATGTCAGTCTCAGCTTCGGCTGCGGAGGTGTAACAGAGGTGGTTTTTCGTGCCATGGTCTACGCATTCCTTGGTAGCGGTAGGCGATTATTGCTGATTTTGAAGTGTCTGTTCAGCCTCTGGTCCCACGGACGCCTTTTCTTCAAGCGAGACTGACTTAATTATTTTTGCGAGGAGCAAACCCACGTTGGCGGCCTCGCGAGACTGACTTTAAAACTCAAAGTGGCAGCCTACAGACGCCAATCTACGCTAGCCGACGAGACTGACTTAATTGTTTAAGATCACATGATCCGCCGCCACTGACAGCACCCTCCGCCAGTTCAGCGCAACTCATTCATGGCCAGACGGTCGAAAACCGACCTATCGCACAAGGAACTCGACATGGGCCAATGGCTCGACACCCTGACGACCTGGCTCGCCACTCACCCCGAATGGCTCGGCATCGTCCTGTTCGTTGCCGCCTGCATCGAATGCCTGGCCATCGTCGGCCTGCTGGTACCGGGGACCGTCCTGTTATTCACCATTGCCATGCTTGCCGGTGGCGGTGCCCTGACACTCCTGCAAACCCTGTTGCTGGGTTATGCCGGCGGACTGCTCGGAGACCTGCTGTCCTACGCGTTGGGCCGTCGCTATCACCAGGGCATCAAACGCCTGCCAGTCCTGCGCAACCACCCACAATGGCTGATACGCGCCGAACACTATTTCGCCAACTACGGCGTGGCCAGCCTGCTGGTAGGCCGCTTCATCGGCCCCCTGCGCCCGATGCTGCCGATGACCGCGGGCATGCTGGACATGCCCTTCATACGCTTCCTGCTGGTCAGCCTGGTCAGTTCGGCAGGCTGGTCGGTGGCCTACTTGATGCCCGGCTGGAGCGCCGGTGCGGCACTGCACTTGCCGCTGCCGGAAGGTTTCTGGGCGGATACGGCGGTGATCGCGGTGATATTGCTGGTGATGATCGGCGGCATCGTCCACGGCAGCCTGCGGCAGATGCGCTGGGCCAGCGTGCTGTCTTCGCTGCTGGCGATGCTCGCCCTGGCGGGTCTTTTCATCGGCTGGCCGCATTTCCATGCCTTCGACCAGGGCCTGCTGGCCGTGACTCAGGATGAACGCCACCCGCTGCTCGACCACCTGATGATGGTCATCACCCGCTTCGGCGATTTTCATGCACAGTTGCTGGTCGCCATCCTGCTCTGCCTCCTGCTACTGGCGTTGCGCCAATGGAGAGCATTGCTGTTCGCCGGATCGACCCTGCTCGGCACAGCCTTGGGCAATGCTGCGTTCAAGGCATTCTTTGCCCGGACTCGCCCGGAAGTCCTGATCGATCCGTTGCAGACCTTCAGCTTCCCTAGCGGCCATAGCTCGGCGTCCTTTGCCTTCTTCCTGGCACTCGGCGTGCTGGCCGGGCGCGGCCAACCACCCAGGATGCGCCTGACCTGGCTGCTGCTGGCCAGCCTGCCGGCAGCAGTGATCGCCAGCTCGCGGGTCTACCTCGGTGTCCACTGGCCGACCGATGTGATCGCAGGGGCACTGCTGGCCAGCAGTGCCTGTGCGATCAGCCTGGTCCTGGTGCAATGGCGCACACCGCTACAACCGCTGTCCGCCCGCACCTGGACGATCATCCTGCCCACCTGCCTGCTACTGCTCTGCACCTACACCGCCTGGACCAGCCCGGGCAACCAGCAGCTGTATCGCTATGAAGCGGTGGAGCAACCGCCTCAGGTTTCAGGCGACAGGCTTGAAAAGGCGCATCCGTAAACCCGCTACGGATGCTTCTGGCGCAACCGTCAGAGCACAGCCAGTGCGGCGGCGTAGTCCGGCTCGTTGGCGATCTCGGCGACCAGTTCGCTGTGCAGCACCTTGTCGTTCTCGTCCAGCACTACCACGGCCCTGGCGGCCAGGCCGGTCAACGGACCGCTGGCGATGGCCACGCCATAGTCCTTGAGGAAAGCCGCACCACGCAGGGTGGAGAGATTGACCACATTCTCCAACCCTTCGGCACCGCAGAAGCGGGCCTGGGCGAATGGCAGGTCAGCCGAAATGCACAGCACCAGGGTGTTGCTCAGTTGGCTGGCCTTGGTATTGAACGTGCGCACGGAGGTGGCGCAGGTCGGCGTATCGACGCTCGGGAAGATGTTCAGCACCTTGCGCTTACCAGCCAGGCTGGCCAGGGTGACATCGCTCAGATCGCTGCCGACCAGGCTGAACGCGGGCGCAGATTGACCGGCCTGCGGCAATTGACCATCGACCTGAACCGGATTGCCCTTGAGGGTGACTTGCGCCATGTGAGGTTTCCTTTTCTGTGGACTGAAGAAGATGACAGGGAGCATCTGTCCCTGCCGCTCATCGGGCAAAGCCCGAGGGCGGCGGTCAGATTAACCGATATCTTCATGGGATACAGTCACAAGGCAGAAGGCGTGGAAGCGCCTCAGCGCTCGAGCCACACCAGACTGGCGAAACGCCCCGTGCTTGCCTGACGGCGATAGGAATAAAAGCGCGGATCGCTATAGGTACAGAACCCGCCGCCGCTGACGGCCTGTACGCCACATGCCGCCAGGCGTATGCGTGCCAGTCGATAGAGATCGGCCATATGACGCCCGGTATTGACGCTGGGTGAGAAGGCATCGAGCGCCAGAGCATGCTGGCTGACGAAGGCTTCGCGCACTTCCTCGCCAACCTCGAAAGCACCCGGCCCTATCGCAGGCCCGAGCCATGCCAGCAGCTCACCTGGTGCGCATGCCATCGCCGCGACGGTTTCCTCCAGCACGCCCCCCGCCAACCCGCGCCAGCCCGCATGGGCCGCAGCGACCCGCGTCCCGGCGCGATCGCAGAAGAGCACGGGCAGGCAGTCAGCCGTCAGCACCACCGCCGCAAGCCCGGCCTCGGTCGTGAAGCTGGCATCCGCCACGCGGACCTGGAACGGATCGGCCTCCACCACCAGGGTCGAATGTACCTGTGAAAGCCAGGCGGGACGGCAGCCCAACGTCTGCTCGAGGTGCCTGCGGTTCCAGGCGACCGCGCCGGCGTCATCGCCAACATGATCGCCCAGGTTTAAGCCATCGAAAGGGGCCGCACTGATACCACCCTCGCGTGTGGTGACACAGGCGCGTACCCCGGCTGGAGCGGGCCAGTCCGGCACGATCCAGGCCCCACTCATCCGACGAAGGCTCCACGGTCCTGTTGCAGCAGGGTCAGCAGCCAGACGAAATCATCCGGCAACGGCGACTCCCACTTCATGCGCTTGCCGGTGGCGGGATGATCCAGTTCCAGGAAACGCGCATGCAGTGCCTGGCGGGGAAACTCGCGCAGGGACTGCACCAGCGTCGGGTTGGCCGCGGGCGGGATGCGGAAGCGCCCGCTGTACAGTGGATCGCCCACCAGCGGATAGCCCAGGTGCGTCATGTGCACCCGGATCTGGTGTGTACGGCCGGTTTCCAGCTTGACCCGCACATGCGTATGCGAGCGCAGGCGCTCCAGCACACGGTAATGCGAGACGGCCGGCTTGCCGCCCTCCACCACCGCCATGCGCTGGCGCTGCTGGCCATGTCGGCCGATGGGAGCCTTGATAGTGCCGCCGGTAATGATGACGCCGATGACGATCGCTTCGTAGATGCGGCTGACCGTGCGGTTCTGCAACTGCTCGACCAGTTTCGTCTGCGCTTCGAGGGTCTTGGCCACGACCATCAGGCCGGTGGTGTCCTTGTCCAGTCGATGGACGATGCCGGCCCGTGGCACATTGATCAGACCAGGGACATGGTGCAGCAAGGCGTTGAGCAAGGTGCCATCGGCGTGCCCGGCAGCCGGGTGGACCACCAGCCCGGCCGGCTTGTCCAGCACCAGGATATGCTCATCCTCGAAGACGATATCCAGGGGAATGTCCTGCGCCTGCCACTCGCCCTGAGCCTGTTGCTCGGCGGACAACGCCAGGAGGGAGCCGGCATGCACGATATCCCGTGGCCGCAGCACCTGCCCATCGACGGTCAGTTGCCCCTCCTTGATCCAGCTCGCCAGCCGTGAGCGGGAGTGGTCGGAGAACAATTGGGCCGCGACCTGGTCGAGCCGCTGCCCGCCCAGTTCGAAGGGGATCTCGGCGCTGAGTTGAATGGGCTGGGAATGGGTCGTCGACATAATGCTCTGTGGGCGCCTGCGGAAGAATGGAAGGGTATGGAACGACAGCATCGCGCCATCCCGAAGCAGAACCGTTTCAGTGTGCGAACGGCACCTGGCTCAGCCTTTGGTTTCGGAGCCGGGCTTGTGTTTAAATACGGCGTCTTTGCCCCGGACTCGGGGCGCCCATCATATCAGGACGGCTCCGCGCGAGACAGCCAGCCGTCACAGGGACGCAAGCCGCCATGCAAGTGAAACACCTGCTGCTGATCGCCATCCTGGGCCTTACCGCCGCCTGCTCATCCAATGAAACCGTCAACGAGAACCTGGGCGAGACGGAACTGTACCAGCAGGCGCAGAAAGACCTGGACAACAACAGCTATACCAGCGCCATCACCAAGCTCAAGGCACTCGAGTCGCGTTACCCCTTCGGCCGTTTCGCCGAACAGGCACAACTGGAGCTGATCTACGCCTATTACCGCAATGCCGAACCGGAAGCCGCGCGCTCCTCGGCTGAGCGCTTCATCCGCCTGCACCCGCAGCACCCCAACGTCGACTACGCCTACTACCTCAAGGGCCTGGCCTCCTTCGACCAGGACCGTGGCCTGCTGGCGCGCTTCCTGCCGCTGGACATGACCAAACGCGACCCCGGCGCGGCGCGTGACTCCTTCAACGAATTTGCCCAGCTCACCAACCGCTACCCCAACAGCCGTTATGCTCCGGATGCCAAGGCGCGCATGGTGTACCTGCGCAACCTGCTGGCCGCCAACGAAGTTCACGTCGCGCACTACTATCTCAAGCGCGAAGCCTATGTCGCCGCCGCCAACCGCGGCCGCTACGTGGTCGAGAACTTCCAGCAGACCCCCGCCGTGGGCGATGGCCTGGCGATCATGACCGAAGCCTACCAGCGCCTTGGCCTGAGCGACCTCGCCGACTCCAGCCTGAAAACCCTCGAACTGAACTACCCCGACCACCCCAGCCTGGTCGATGGCAAGTTCGTTCCGCGCGAAAAGGAAAGCGACACGCGCACCTGGCTGTCGAAAGCCACCCTGGGCCTGGTCGAAAGCAACATCACGCCACCGGACACCACCCAGGCCAGCCGCGACGTGATCCGCCAGTACCAGAACGCCGAGCAGGACCTGCCCGAAGAAATCCGCCCGGCGCTGAAAGACCTGGAACAGGAAGGCAGCAAGCGCTCCTGGTGGAGCTACATGACCTTCGGCCTGTTCGACTGACGCCATGCTCTTCAAGCTGCTGTTTTTCGCCGCCTCGATTGGCGCCATCATCTGGTTCTGGCGCCGTGCCACGCGCAAACCGCAGGCACGGCCAGAGCAACCGACGACTCAGCCCATGGTGCGCTGCACCACCTGCGGCATACACGTGCCGCAGGACAAGGCGCTGCAATCCGACCAGAAATGGTATTGCAGCCAGGCCCACCTGCCCCAGGGTGAATGATCCCAGCAGCACCATTACGCGCTGCCGCCCCGCCATGCCCACCTGAGCCTGCCGCTTGCGAGAACCTATCCGAGGTCTCGCGAACTGGAGCCATGCGAGACGCAACGACCGGAGAGAATGACCTCTAAGGGCGATCAGACAGGCGAGGACGCAAGTGGCTTTCCGAGCCTGTTTTAACGCGGCAGGCCCGACAAACAGCAGATGCTGGGCAGGTTCTGGGCGCGCCCAGCCGGCAAGCGGTACAAGCAATGCCGACGCAACGGGCTGCCTTCGGGGACTTCAGGGTGCTCGAACATACCCGACGCCTGCATGCCAAGACGCTCCATGACCGCCCTGGAGCGCTGGTTGGCGACAGCGGTAAACGACACGATTTCGGGCAGTTGCAGCACGTCGAAACCGACACGGAGCACCGCCGCTGCCGCCTCAGTGGCGAAGCCCCTGCCCCAGTGTGCGAACCCGAGACGCCAGGCGATCTCTACACAAGGTGAAAACGGAAGCGCTGCCGATGGGACATGCAGGCCAACGAAACCCACGAACGCCTGCGACCGCTTGCACGCCACGGCCCATACACCCCAGCCACGTTCAGTGATGAGCGCCTGACAACGGTCGGCCAGGGCATCGCTCTCGTCACGCGCCAGGGCAGAAGGAAAGAACTCCATCACCCGAGGGTCCGCATTGAGCGCGGCGAAAGGCTCCCGGTCAGCAGGACACCATTGCCGCAGCGACAGGCGCTCGGTTTCGAACTCGATCACTTCGGCCATCAAAGCCCCCGCACGACGTATTCAGGCAGACACAGATGCAACAGCGGATAGGGCTTGCCCTGGCCATCCAGTGGCGACCGGCCGACCACTTCGAAGCCGGCATGCCGATAGAAACCCAGCGCCTGGTCGTTCTGCTCATTGACGTCGACCCGCCGCACGGACTGTACCGATAGGGCGTGAGTGAGCAACGCCCTGCCCACACCCTTGCCCCGCGCCTCGGGAGCGATGAACAGCATTTCCAGCTTGTCCTCCGCCACCCCCGAGAATCCCAGGAGCCCAGCGTCGGCATCGACGAAGACCGTGACAGTCACTGCCGGTAGCCACTCATCGAGTATCCTTGGGCGCAACTCTCGAAGGTCCTCCTCCGCAAGAAAATCGTGGGAGGCCCTCACAGAAGCCTCCCAGATGTCCGTAAGAGCCTCGAACTCGCAGGCATGGGCAGGGCGGACAGTCATGGCGCGCCCACATGCTCGGCTGCGACGACCTGCAACAGCACGCCCTGCTGCCCGATAACCCGGACAAGCGAACCAACAGGCAAGTCAGACCCGATCACCAGCCACAGGCTGTCACCAACCTTGATCTTGCCTTTGCCGTTCTGGATTTCCTCATGGAGAGGAAAGGTACGGCCGATAAGCTCAGCGCCACGCTGGTTCAAATGCGGCTGCCCGGACGGTATCGCCGCGCGGCTGCGCTGGTACTTCCACCAGAGCAGGCCGATCGCCACCGCCAGCACACCGAACAGGGCTATCTGCAACGTCCAGGGCATCGCCGGCCAGAGCCATGCCATAAGCGCGACCACTGCCGCCGCCAGCCCGAACCACAGGAAATAGCCATTCAGGCTCATGGTCACGACTTCGATGATCAGCAACAGGATGCCAATCGCCAGCCAATGCCAGTGGACGGGTAATTGCGTAAAGGGTTGCAGAGCGTCCCACATGGCTCAGGCGCCTTTGTTGCCGAACGTGGATTTGACGATCTCACCGATACCGCCGACCGCACCGATCACCTGCGAGGCCTCCAGCGGCATCAGTACCACCTTGCTGTTCTCGGCACTGGCCAGCTTGCCCAGCGCCTCGATGTACTTCTGGGCGACGAAGTAATTGACAGCCTGCACATCGCCCTTGCCAATCGCCTCGGAGACCATGCGGGTCGCCTCCGCCTCTGCCTGGGCGGCGCGCTCACGGGCCTCGGCTTCGAGGAAGGCCGCCTGGCGCTGGCCCTCAGCCTTGAGGATATCGCCCTGCTTCTGCCCCTCGGCGGTGAGAATGGCGGCGGCACGCAGGCCTTCAGCTTCGAGAATCTGGGCACGCTTGATCCGCTCGGCCTTCATCTGGCCGGACATGGCTGCCATCAGGTCCGCTGGCGGGCTGATGTCCTTGATCTCGATACGGGTGATCTTGACACCCCAGGGTGCAGTGGCCTCGTCGACGGTCTTCAGCAGGCGCTCATTGATCGCATCGCGCTGGCCCAGCATGGCATCCAGCTCCATGGAGCCCAGCACGGTACGGATATTGGTCATGACCAGGTTGCAGATGGCGTATTCGAGATTGTTCACCTCATAGGCCGCCTGTGGCGAACTGATGACCTGGAAGAAGCAGATCGCATCGATCTTCACCGTGGCGTTGTCGGAAGTAATGACTTCCTGCGGCGGGATATCCAGCACGCTCTCCATCATGTTGAGCTTGTGCCCGACCCGGTCCATCACCGGCACGATGACGCTCAACCCCGGCTTGAGGGTCTTGGTATAGCGCCCGAAGCGCTCGACCGTCCACTCGTACCCTTGGGGGACAATCTTGACGCCCGTGAACACCAGGCCAACGACAAGGCCGAGGAACAGCACTGCAACGATTTCCATGAACACACTCTCCTGAGGGGTAACTTGGCTGACGTCATACCCTACGCCCATCAAGGACCGTCCCGCAGGGAAATCATCGGGACGTCACTCGTCAGGACATGACGCGCAAAGGTGGCATACGGGACTCTTTCCCGCCCATAAACGAGAAAGGCCACTGCAAGCAGCGGCCTTTCTGGCGCAGCGCGGATGGCTCAGACGAGCTTTTCCAGCTCCGGTACGGCTTCGAATAGGTCAGCGACCAGTCCGTAATCGGCTACCTGGAAGATCGGCGCATCTTCGTCCTTGTTGATCGCAACGATCACCTTGGAGTCCTTCATGCCCGCCAGGTGCTGGATGGCACCGGAAATCCCCACGGCGATATACAACTGCGGCGCGACGATCTTGCCGGTCTGTCCGACCTGCATGTCGTTCGGCACGAAACCGGCATCGACGGCGGCACGGGAAGCACCGACGGCGGCGCCCAGCTTGTCGGCCAGGGAATACAGGTGCTTGAAGTTGTCGCCATTCTGCAGGCCACGGCCACCGGAAATGACGATCTTCGCAGCGGTCAGTTCAGGACGATCGGACGTCGCCAATTCCTCACCGACGAACACCGACTTGCCAGCATCGCCAGCACCACTGACGGATTCGATGGCAGCCGAACCGCCCTCGGCGGCAACCGCGTCGAAACCGGTTGTGCGCACGGTAATCACCTTGACCGGCGCGCTGGACTGCACGGTGGCGATGGCGTTACCGGCGTAGATCGGACGTTTGAACGTGTCGGCGGAGACCACTTCGACGATCTCGGAGATCTGGTCCACATCCAGCAGCGCAGCAACGCGCGGCAGGTAGTTCTTGCCATTGGTGGTGGCCGGCGCCAGCACATGGCTGTAGCCCTTGGCCAGCTCGACGATCAGCGGCGCAACGTTTTCCGGCAGCAGGTTGGCATAGGCCGCGTCATCGGCCAGCAGTACCTTGCTCACACCTGCGACCTTGGCGGAGGCTTCGGCGACGGCGGCGACATTCTGACCAGCGACCAGTACGGCGATCTCGCCACCGATCTTCTGTGCGGCGGCGACAGTGTTCAGGGTGGCGCCGGCCAATGCGCCGTTGCTGTGCTCAGCGATTACCAGGATTGCCATCTCAGATCACCTTCGCTTCGTTCTTCAGTTTCTCGACCAGTTCGGCGACCGAACCCACTTTGATACCGGCGCTGCGCGCGGCCGGTGCCTCGACCTTCACGGTCTTCAGCGTGGAAGCCAGGCTGACGCCCAGCGCGTCCGGAGTAACGGTCTCCAGCGGCTTCTTCTTGGCTTTCATGATGTTCGGCAAAGAAGCGTAGCGCGGCTCGTTCAGGCGCAGGTCGGTGGTCACCACCGCCGGCAGGGCCAGGGAAATGGTCTGCAGGCCGCCATCGATCTCGCGGGTGACGTTCAGCTTGTCGCCAGCCACTTCCACCTTGGAGGCGAAAGTACCCTGGGCATAGCCAGTCAGCGCCGCCAGCATCTGGCCGGTCTGGTTGTTGTCGCTGTCGATGGACTGTTTGCCGAGGATCACCAGTTGCGGCTGCTCCTTGTCCACCACGGCCTTGAGCAGCTTGGCAACGGCCAGGGAATTCAGCTCTTCAGCGCTCTCGACCAGCACCGCACGATCGGCGCCCAGCGCCAGGGCGGTACGCAGTTGCTCCTGCGCGGCAGTCGGACCGACGGTGACGACGACGATCTCGCTCGCTACGCCTTTCTCTTTCAGGCGCACGGCTTCTTCGACGGCGATCTCGCAGAAGGGGTTCATCGACATCTTGACGTTGGCCAGGTCGACGCCGGAGTTGTCCGCCTTGACGCGAACCTTGACGTTGTAATCGACCACTCGTTTGACAGCTACAAGAATCTTCATGGATTCCTCGTTACTCTCCGGTGAATAGAATTCCGCCAGGATGAACCGAGAACGACTCGGCACCGGAAGCCAAGGCTCCGTGGCAGGCGGTTGAAATACTCATGAGGCCATATCTGGTCGAAAGTGCTGCGAAACTCTCACTTACCGCTGGCAAATGCCGCCATTCCAGTACTTTCGCCCTACCCTGGGCCAGACATCACTTTATTTCAACGGCATGCCAACCCGTTTGGCGAATGCAAACTGCCCGTATCTTGACTGCTGGTAATAAGCGGGTCAACAACGCAAATGCCTCGCTATAACCCTCAGAGGCCCGATACTAGCAGGCTTTGCGAAAATTCAAACAAACGTTTGTATTGGACCCGATCAGGCGTACATATATAATGCGCGCCTCGACCCGCCAAGGACCGGTCCAGGTCGCTGAAATCTACCTAGAAAACAAACGAGCCCTGATCAGGAGATAGCCCCATGGAACGCGAATACATGGAATTCGACGTCGTCATCGTCGGCGCCGGGCCGGCAGGCCTATCCGCCGCCTGCCGCCTCAAACAGGCCGCCGCCGAAGCTGGCCGCGAAGTCAGTGTCTGCGTCGTGGAAAAAGGCTCCGAGGTCGGCGCTCACATTCTCTCCGGTGCGGTATTCGAGCCGCGCGCGCTGAACGAACTCTTCCCCGACTGGAAGGAACTCGGCGCCCCGCTGAACACCCCGGTGAAACGCGATGACATCTATCTGCTGAGCAACGCAGAGAAGGCCATCAAGGTACCCAATGTCTTCGTACCCAAGCCTATGCACAACGAAGGCAACTACATCATTTCCCTTGGCAACCTGTGCCGCTGGCTGGCCCAGCAGGCGGAAAACCTTGGTGTGGAAATCTACCCAGGCTTCGCCGCCCAGGAGGCACTGATCGACGAGAGCGGCGTGGTGCGCGGTATCGTCACCGGTGACCTGGGGGTCGACCGCGAAGGCAATCCCAAGGAGGGCATGTACACACCCGGCATGGAGCTGCGGGGCAAGTACACCCTGTTCGCCGAAGGTTGCCGCGGGCACATCGGCAAGCAACTGATCAAGCGCTTCCAACTCAATGCCAATGCCGACCCGCAGCACTACGGCATCGGCATCAAGGAGCTCTGGGAAATCGATCCGGCCAAGCACGAGCAAGGGCTCGTCATCCACACGTCCGGCTGGCCGCTGGACAAAGACAACCCGGGCGGTTCCTTCCTCTATCACCTGGAAGACAACCAGGTGGTGGTCGGCCTGATCGTCGATCTGGCCTACAGCAACCCCCATCTGTCGCCATTCGATGAATTCCAGCGCTACAAGCACCACCCGGTGGTCGCACAGTACCTGGAAGGCGGCAAACGCATTGCCTATGGCGCCCGCGCGCTGAGCAAGGGCGGCTTCAATTCGTTGCCGAAGATGGTCTTCCCTGGTGGCGCCCTGATCGGCTGTGACCTCGGCACACTCAACGGCGCCAAGATCAAAGGCAGCCATACCGCCATGAAGTCCGGCATGCTCGCCGCCGATGCCATCGTCCAGGCCCTGGGCGCGGAGCGCGAGAACGACGAACTGGAAAATTACGTCGAAGGCTTCAAGGCCAGTTGGCTGAACGAAGAGCTGTACCAGAGCCGCAACTTCGGCCCGGCCATGCACAAGTTCGGTCCGCTGTTCGGCCCGGCTTTCAGCTTCATCGAGTACAACCTGCTGGGCAGCAAGCTACCGTTCACCCTGCGCGACACCCGCCATGACTACGCCTGCCTGCAGAAAGCGGCGGACGCCCGCAAGATCGACTACCCGAAACCCGACGGCAAGCTCAGCTTCGACAAGCTCAGTTCGGTATTCCTCTCCAACACCAACCACGAGGAAGACCAGCCGATCCACCTGAAACTGACCGATCCGAACATTCCCGTCGACAGCAACCTGCCGCTCTACGACGAGCCTGCGCAGCGCTACTGCCCGGCGGGCGTCTACGAAGTGGTCAGCAACGACGATGGCAGCAAGCGCTTCCAGATCAACGCGCAGAACTGCGTGCACTGCAAGACCTGCGACATCAAAGACCCGGCGCAGAACATCACCTGGGTCGCGCCGGAAGGCACCGGGGGCCCGAACTACCCCAATATGTAATGGACAAACGAAGGCTCCCACTGGGAGCCTTCGTCATTTACAGCACCCAATAAAGGCGGCCGATCATGAGCGATTCCAGACAGCGCTTCACCAATCGGGTACAGGACTACGTCAAGTTCCGCCCGAGCTACCCGGCCAGTCTGGTCGACTTCCTGCACGCCAATGGCGTGGGCCGGCAAGCCAGCGTGATCGACATCGGGGCCGGCACCGGTATCGCCAGCAAGCTGCTGCTGGATGCGGGGCATCCGCTGACCGCCGTCGAACCCAATGACGCCATGCGGGCCGCCGCGCAAGACTGGCTGAGTGGATACCCAGGCTATGCCAGCATCGCCGGCAGTGCCGAACAGAGCGGCCTGCCGAATGCCTGCGCCGACCTCGTCATCGCCGCTCAGGCCTTTCACTGGTTCGATCCGGACGGCTGTCGCCGGGAGTTCAAGCGCCTGCTGCGCTCTGGCGGCCAGGTCGCATTGTTCTGGAACAGTCGCCGCCTGCGCGGCACCGCTTTCCTCGAAGGCTATGAAGCCCTGCTGCGCCAGCATGGCACCGACTACACCGATGTGGCGGAGCGCTACCCGGATGCGCGGCAGGTCGCCGAGTGGTTCCAGGGCGGCCTGCAGGCCCAGACCTGCATCGACAACAGCCAGCGGCTGGACTACGAAAGCCTCAAGGGACGACTACTCTCATCGTCCTACGCCCCAAGAGCGGACCACCCAGGTTATCCGGCCATGCTGGCCGCACTGGAAAAACTGTTCGACGCAACGCAACGCGACGGCCATATCGACTTCGACTACGACACCGAAGTCTATCTGGGGCGCCTGCCATGAGCAGGACGACAAGGGCCGTAGCCTATTTGCAGCACCGAAGACCTTGTCGCGGAAACCTGCCCAACGTCCCACGAGCCAGAGCTATACGAGGCAAAACAGGCGAGTAACGCAGCATCGCAAAGTTACAGCAGAAGGCCAGCTTGCAGGGCGAGCACAGGGAATCAGGCGGAGCTTACGAGCTGTAAATGAGCTGCCCGAGCCTGTTTCTGACGCAGCCGTGCCGACGCGCAACAGACGTTGGGCAGGCTCTGGCAGCGCACCGCTCTTGCATACGACAGGTACACCCTGGCGGGAACATCGCTATCTGCTCGGACTGGAGCGCCCCCGGCGAAAACATACCCGCACCGATAAAAGCTCAAATTCAGGGCATTCAATCGAAAGATCGGATCGTTATCCCGGCATTTCTCCAAATAAGGACCATCCAGGGAAATACATCCATACATTTTTTTCACTTACAGGGTGCGGGTTTTCCGCATCTCATCCGTCTTTACCTTTAGAGATCGGCGAATTCGCGTCGGCTCCGTGAAAAAAGACGTTTGGCCTGCCATGGCACAGGCCCTGTCATGGCCAGAGGGATCGCAATGACTTTTCAGAACACCCCCAACCACGCCCTGCGACAGATACTCAACGAGGCCGGGCTCAAGGTGAGCCTGCCGCGCCTGAAAGTGCTGGCGCTGTTCCGGGACCACACGCTGGCCTCCGAAGGCCTGTCCTGCAAGGAACTGCACAACCTGCTGGTGGAAACGGGCACGCCGGTATCGCTGCTGTGCGTTCGCCAGATGCTGCCTCGCCTGTGCAACAGCAACCTGCTGACCTGCGACGATGACAAGACCTATCGCTTGAATACCGATGTATTGGCCGAAGCAGCCAATCAGCCGAGCTCGGAGCAGCGCCTGGTCGCCAACGCCTGAGCGACCGCCCGGCTCAGGCACGGCAGATGGGAAAGAATACTCCTGCGCTCCACACCCCCAGCCAGGAAACGCCGCCCACGTCATGAGGAACGGCCAGTTCCGCCAACTGGTAGAAGACGTTCCGGTGGATCAGCGCCTCCAGGTTCGCGCGGACATGCACATAGGGTGATGGCTCGCCGCTGTGCGGGTCGCTGACAAAGCGCAAGGGATGCTCAGGTCCGGCCTGAACCTCATCCTCGACCTGGGTCGTGAAATGCAGTACCTGGGCGGCTCCCGAGCCACTGACCACCAGGCTGGTCGCAATGAAGGGGGCATCGTCGACACGGATGCCCACCTTTTCCACTGGCGTCACCAGGAAATAGTCGTCGCCGTCGCGCCGGATGATCCCGGAAAACAACCGAACCATGGCCTTTCGGCCAATGGGCGTCCCCATGTAGAACCAGGTCCCATCACGGGCGATGCGCATGTCGATATCGCCACAGAAATCGGGATTCCACAGGTGCACCGGGAGCGGCCCTTTGCGCACCCCGGCGGGAATCTGTCCCAGCAACGTGCCTGCCTTGTCCGAGTCGGACATACCAGTCTCCCTCCTTCGCGTTGACGCTCATGGCAACAGGCCGTCAGGAACCTGTTAACGCCCCACGCCCAGCAAGCGCTTGGCATAGTCCTTGAAGGGCGGCCCCAGCAGTTCCTGAGGCTTGGAGTCGTAGGACGTCAGCAGCCCGCTGCGGATACGTATATGGGCCGTATCCACCAGGTAATGGGTGTTGGTTTCCAGCAGCATCATCTGGATATTGCCCGAATCGAACCCCAGCCTCGACACATCGCGCTGATCATCCCACTCCTCCAAGGTGCCGATACGGTCATCGGCGGAGGCAAAGCGGGTATACAGCAGATAGTGCGCACCGAAGGAACGGGCCTCGGCCATCGCCTCTTCCAGCCCGAGCGGCGCTTGCGCACGGCGCAACCTCGGGAAGTACTCGACGAAACCATTGAACGCCTGTTCGGCCAGCAGGTTCGGCCGAGGCTGGGTATTACCCACCGGGCTAAAATACCCTTGGGCGATATAGATGAAGGAATCGGGTTGCAGGCGCCACGGACTGGCACGACGGACATCGCTGTGATCGAGAATGCCCGCATCACGCAACTGCTCGCGGCTGCCCTCGGCCATGTCGCTGACCTTCATGCAACCGCCCAGCGCCATGAGCAGCAGTGATGCAACGAGGATTCGCATACGGAAAACTCCCACCGGTGAAGCGGCCGCGAGCTGCAAGCCAGGAGCGAGCATCATAGCCTCAACTTGGAGCCTGAGGCGGATGAAGCTGCTAAACCTAGTCGCGCTTGCGTTTGTTGCCCATGCGCACGCCGATATCCATCAGGAACTGGAAGAAGCCGTCCTGATCCTCCAGCACATTGCTCCAGAACGGCGAGTGGTACAGCGCCACCGCACCATGCACCAGCGCCCAGGCCGCGCAGTAATGGAAGTATGGCGGCACGTCTTCCAGCTTGCCGACGGCAATACGTTCCTTGATCAACTGCGTCAGGTGCTCGAAGTTGGAGGCTCGGATACGGTGCAGCTCCTCGACCATCTCTGGCACCTGGTTGCTCTTGACCACCTTTTCCTCCAGGCGGTCGAACAAGCGGTAACGCTGGGGGTCGCGCATGCGGAACTCGAAATAGGCGCGCGACAGGGCTTCCTTGTCATGCTCCAGTTCGGGTGAATGCAGCAACTGATTGAGATCGCGTTCGTAGTCGAGCATCAGCCGCAGGTAGATCTCGGCCTTGGACTTGAAGTGCTTGTAGATGGTGCCCTTGCCGATACCGACAGTGTCGGCGATGGTTTCCACCGTCACGCGGTCCTCGCCCTCATCGAGAAAAAGCTGCAGCGCGGTGTCGAGGATTTCCTGTTCGCGCCGCCGAAACTCACGGACCTTACGAGGTTCATTCTGCATGGGGAAGAAACTACGGCTTCTGCATCGGGCCGATTATTATGCCTATCAATCGAAAAAATGCACGGAAGACGGAGCAATGAACGAGCACTTCCCCCACGCCGACGGCCTGCGCTACCTGAACCACGCCGCCGTCGCCCCCTGGCCCCGGCGCAGCGCCAAGGCCGTCAGCGCGTTCGCAGCGGAAAACGCGCGCCTCGGCGCACGCGACTATCCGCAATGGCTGCGCACCGAACAACGTCTGCGCGAGCGCCTCGCCCGCCTGCTCGGCGCGCAAGGCACAGCCGATATCGCGCTGGTCAAGAACACCTCGGAAGCGCTCTCCTTCGTCGCCTTTGGCCTGGACTGGCGCCCTGGTGACCAGATCGTCATCAGCGACGAGGAGTTTCCCTCCAACCGTGTCGTCTGGGAGGCCTTGCGCCCGCGCGGCGTCGAAGTCATCCAGGTCAGCCTGAAAGGCCATGATCCGGAAGCCGACCTGCTCGCCGCCTGCGGCTCGCGTACACGGTTGATGGCCATCAGCGCGGTGCAATACGCCAGCGGCCTGCGCCTCGATCTGCAACGCCTGGGCGAAGGGTGCGAGCGCCAAGGCGTACTGCTGTGCATCGACGCCATCCAGCAACTGGGGGCGTTACCCTTCGATGTCCGACAGAACCGCTGTGCTTTCGCCATGGCCGATGGACACAAGTGGATGCTCGGCCCGGAGGGATTGGGCGTGTTCTATTGCCGCAGCGATCTGCGCGAACGCCTCGAACTGCATGAGTACGGCTGGCATATGCTGGAGAACGCTGGCGATTACGATCGCCAGGAATGGAAGCCCGCACGCACCGCCCGTCGTTTCGAGTGCGGCAGCCCGAACATGCTCGGCGCCGTGGCGCTGGAGGCCAGCCTGTCGCTGCTGGAGGAGGTCTCCATCGCTGAAGTGGAAAGGTCCCTCGCCCAGCGTATCGAGCAATTGCACCAGGGGCTTTCAGCGGTTCCAGGCCTGCGCCTGCTCAGCCCGACGGAGCCTGCGCGTCGCTCGGGCATCCTCAGCTTCAGCCTGGACGGCTGGGACAACGGAACACTCTTCGGGCGCCTGAAAGACGAGCAGATTGTCTGCGCCCAGCGCGGCGGCGGTATCCGCTTCTCACCGCACTTCTATACCCCGGCACAGGTGATCGAAGACAGTGTCGCCATCGTCCGGCGACTGGCCCGCGAGCGCTGATACCCACGGAACAGAACGCGCGGTTGCAAAACACCGGGAAGCGACAATACTCCAGCTACCGGCCTGTCATTTCCCCCGACTGCCAGGCCGGCTGGAGGTGCGTGGAACGCCCTCCATTCCTGATGGTATTGACCCGGCCTCCCGTCCGGGTTCTTTTTATCCGCGGTTGGCCGATGACGACTGGCGCAGGCGATAGCAGAGCCAGATGAAAGCAACCCAGAACGGCAATGCGATCACCGACAGGCGAATGCCCGGAATCAGCAACATGGTGCCCAGCAGGAAGGCGACGAAGGCCAGACACAGGTAGTTGCCGAAGGGGAACCAGAAGGCCTTGAAGCCAGGCTCCACGCTTTGCGCCAGCATGCACTTGCGAAACTTCAGGTGTGCCAGGCTGATCATCGTCCAGTTGATCACCAGGGCCGCCACCGCCAGCGTCATCAGCAGCTCCAGCGCGTCTTGCGGAAAGAGGAAATTGACCAGCACACAGATCAGCGTCATCGCCGCCGATACCGCGATCCCCAGCACCGGTACGCCCCGCTTGTTGAGTTTCAGCAAGGCACGCGGCGCATCCCCTTGCGCCGCCAGCCCATAGAGCATCCGGCTGTTGCAGTAGACGCCGCTGTTGTAGACCGACAGTGCGGCGGTCAGCACCACGAAGTTGAGGATATGTGCCGCCGTGTCGCTGCCAATCAGCGAGAACACCTGCACGAAGGGACTGCCGCTGTAGGGATCGCCGGCCGCTCCGAGAATCTCCAGAAGCCGGTCCCAGGGATAGAGCGCCAACAGCAGGCTCAACGCCCCGATATAGAAAATCAGGATGCGGTAGACCACCTGATTGATCGCCTTGGGGATCACCTGGCGTGGGTTGTTCGCCTCGGCGGCGGTGATGCCCACCAGCTCCAGACCGCCGAAGGAGAACATGATGATCGCCAGCACCATCACCAGGCCACCGACACCGTTGGGGAAGAAACCACCGTGCTGCCAGAGGTTGGCAATACTGGCTTGCTCGCCACCCCGGCCACTGAACAGCAGGTAGCTGCCCAGCAGGATCATGCCTACGATGGCCACCACCTTGATGATGGCGAACCAGAACTCCGTCTCGCCGAAAATCCGCACATTGTTCAGATTGATCAGGTTGACCGCGACGAAGAACACCATGGCCGTGGCCCAGGTCGGCACCTCGGGCCACCAGTACTGCACGTACTTGCCGACCGCCGTCAGCTCCGCCATGCCAACCAGCACGTACACCGCCCAGTAGTTCCAGCCCGACAGGAAGCCCGCATAAGGCCCCCAGTACTTATGGGCGAAATGGCTGAAGGAGCCCGCCACCGGCTCTTCGACGATCATTTCGCCCAGTTG
The DNA here is from genome assembly GCF_013395055.1 of Pseudomonas sp. ABC1. Classification (NCBI taxonomy): domain Bacteria; kingdom Pseudomonadati; phylum Pseudomonadota; class Gammaproteobacteria; order Pseudomonadales; family Pseudomonadaceae; genus Pseudomonas; species Pseudomonas sp. ABC1. Next base: position 1,667,523 of record NZ_CP058349.1, read on the forward strand.
GCGCATGATCAGGAAAGCGATGAAACCGCCGATCGCGTAGCCAAGGATCATCGACGGCCCTGCGGACTTGAGCACGCCGGCGGAACCGAGGAACAACCCCGTACCGATGGCACCGCCCAGGGCGATCAACTGGATATGGCGGTTCTGCAGACCGCGCTCGAGCGACCTGCCGTGTGAAGAATCCGATTTCATCGGGTGCGCCTTGTCGTGTTCAGGGGAAGGACCGGTGACCCGATCCTCAATCGGCCACGCGGGCCAGGGGGAACAACCGGCGGAAATTCGCGCCAGTCTGCTCGACCAGTCGTTCGTAGCTTTCCCCGCGCAGCATGGCGAGGAACGTCGCGACCTCGCGCACATACTGTGGCAGGTTCGACTTGCCCCGGTGCGGCATCGGCGCCAGGTAGGGCGAGTCGGTTTCCACCAGCAGGCGGTCCGCCGGCACTTGGCGGGCAACATCGCGCAACGCATCGGCATTGCGGAAGGTGACGATGCCCGACAGGGAAATGTAGTAACCGAGGTCCAGCGCCGCTCGGGCCATGTCCCAATCCTCGGTGAAGCAGTGCAACACGCCCGCCTGTGGCAGGTCGGCCTCGCGCAACAGCGCCAGGGTGTCGGCCCGCGCCGCCCGCGTGTGCACGATCACGGGCTTGCCGGTGCTGCGCGCGGCCTCCAGGTGCAAGCGAAAGGAGCGCTGCTGGGATTCGGCGGTTTCCGGCTGGTAGTGGTAATCCAGCCCGGTTTCGCCGATGGCCACCACATGCGGGTGATCGAGCTCGCCCAGCAGCCAGTCCAGTCCCGGCTCACCACCTTCTGCGAGATCGAGCGGGTGAATACCGACGGAGCAATCCACGTCGGCATAACGCTCGCTCAGGGCCTTGACCACCGCAGCATTCCCGGCACTGACGCCAATGCAGAGGAAATGCCCGACGCCGCAGCTTCGAGCCGAGTCCAGCGCTGCATCCAGCGAACCCTCGAAAGGGCTCAGGTCGAGCCGGTCGAGGTGGCAGTGGGAATCTATCAACATATACGTCAGTGACCGAGGACATCAGAGGAACGGGATTGTAGCAAGCTTCGAGCCCGCAGCCTGAGCCCGCTACGCCTTCCCACTCAACCCCGCCCATTGCACCAGCAGCGCTTCGAGCAACAGCACACGGTTCAGGTTGGCCTTGCCGAGCACCTTCTGCCGGTGCGCCAGCAGCCAGTCCTGCAGGGCCAGTACCTGCCCGGGCGTCGACTTTTTCGCCAGGTACTGCAAGACCTTGTGCATGTCCACGGCACCCAGGTCCGCCTCATCCCCGGCCATCTGGCAGCGCAGGATGATATGCGCCCAGTCGCAGAACCAGTCGAACAGCAGCAGCAGCGGCACCGTATTCCAGCCTTCGGCCAACTGGCTGGGCGAGCTCTGCTGCTTGTGCAGTTTCTTGATGCCCTCGACCACCTGCTCGCGCATCGCCAGCACACCCTGCTCATGCAGTTTCAGTGCGGACAACGGCGAACCGGCGGCAAGGGCCAGCAATTCCTCACGCTCGCCTTCGGCCATCTGCGGCAAGCGTTCAGTCAGCCATGCCAGGCTCTGCTCCCGTGTCGGCAGCGGGCAAGCCTGCTGCTGGCAGCGACTCTTGATGGTGGGCAACAAACGGCTGGGCTGGTGACTGACCAGCAGCAGCACGGTGTTTCCCGAGGGCTCCTCGAGGCTTTTCAGCAGCGCGTTGGCGGCATTCAGGTTCATCGCCTCGGCCGGCTCCAGCAAGATCACCTTGCGTCCGCCAAGCTGGGCGGTCTGGGTCACGAAGCCAACCAGCTCCCGCACCTGATCGACACGAATGGCCTTGTCCGCCTCTTCCGGTTCGAGGATGAAATGGTCCGGATGGGTCTGTGCCGCCAACAACTGGCAGGCCTTGCACTGACCGCAGGCCCCCGTGTCCGTCGGCTGCTGGCAGAGCAGCAATGCCATCAGACGTTCTGCCAACTGTCGCTTGCCGATACCGGCCGGGCCATGCAGCAGATAGGCATGGGCATGTTGCCGGCGACCGGCAAGTTGCAGCCAGAGCGCCTGCTGCCAGGGAAGCGTTTCAGCCATGACGGCGTTCCAACAGCTCCGGCAGCAGAGCATCCAGCGACCGTTGCACCTGCTCCAGCGATTGCCCGGCATCGACCACCCGATAGCGCTGCGGCGCTGCGGCGGCACGCTGCAGGTAGGCCGTCCGCACCGCCTCGAAGAAGGCACTACCCTCCTGCTCGAAACGATCCAGTCGCCCACGGGCAGCCGCCCGCTTCAGGCCGACCTCGATCGGCAGGTCGAACACCAGGGTCAGGTCGGGGCGCACATCACCCTGCACGAACGACTCCAGTTGCGCGATGCGCTCGGAGGGCAGCCCGCGGCCGCCGCCCTGGTAGGCATAGGTGGCATCGGTAAAGCGGTCACAGAGCACCACACAACCCCTCGCCAGTGCCGGCAGGATCACCGTTGCCAGATGCTGGGCGCGTGCCGCGAAGACCAGCAGCAGCTCGGTATCGCTGGCCATCGCCTCGTCGGACGGCGTCAGCAGCAACTCACGGATACGCTCGGCCAGCGGTGTACCGCCCGGCTCGCGGGTCATCAGCACATCACAGCCAGCCTCGCGCAGGCGCGCCGCCAGGTACTCGCGATTGGTGCTCTTGCCGGCGCCTTCCGGGCCTTCCAGGGTAACGAACAGTCCGGCCATCAAGGCTTCTCCGGGGTAGCGGCGGGGGACGGACTAGATCGGTAGTCCGCGCGACGCTTCAACTGATATTCGCGCACTGCACGGTTATGCTCGGCCAGCGTCTCGCTGAACACATGGCTACCGTCGCCACGCGCGACGAAATACAAACTCTTGCCATCGGCCGGGTGCAGTGCTGCATGAATAGCCTCGCGCCCGACCATCGCGATAGGCGTCGGCGGCAAGCCGGCCTGGGTGTAAGTGTTGTAGGGCGTAGGCCGGCGCAGGTCGGCGCGGGTAATACGCCCGCGATAATCCTCGCCCATGCCATAGATCACCGTCGGGTCGGTCTGCAGCAACATCCCCAGCCGCATGCGCCGCACGAAGACCCCGGCGATTTCGCCGCGCTCGTGGGGCACGCCGGTTTCCTTCTCGATGATCGATGCCATGATCAATGCCTTGTAGGGATCGTCATAAGGCAAGCCCTCGGCACGTTGTTGCCACTCCTCCTCCAGCACCCGCTCCAGACGCTCGGCGGCCTTCTCCAATAGTTCCAGATCGCTGAAACCTCGGGTATAGCGGTAGGTGTCGGGGAAGAAACGCCCCTCGGGGTGCAAGCCGGCGCGCTCGAGCCGCTGCATCACCTCGCCATCCGACAGATCGGCCAGGGTCTGCTCCAGCTTGGGCTGGGCCGCCAGGGCCGCACGCAACTGGCGGAAATTCCATCCCTCGACCAGGGTCAGGCTGTATTGCACCACCTCGCCACGCTGCCAGAGGCCGATCATGTCCTCTACACTCATGCCTGGCAGCAAGCGGTATTCGCCGCTGTGCAGCGCCTGGGCCGGGGGATTGAGGCGCCAATAGACCCGCAGCCAGAAGGCATCGCGTAGCAGGCCTTCGGACTCCAGCCGCAGGAAGAGGCGGTTCGGCGTATCGCCCGGTCGTACATCGAGCAGGTGCTCGGCCTCAAGGCCCAAAGGCTGTTCGAGCGCCTGTGTCTGTTTCCAGGCCACGAACAACGCGCCTGCACCGACGAGCGCCAGGCAGAGCGACAACAGCAGGAGAAGTCTACGAATCACGAAATACCCGAATGCTCAGACAGAAGAGCCTGGAGTTTACGGGTGACGCCGCCAACCGGCCAGATGCGCTGCTGCAATCGGCGCACCGGCCAGATGCCATACAGGCTGTTGCACAGGAAGACTTCCTCGGCACGCTCCAGCGCCGCAATGGAGACATCCCTCTGCTCGACCGGCATCCAGGACGCGGCCCGTGCGATGATTTCCGCACGCATCACCCCGGCGACACCGCAACGCTGCAACGAAGGCGTCAGCAGGCGACCATCGAGCACTAGGAACAGGTTGCTGAACACGCCCTCGATGACTCGCCCCGAGGTGTCGCACATCAAGCCCTCGGCATAGACAGGGTCCTGCCACTCCCCTCTCGCCAGCACCTGCTCCAGCCGGTTCAGGTGTTTGAGTCCGGCCAACAGAGGCTGCTCGGCCAGGCGTGTGCGACAGGGAAACAGTTCGACCCCGGCGTCGGCATTGACGGCAGGATAGGCCGGCAAAGGCGAGGCCTGGAGGATTCGCCTGGGCAGGCAAGGTTCCGGAGGGGCGTAACCACGCTGACCATCGCCGCGGGTGACGATCAGCTTGGCCACGCCCTGGTCGAACTGCGCGCAATAAGCCAGCACCTCGCGGCGCAGCACGGCATCGTCCAGAGGGATTCGCAGGCGGCGACAGCCTTCTTGCAGGCGCGCCATGTGTCGCTCGAACAGACAAGGTTGCCCGCCCTCGACACGCATCGTCTCGAACAGCCCATCACCGTAGGCCAGTGCTCGGTCGCGAATGGTCAGCCGCTCGTCGGGCTGACCATCGACCCAGCTCGCGATCACTCGGAGAACCGGCGGAACACCAGCGAACCGTTGGTCCCGCCAAAGCCGAAGGAGTTGGACAATGCCACCTCTATCGGACGCTGCTTGGCCTGGTGCGGCACGAAGTCGAGGTCACAGCCTTCGTCCGGCTCATCCAGGTTGATGGTCGGCGGTGCCACCTGGTCGCGGATGGCCAGGATGCTGAAGATCGCCTCGACGGCACCGGCGGCACCCAGCAGGTGACCGATCATGGACTTGGTGGAACTGACCGACAACGCATAGGCGTGCTCGCCGAACACACCACGAATGGCGGCGGCCTCGGCCTTGTCGCCTGCCGGGGTGGATGTACCGTGGGCGTTGATATAGTCCACCAGCGCCGGATCTATGTGCGCATCCTGCAAGGCATTGCGGATGCAACGGGCCGCACCGGCGCCGTCTTCCGGCGGGGAGGTCATGTGGTAGGCATCGGCACTCATGCCGAAACCGATCAGCTCGGCGTAGATGGTCGCGCCGCGCGCCTTGGCATGCTCCAGCTCCTCCAGCACCAACGCACCCGCGCCGTCGGACAGTACGAAGCCATCACGGCCTTTGTCCCACGGACGGCTGGCGGCAGCAGGATCGTCATTGCGTGTCGACAGCGCCCGCGCGGCGGAGAAGCCGCCAATACCCAGGCCACTGGCCGCCATTTCGGCGCCCCCGGCGATCATCACATCGGCTTCGCCATAGGCAATGTTGCGCGCCGCCATGCCGATGCAATGCGTACCCGTGGTGCAGGCCGTGGCGATCGCATAGTTCGGCCCCTGCAACCCCAAGTGGATCGACAGGAATCCGGACACCATGTTGATGATCGAGCCCGGCACGAAGAAGGGAGATATACGTCGCGGACCTTGCTCGAACAGCGTGCGGCTGCTGCTCTCGATATTGGTCAGGCCACCGATGCCGGAGCCCATCGCGACACCGACGCGCTCGCGATTGGCGTCGGTTATTTCCAGTCCGGAATCACGCACCGCCTGGAAGCTGGCGGCCAGTCCGTACTGGATGAAAAGGTCGAGTTTGCGTGCTTCCTTGGCGGGCAGGTACTGCTCCACCTCGAAGCCTTTGATCGCTCCGCCGAAGCGGGTCGGGTATGCGGAAAGATCCATGTGATCGAGCAGGGCGATACCGCTGCGGCCGGCCAGAATACCCTGCCAGCTACTCGGCACATCGTTACCCAGTGGCGACAACATGCCCATCCCGGTGACCACGACGCGTCTACGCGACACAGCTTTCTCCTTACATCTTGAACCCGCCCAGGACTGAGTCGGCGGTAGGAACGATCATGACCCCGTACAACGCGGGCCACGTTTGACTCTGCATCAAAGATAAAGCCGCACTACCCAGCTAGAGGCAGTGCGGCTTTACCGGTTCGAAGCTGGATTACAACTTACTGCGCGGAGTTGATGTAATCGATGGCTTCTTGAACAGTGGTGATCTTCTCGGCTTGCTCGTCCGGGATTTCGGTCTCGAATTCCTCTTCCAGAGCCATCACCAGCTCAACGGTGTCAAGAGAGTCGGCACCCAGGTCTTCGACGAAGGAAGCGCTGTTGGTAACTTCGTCTTCTTTGACGCCAAGTTGCTCGGCAACGATTTTCTTGACGCGTTCTTCGATGGTGCTCATACCTTGTTTTAACTCCTATGGAAAAATCCAGGCAGCTGGTGCGCGGTAGTGTATAGAAAGCGTTTTCCGCATTTCAAGCCGAAAGGGGCGTGATATGCACCCACTTCCAACCTTCTACCTCTAAGCCAGCCACCGTTTATAACTGTTTAACAGTCAATATTCTGCGTCGATCGGCCTCATCGACTCACATGTACATGCCGCCATTCACCGGGACGGTAGCCCCGGTGACATAGGAGGCGGCATCGGATGCGAGGAATGCGACGACCTTGGCAATCTCTTCGGCCTGGCCGAGACGTCCCAACGGGATCTGTCCCTGCAGGGCCTCACGCTGAGCTTCGGGAAGCTCACGCGTCATGTCCGTATCGATGAATCCTGGCGCCACGGCATTGACCGTGATGGCGCGCGAACCCACTTCACGCGCCAGGGCACGACTGAAACCTTCCAGACCGGCCTTGGCTGCCGCGTAGTTTACCTGCCCAACGTTGCCCATGGCACCAACCACGGAGCCGATACTGATGATTCGCCCCCAGCGCGCCTTCGTCATGCCACGCAGAACGGACTTGGTCAGGCGGTACAGGCTGGTGAGGTTGGTATCGATGACATCGCTCCACTCATCGTCCTTCATGCGCAGCATCAGATTATCGCGGGTGATGCCGGCATTGTTGACCAGGATGGCAATCTGCCCGAAACGCTGCTGGATCTGCTCCTGCACGGCGCTGACAGATTCATCACTGCACACGTCCAGCACCAGGCCGGCACCTTCGATGCCATGGCTCTTGAGTGTCTCGTCGATACGCTCGGCGCCGCCGGCCGACGTGGCGGTACCAACGACAATGGCGCCCTGCCGCCCGAGTTCGAGCGCAATGGCCTGACCAATGCCACGGCTGGCGCCGGTAACCAGAGCGACTTTACCTTGCAGACTCATAGGGTTCTCCTTATTGAACCAGTGCGCCACGGGTGGCTGCGAAAGCTTCCGGGGTATCCAGATTGTAAGTGTCGACGCCCTTGACGCAGCGCTTGTTCAGGCCGGACAGCACCTTGCCGGGACCGCACTCGACCAGCGCGGTAACGCCACGCGCCTGCAGTTCGACCACCGACTCGACCCAACGCACCGGGCTGTAGAGCTGTGCCAGCAGGTCGCGCTTGAGTGTGTCGAGGTCCTCGACCACTGCCGCACTGACGTTCTGCACCAGCGCGATCCTCGGTGTTTGCCAGTCGATGTCGGCAACAGCCGAAGCGAAGCGTTCGGCAGCCGGACGCATCAGTGCGCAATGGGAAGGAACGCTGACCGGCAGCGCCATCGCACGCTTGGCACCACGCGCCTTGCAAGCCTCGATGGCACGATCGACTGCGGCCGCAGCGCCAGCAATCACCACTTGCCCCGGTGCATTGAAATTCACCGCACTGACCACTTCGCCTTGAGCCGCCTCGGCACAAGCCGCCAGCACGTCGGCATCTTCCAGGCCGAGGATCGCAGCCATGCCGCCCTGCCCGGCCGGCACCGCCTGCTGCATCAGTTGCCCACGGAGTTCGACCAGTTTCACCGCATCGGCCAGCGCCAGGCTGCCCGCCGCGACCAGCGCCGAGTATTCACCCAGGCTGTGTCCCGCGACGAAAGCAGGCTGCGCACCACCTTCGGCCAACCACAGGCGCCACAATGCCAGCGAGGCGGTGAGAATGGCGGGCTGGGTGCGATCGGTACGGTTGAGCTCCTCGGCTGGCCCCTCCTGGGTCAGCGCCCAGAGGTCGTAGCCCAGTGCTGCGGAAGCTTCCGCGAAAGTATCTTTCACCACACTCTGCTGGGCACCCAGCTCGGCCAACATGCCGAGGGATTGCGAGCCCTGCCCGGGGAAGACGAAAGCGAGCGATGCGGACATTGAAAGGTTCTCTTGTGGTTCTGTTCGTCGTTGAAAACACGCCCCGAAGGGCGTTGCGAGTATCCGATTGGATGGCCGGCGACCCTATGCGGTCACATCCGGCGGCTGGCGACCGGTCACCAGCAACTGCTCCAGGCGGTCATGCAGACGCTGCGGCAGGTTCTGCTCGACATCCCTGGCCGCGCGAAGAATAGCAGCCTTGAAACCCTCATGACCTGCCGAGCCATGGCTCTTCACCACGATCCCTTGCAGTCCGAGGAAGCTGGCACCGTTGTATTGAGCAGGTGCCAGATCGCCCTTGAGACGGCGCAACAAAGGCATCGCCAGCAGCCCAAGGAAACGCGTGAACGGCGAGCGACGGAACATCGCATCGGCCCGCGCCGCGACCATTTCCACCAGCCCCTCGCTGGACTTGAGCAGGATATTGCCGACGAAACCATCGCACACCGCGACATCCGCCTCGCCACGAAAGACCCCATCACCTTCGATAAAACCCCGGTAATGGATATCCACCGCCCGCTCGAGCAACAGCGCCGCCTGCTTGACCTGCTGGTTGCCCTTGATCGGCTCCACCCCGACATTGAGCAGTGCGACCCTGGGCCGCGCCACGCCGAGCGTCTGCGCGGCGACCGAGCCCATGACAGCGAACTGATACAGATGCTCGGCATCGCAGTCGACATTGGCCCCAAGGTCGAGCAGCAGACAGGGTGCAGCTTGCGTCGGAATAGCCGTGACCATCGCAGGGCGATCCACTCCCGGCAGGGTCTTGAGGATATGCCGGGACAACGCCATCAACGCCCCGGTATTGCCGGCACTGACACAGGCATGCGCCTGACCGTCACGCACCTGCTCGAGCGCCAGACGCATCGATGAGCGCGGCTTGCCGCGCAGCGCCTGGGTCGGCCGCTCATCCATGCCAACGACTTCTTCGGCATCGATAATCGACAGGCGTGCGTGATCGACGCGACCATACTTGGTCACGAGCTCTTCTAACAGGGAACGTTGGCCAACCAGGGCCAGGCACAGCGAAGGGGAATCAGCCAGGCATTCGAGACTGGCCGGAACAATGCAACGGGGACCGAAGTCCCCGCCCATTGCGTCGATCGCGATAATCGGAGCGGACAAGATTACTCGTCAGCGCCCTTGTCGATCACTTTGCGACCACGGTAGAAACCGTCCGGGGAAACGTGGTGGCGCAGGTGAACTTCACCAGTGCTCTTTTCCACGGACAGGGCGTTCGCCTCAAGGGCGTCATGCGAACGACGCATGTCGCGGGCGGAACGGGATTTTTTGTTCTGCTGAACAGCCATCGAGATCAACTCCTAAACGTTTGGGTCACGCTTTAACTGCGCCAGTACGCTGAACGGGTTGGACCGCGTTACCTCGTCCTCACTCGGTCCGGGCACTTCAGGCCCAGCCGGCGGCTGGCAAATTTCATGGTCATGGAGTGGAACAATCGGCAGAGCGAGCAACAGCTCGTCTTCGGCCAGCGCCAGCAGATCCAGAGGATCTTCTCCCACTTCCAGCACGTCGTAGCCTTTGGGCAAATGCTCGGTGCTCTTTCCCTCACCAACGACTGCATACTCGCACTCGCTGTAGACGGGTAAGGCAACCTGCTCAAGGCAGCGCTGGCAGATCATCGTGACCTCGACCTCGAGCTGACTGCGGATAACCACGGTATTCTGCTCGTCACGCCCAAAACTGAAACGGGCATGCACCACACCCTGATCCCCTTCAAGGGGCTCAGTCAGTCGAGCGAATCCGGACAGCGGTATATCACCTTCAAGGGTAATGGCCCGGTCTGCCAGCTTGCGCGGATCGACGTGCGGAGGTATTGGTCCTTTAAACATAAGCGCGGCATTCTAGGGATGCACTCAAAGCCTGTCAAAGGAATTCCCACTGGACAGCTTCAAGCGCCAAGGGAACATAGCCGGGCGACATCCGGTTAGAGCACTGGCCTTTCCGATAGCCAATAGAGTCCAGCTATCAAAACAATGAGGATGCGGAATTTCCTTATCCCCCTCCAAAACCCTAGCCTTACCCTCAAATGAGACACGACTCCATTCGAGGTGCGCCATGCTCAAGACACTGACCTTCACCATCATGCACTTTTGCATTGCCTTCGGCGTGGCCTACGCCCTTACCGGCAGCATCGCTGTCAGTGGACTGGTGGCAGCCGTCGAACCCCTGTGCAACTCGGTGGGTTTCTATTTCCACGAAAAGGTATGGCAACGCTTCGAGAAAAACCGCGCCGCGCCGGCCAGCCGCCCCACACATGCCTGGCTGCATCATCACGCCTGAGGGACTGCAACGCTAAAGAATGCCAGGCGGAAAACACCCGGCACAGCCGCTACAATGCGCACCCCGCGACAGGAAACCGGCCATGCGCAACATTCTATTAGCCTCCAGCTCCCGCTACCGCCACGAACTGCTGCAACGTCTCCGCCTGCCTTTCGAAAGCGCGGCACCGGATATAGATGAAAGCCCAAGGACGGAGGAAAGCGCTCGCGACCTCGTGATGCGCCTGGCCCGGGAAAAGGCTCAGGCACTCGCAGGCAACCACCGCGACCACCTGATCATTGGCTCGGATCAGGTTGCCGTACTTGGCGAGCGCATCCTGGGCAAACCCCACACTTTCGAGCGCGCCTGCGAACAACTCAAGGCTGCCAGCGGCAGAAGCGTCAGCTTCCTCACGGGATTGGCATTGCTCGACAGCCACACAGGCCGACTGCAACTGGACTGCATCCCCTTCACCGTTCACTTCCGCGAGCTGAGCGATACATCCATCGAGCGCTATCTGCTGGCCGAACAGCCTTACGACTGCGCCGGCAGCTTCAAGTCGGAAGGCCTGGGAATCAGCCTGTTCAGGAAGACCGAGGGAGAGGACGCCACCAGCCTGGTCGGACTGCCGCTGATCAGGCTGGTGGACATGCTGTTGAACGAGGGTATCCAGATACCCTGAACCTCAACGCAACTGAGGGCCTTGCAATCCGACCCAGATGGACAAGTGCTCGGCGATACTTGCCCCGAGACGCTTGGTGAAACGATCGAAGGGTGTTTCCTTGATCGTGAAGTCAACCAGGTTCGGCTCACCGACGACCTCGCGCGCCACATAGGACGTGCTACCCAGGCCATCGATCAAGCCCAGTTCCAGCGCCTGTTCGCCAGACCAGACCAGGCCGGAGAACAGCTCCGGATGCGCCGCGACCTGCAGCCGCTCCCCACGCCCAGCCTTGACGCTATCGATGAACTGCCGATGCGTAGTCGACAGCACCCCCTGCCAGAACTCCGTTTCATCGGCTTTCTGTGGCTGGAAGGGGTCAAGGAACGCCTTGTGCTCGCCCGAGGTATAGACACGCCGCTCGACCCCTAGGGACTTCATCGCATCGACGAAACCGAAGGTGGCAGCCGTGACGCCAATGGAGCCGACCAGACTGGACTTGTCGGCATAGATCTCATCGGCGGCACTGGCTATATAGTAGGCGCCGGAAGCCCCGAGATCGGTGATGACCGCATAGACCTTGACCTGCGGGTACTTTGCACGCAAACGACGGATTTCGTCATAGACATAGCCCGACTGCACCGGACTGCCGCCAGGACTGTTGATGCGCAGCACCACCGCCCGGCTGGCCTCATCGGCGAAGGCCGCACGCAAGGCACCAATCAGGTTATCGGCACTGGCAGCCTCTTCATCGGCAATCATGCCCCGGACATTGATCACCGCGGTATGTGCTGCCGCTCCCGACTGGCTCGAGCCAAGCGGCAAGGACGGCGAAAAGATCAGCAGTGCGGCAAACAGGTAGCCAAACGTCAGCAGCTTGAAAAAAATCCCCCAGCGCCGCGCCCGACGCTGCTCCTGCACACCTGCCAGCAGGGTTTTCTCCAGCAGCTTCCAGCTCTTGCGATCCTGCCCATCATCCTTGACCGGCTCTTTCCATTCACCCGACACGTTCATTCATCCTGTTCAGAGTGTTTGCCTGCAACCATTCGCCCAGTTGCGAAAAGTGCTCGATCGCCAGCTTCGGTCCGTGCTGGCGGAGAACATCCAACGATTGCGCGCCATAACCGACAGCCACCGAATCCATCTCGGCATTGCGTGCCATCTGCAGGTCGAAGACCGAATCACCGATCATCAAGGCCCGAGAGGGATGACAATCACAGATCGAAAGAATTTCATGCAACATGAGCGGGTCAGGCTTACTCGCCGTCTCATCGGCCGCCCGCGTGACATCGAAGAACGTTTGCCAACCCTGCCCGCTCAGCACCTTGTCGAGCCCAAGACGGCGCTTTCCCGTGGCCACGGCCAATTGGTAACCCTGCTCACGAAAGGCCAGCAGCGACTGCCGAACCCCATCGAACAACGCCGACGGCTGCTCCTCCAGGGCCAGGTAGTGCTGCCTGTAGCCCATATGGAAACGCTCGCGCAGCGCCTCATCCTGTACATGCGGGTAGAGCACATCGATAGCGCGGGACAGCGACAAGCCAATGATCCCGCGAATGCTCTCGTCGTCGCACACCGGCAGGCCGCAGGCGACCGCCCCCACTTTCACCGATTCGACGATGCGCTCGATGGAGTTGGCCAACGTGCCGTCCCAGTCGAAAATCAGCAGTTGATAGCTACCCACGTCGCTGTCACTCACTCAACTTCTCCAAGGTGTTTGCCCACGATTCATCCACCGGCGCTTCGAGCTGCAACTCACCTCCGTCAGGCAAGGGCACCTTCAAGGCATACGCGTGCAGAAACAGACGCTTTCCGCCCAGATCGCGCACTTCCCGCGTGAAGTCCTCATCGCCATATTTGCTGTCGCCGGCAATCGCATGCCCGGCATGCCGGGCATGCACACGAATCTGATGGGTTCTTCCGGTCACGGGACGCGCTTCGACCAGGGTGGCGAAATCGCCAAAACGCCGCAGCACGCGAAACAAGGTCAAGGCCTCCTTGCCCTCGTCATCCACCTCGACCATGCGCTCACCGGAGCGCAGGGTGTTCTTTTGCAGCGGCGCATTGACCTGCTTGCAGGACGTCTCCCAGCGACCACGCACCAGTGCCATATAGCGCTTGTCGACACCGTCACCACGCAGGGCCTCGTGCAGGTGGCGCAACATGCTGCGCTTCTTCGCCACCATCAGCAGCCCCGACGTGTCGCGATCCAGACGATGGACCAGCTCCAGCTCGCGGGCATCCGGACGCAACTGACGCAACGCCTCGATAACGCCAAAACTGAGTCCACTGCCGCCATGCACGGCGATGCCTGCTGGCTTGTTGAGCACGAGCAGGCCCTTGTCCTCATGCACGATGGCCGCCTCCAGGCGCTCCAGCAGCGCTTGCGCCACTGGCGCAGGCTCATTGGCTTCACTCAAGCGCAATGGAGGCACACGCACGAGGTCGCCTGCCTGCAATTTGTACTCGGGCTTTATCCGACCTTTATTAACACGCACTTCGCCTTTGCGCAGGATGCGATAGATCAGCGTCTTGGGGACGCCTTTCAACTGGGTACGCAGGAAGTTATCGATTCGTTGGCCGGCGAACTCCGGCGCCACCTCGAGCATTTGCACGCCAGAAGTCGGGGGGGTAGTAGTGGTCATGCGCGGAATGGTATCAATTTTCATGGATTTGAAGCACTTAAACATTGCTGTTATAGTCGCGGCGCCGCCAAAAGCGGCCAGGTCCGTGGGTGCATGCGAATTAGCCACCCCTTACCCGGTAAAAGTTCGAGGACGTGAGGCCGTCCAGGAATGCTTTCCTCGATGCAGAGAGAGCCTTCGAACAAGCCTTGAAGACATGATGCGTGCCCCCTCTGCTGGGGAATCGCGATAATCGATAACCCGCCCCTGATTCTGCGAGCGGCACCCGATTTTCAACGTATTGCGTGTTGGGTGGAGATGCACCGCCGTCGGTTTGCGTAGCAAAGGCTTTCATAGACGCTTAGATTCCGTCCGCTACCGCTTGGCTGATTCCTCCTCCCTGACCTGTTAGCCGCGACCCTTGCTGAGGGCTGTGGCAGGAGACGTCGTCGCGATGCCGGCCCTGTTGGCCTGACACCGCTGGACACTGGAGTGCCTTACAACCATTCCTGACGCGCCTGACACCGACTGCGAAAGTCGTGTTTGCCGAACGCCGTTTCCGGTGGCAACGGAAACCGACGGTACTACATGAAAAGAATGCTCATCAACGCAACTCAGCCCGAAGAGTTGCGTGTCGCACTGGTCGATGGCCAGCGCTTGTTCGACCTGGACATCGAGTCCGGCGCACGCGAACAGAAGAAAGCCAATATCTACAAGGGCAAGATCACCCGCGTAGAGCCCAGCCTCGAAGCCGCCTTCGTCGACTTCGGCGCCGAACGCCACGGTTTTCTCCCACTCAAGGAAATCTCCCGCGAGTATTTCAAGAAGGCTCCCGAAGGCCGCATCAACATCAAGGACGTCCTGAGCGAAGGCCAGGAAGTCATCGTCCAGGTGGAAAAGGAAGAGCGCGGCAACAAAGGCGCAGCCCTGACCACCTTCATCAGCCTTGCCGGTCGCTACCTGGTACTGATGCCCAACAACCCACGTGCCGGTGGCATTTCCCGCCGCATCGAGGGCGAAGAGCGCAACGAACTGCGTGAAGCACTGAATGGCCTGAACGTCCCCGCCGACATGGGCCTGATCGTGCGCACCGCCGGCCTTGGCCGCTCCAGCGAAGAAATGCAGTGGGACCTCGACTACCTGCTGCAACTGTGGAGCGCCGTCAAGGAAGCCTCCCTGGATCGCTCGGCGCCCTTCCTGATCTATCAGGAATCCAACGTCATCATCCGCGCCATTCGTGACTACCTGCGCCAGGACATCGGCGAAGTGCTGATCGACAGCGTCGACGCCCAGAACGAAGCACTGTCGTTCATCCAGCAAGTCATGCCGCAGTACGCCAGCAAGATCAAGCTGTACGAAGACAGCGTGCCGCTGTTCAACCGCTTCCAGATCGAAAGCCAGATCGAAACCGCCTTCCAGCGCGAAGTGAAGCTGCCATCCGGCGGCTCCATCGTCATCGATCCGACCGAAGCCCTGGTGTCCATCGACATCAACTCGGCGCGCGCCACCAAAGGCGGCGACATCGAAGAAACCGCACTGCAGACCAACCTGGAAGCGGCCGAAGAAATCGCCCGCCAACTGCGCCTGCGCGACATCGGCGGCCTGATCGTGATCGACTTCATCGACATGACCCCGGCCAAGAACCAGCGCGCCGTGGAAGAGAAAGTCCGCGAAGCCCTGGAAGCCGACCGTGCCCGTATCCAGGTCGGCCGCATCTCGCGCTTCGGCCTGCTGGAAATGTCCCGCCAGCGCCTGCGTCCTTCGCTGGGCGAAACCAGCGGCATCGTCTGCCCGCGCTGCAACGGCCAAGGCATCATCCGCGACGTGGAATCCCTGTCGCTGGCGATCCTGCGCCTGATCGAAGAAGAAGCGCTGAAGGACCGCACCGCCGAAGTACGTGCTCGCGTACCGTTCCAGGTCGCGGCCTTCCTGCTCAACGAAAAACGCAACTCGATCACCAAGATCGAGCTGCGCACCCGTGCACGCATCTTCATCCTGCCGGACGACCACCTGGAAACTCCGCATTTCGAAGTCCAGCGCCTGCGTGATGACAGCCCCGAGCTGACTGTCGCCCAAGCCAGCTACGAAATGAGCCACAGCGAAGCGGATGAGACCCAGCCGGCCAGCGCCACTCGCACCCTGGTCCGCCAGGAAGCCGCCGTGAAGACCGCGCCGCAACGCAGCGCGCCGGCGCCAACCCCAAACCCCGTCACCGCCCCGGCTCCTGCAGCCGCGAAAAGCGGCGAACCCAGCCTGTTCAAGGGGCTGGTGAAATCGCTGGTTGGCCTGTTCGCAGGCAAGCAGGAGGAACAACAACCGGTCGCCGAGCAGAAGCCCGCCAGCCAGGCTCGCACCCAGCGTAACGACGAGCGCCGTAGCGGTCGCCAGCAGAACCGTCGCCGTGATGGCAGCCGTAGCGAAGAGCGCAAGCCTCGCGAAGAACGCCAGGAGCGCCAGGAGCGTCCGGCACGCGAGGAACGCCAACCGCGTCCGCCGCGTGAAGAGCGCAAACCTCGCGAACAGCAGCAGGAGAATGGCTCGAGCGAAGCGCCAGCCCGCCGCGAGCGCGCACCTCGCGAAGAGCGCCAACCGCGTGAAGAGCGCAAACGCGAACTGCGCGCCCCGCTGGACGAAAACACCGAAAACCAGGCCGTGGCCGAAGAGAGCGTAGAGCGCAAGCCTCGCCAGCCGCGTGAAGAACGTAAACCGCGTGCCGAGCAGCAGGTGCCTGCCGCCAGCCTCGAAGAAGAAATCGAGGACAGCAACGAGCAGGACGATGGCGAAGCCGGTGAAAATGGCGAGAACGGCGAACGTCCACGTCGTCGCTCCCGTGGTCAGCGTCGCCGCAGCAACCGCCGCGAGCGCCAGCGCGATGCCAACGGCAATGAAATCGCCGACGACGAGTCCGATGACACCAGCGCACCGGTCAACGCCAGTGACCTGGCCGTCGCCGCCAGTGCCGCTGCGATCATTGCCAATAGCGTCGAAGCAGTGACTGAAAGCAACGATCAGCCGACCGTCAACGAAACCGAACCAGCAGCCCCCGCTGTTGCCCAGGAAGAACCGGCTGCCGCCCCTGTCGTCGCCAACGAGGACCTTTCCGGACTGGAAACGACAGAAGCCGTCGACACCGAACACGAGCAAGCGCCGCAAGCGCAAGCTGTCGAGCCTGTCGAGCCTGTCGAGCCTGTCGAGCAACAGCAGGCCCCAGCGATCGAGCCGACTCAAGAGGCCGAGCCTGCCGCAGCACCCGTGATCGAAGCCAAAGCCGAAACTCAACCAGAGCACGCGGCGGAGGAAGTCACAGTGACTGAAACGCAGGAAAGCAGCGACGTTCAGCCCGAGCCTGAGCAACAACCGGCCATCGCGGAGCCTGAGCCGGCGCCCGCACCGGTGACCTCCAGCGGTCGCGCCTCCAACGACCCACGTGAAGTGCGCCGTCGCCAGAAGGAAGAAGCTGAACGCCTCAAAGCCGCACAAGCTGCAGCCCAGGACGAAGCGCCTGCCGAAGAACATCAGAGCACGGACAAGCCACAAGCCTGACCCCTCTGAGTAACGAAAAACGCCCGATGCAGCAGCCACTGCATCGGGCGTTTTTCATTGTATGCGCGGTAAGCGAAACCTCCCGAAGAGGCTCCCCACCACGAGGCGCACTCAGATAATATTCGGCTCCATCTCCAGCTCGACGCCAAAACGTTGTGCGATATCCCCCTGGATGCGGCGGGCCAGGGCAATCACCTGCTCGCCTGTCGCCTGCCCATGGTTGACCAGCACCAGGGCCTGCAGATGGTGCACACCGACATCGCCCTCCCGATAGCCCTTCCAGCCTGCCTGCTCGATCAGCCACCCTGCGGCCAGCTTCACGTGCCCATCTGCCTGTGGATAGGCGACCAGTGAAGGGTGTTCTGCCCGCAGCCGGTCAGCGACGGCGGCATCAACCAGCGGGTTCTTGAAGAAACTGCCGGCATTGCCCAGCACCTTCGGATCGGGCAATTTCTCGCTGCGAATGGCACATACCACACGACTGACGTCCTGCGCGGTCGGCTGTTCGATACCCAGCTCAGCCAAGCGCTGGCGGATCGGGCCGTAGTCCAGGCACAGCGGCCCCTGGCGACGCAGGGCGAAGCGCACCCGCAGGATCAGGAAGCGTCCTGGCTGGCGCTTGAACAGGCTGTCACGGTAAGCGAAGGCACAGTCTTCACGCCTGAAAACGTGCAGCTCACCCGTTTGCCGGTCGAGGGCGGTCAGGTCATGCAGGACATCCTTCACCTCCACACCATAGGCGCCGACATTCTGGATCGGCGACGCACCCACGGTGCCGGGGATCAGGCTGAGATTCTCCAACCCGGAAAAACCGGCAGCCAGGCAATGCTGCACGAAGGGATGCCATGGCTCCCCCGCTTCGGCTTCGATCAGCACTCGTTCGTCATCGTCGGCCTGCACCCGCACGCCCCGGCTGCACATACGCAGCACCAGGGCATCCTGGTCACGGGTCAGCACGATGTTGCTACCGCCCCCCAGCACCTGCAACGCTACGCCCAGGCGTTCGGCTTCCAGCAAGGCCTGGCGCACCTCGGCATCATCATGGGCCTCGGCATACCAACGCGCCACGGCGCGTACCCCGAAGGTGTTGCAATCGCTCAGGTCGTACCGCTCGCGCAACACCAGGCTCACAGGCGCCCCCGGATATCCGCCAGCAGGGCATCGCTGGCTTGCTCGAGCAGGTCGAGCACCTGCTCGAAGCCTTCGTGGCCGCCGTAATAAGGATCTGGCACCTCGTCCAGCGCCAGCGCATAGCGACGCAGCAACAGATCGAGCTCCGCACCACCCTTGGCAGGGCGCAGCCGCTGGAGATCAGCCAGGTTCTGCGCATCCATCGCCAGGATCAGGTCGAAACGCTGGAAATCCCCAGCTTCGACCTGCCGAGCGCGCAAACCGGACAGTTCATAGCCACGCGCACGCGCCGCTCGGCAGGTACGCTCGTCGGGCGCCTTGCCGATATGCCAGGCGGCCGTGCCCGCCGAGTCGATCTGCAGCCTGTCGGACAACCCGGCCTGCTCGACCTTGCGACGAAACACGCCCTCGGCGGTGGGAGAGCGACAGATATTGCCGAGACAGACGAACAGAACCCGCATCATGCCTCCAAGAGGTGCCTGACACGCACCAGATCATCCTCGGTATCCACACCGGCCGGCGGCGCTTCGACTGCATCGGCGACATGGATACGACGGCCATGCCAGAGCGCACGCAATTGTTCCAGCCGCTCGGTGTTTTCCAGCCAGCACGGACCCCAGCCGACGAAATCCGCCAGGAAACCGGCACGATAGGCGTAGATGCCGATATGGCGACGGTAAGGCACACCTTCCGGCAAGCGGTCCTGCTCGCCTGCCGCAAAGGCATCCCGCGCCCAGGGCAACGGGGCGCGGCTGAAAGTCAGCGCAAGGCCATCGATATCGGCAAGGACCTTGACCACATTCGGATTGAACAACGCTGCCGCGTCGGCCAGCGGCTCGGACAGGGTGGCGATGGCTGCTTCCGGGTGCGCCGCCAGGTTCCTGGCCACCTGGTCGATCAAACTGGGTGGAATCAGTGGCTCGTCACCCTGGACATTGACCACGATCTCGTCCGCCCCCAAGCCCAATTGCCCAGCGACTTCAGCCAGACGATCGGTGCCCGAATCATGCTCCGCGCGTGTCATCAACACCTCGGCGCCGAAGGCCTCGCAGGCCTGGGCGATCCGCACATCGTCGGTGGCCACTACCACGCGCCGTGCCGCACTGAGACGCGCCTGCTCCCAGACATGCTGGACCATCGGCTTGCCGGCGATGTCCAGCAACGGCTTGCCCGGCAGTCGGGTCGAGGCGTAGCGCGCGGGGATCACCACGGTATAGGCGAGGGTCATTTTTCCAGACGCTCCTCGGCACTCAGGGTGCGGGCCTCGCCTTCGAGCATCACCGGGATGCCGTCGCGGATCGGAAACGCCAAGCCGGCGCCCTTGCTGATCAGCTCGGTCTTGTCGGCGCTCAACTTGAGCGGCCCCTTGGTGATCGGGCAGGCGAGGATATCAAGCAGTTTGGTGTCCATGGGTACATCCTTTGGCATCGGTGCGCCCGTTGCACAGGCGCGACAATTGTTCATCGAACCAATCGACGAAGGCGGCCGAAGGGCACGCCTGCACACGCAGATAGGTCCAGCCAGGGGGCGCGAAGGCCTGGCACTTGACCGCATCTTTCTCGGTCATGATCACCGGCAGCTCCGGGCTGAAATTCAGTTGTTCCAGGGTGTAGCGGGCATGATCGGCGAAAGGGTGGGCAATGGGTCGCCAGTCTAGTCCTTCCAGCGTAGTGAAGAAACGCTGCGGATTGCCGATACCGGCCACGGCATGCAGACGCTGGCCCGATGGAAAATGGCTCAGAGGCAGGGCATGCCCCGTGGCCAGTTCCACCAGATCACTGGGACGCAACACCAGCCCATAGCCCTCACCCACCGGTTCCGGACTGCCATTGAACAGGACGGCATCCACTTCGCGCAGGCGCTCGGGTGGCTCCCTGAGCGGCCCGGCAGGCAGGCAGCGGCCATTGCCCAACCCACGAGCGGCATCGATCAGCACCAGCTCCAGGTCACGCGCCAGGCGGTAATGTTGCAGGCCATCGTCGCAGAGGATCAGGTCAACCGGCTCGGCGGTCAGCAGAGCACGTATGGCGCGTCCACGGTCGGAGTCGATAAAGAGGGGCACGGCGCAACGCTCGACGATCAGCAGCGGCTCATCGCCACAGTGCTCAGGTGGTTGTCCCGCCTCGACCCGCCAAGGCAGCGTCGGCGGATGCGCGCCATAGCCTCGGCTGACGACACCGACGCGCAAGCCTCGGCTGCGGCAATGCTCGACCAGCCAGAGGATCATCGGCGTCTTGCCAGTCCCGCCGACCGTGATATTGCCGACGACGATCACCGGCACCGGGGCGCGGTAGATATCCCCCTCGCCGGCCAGGAACCGTGCACGCCGCCGGTCGGTGACCCAGCGGTACAGCGATTCCAGCGGGCGCAACAGGGCCAGGGCCGGATGCCCGGCATACCAGGCCCGGACCAGCCGGTCGCTCAAGCCCATGTACACCTCACGGCGAATGCGCCTCCACGGTGGTGATGCGCAAGTGGGCGAAGCCCAGCTTACCGGCCGCATCCATGGCGGTGATCACCGCCTGGTGGGTAGCCTTGGCGTCGGCACTGATGACCAGGGGCAGGCTGTTATCGCCGGCCGACTCTTTCTGCAATGCCGTCATCAGGCCGTCGAGGCTCTGCTCCAGCAGGACGTTACCGTTGAGCGAATACTGCCCCTCGGCATCCACCAGCACTTCCAGATGCCGCTGCTCGTTGGCCTCGACCCGCTCACCGGTGACCGCTTCCGGCAGGTCGACGGCCAGTTGGGTTTCCCGGGTGAAGCTGGTGGATACCACGAAGAACAGCAGCAGGATAAATACCACGTCGATCAACGAAGCCAGGTTGATATCGACGTTCTCCCTCGCCCTGCGCTTGAATTTCACGCTCGACGCCCCCGCTTGCGTGGCGCCTCGACCGTCAGATCGACGTTGCGATCCCCTTGCACCACCTCGACCAGCTTGATCGCCTCCTGCTCCATGCCGACCACCAGTTCGTCGACCCGACGCGTCAGGAAGCGATGGAAGAACAGTGCGGGAATCGCCACCATCAGGCCGGATGCCGTGGTGATCAGCGCCTTGGCGATGCCCCCGGCGAGCAGCGCGGGGTTGGCCGAGCTGTTACCCATGAAGGCACCGAAGATGTCGATCATCGCCAGCACCGTGCCCAGCAACCCGAGCAGCGGCGTGATGCCGGCAATGGTGCCGAGGGCATTGAGGTAGCGCTCCAGCTCATGGATCACCCGACCGGCGGCCTCCTCGATGCTCTCCTTCATGATGTCGCGGCCACGCTTGGAGTTGGCCAGCCCCGCTGCGAGGATTTCCCCCAGCGGCGAGTCGGCACGCAACTCCCTGAGCTTTTCGTTGTTCAGTTGCCGGTCCTGTATCCACTTCCAGACCTGCCCGAGCAGGTTCGGCGGCGTCACACGGCTCACACGCAGGGTCCATAGACGCTCGATGATGATGCCAAGCGCAGCGATCGAACACAGGATGATCGGCAGCATCACCCAGCCACCCGACTTAACCAATTCCCACACGAGCCGATCCCCACTATAGAAAGTGCGTCACTCTAGGGGGTGTTGCCGCTACTCGCAAGCGACCTGCCCGCCGACCTGCTCATCGCCAGAAGCGTCGTTGCGAACGCGCTACCCAGGCGGCCTCGAAGCGGCCAAGGCGAATGCGCACAGCCCCCTGCTCCGCACTGTCATACACCTGTGCCCCAATGTGCCGAACCCTGGCCAGCACTGTTGGATGCGGGTGCCCGAACGCGTTGTGTCGGCTGCGCGAAATCAGCACCGCTGAAGGCGAAGTGGCCGCCAGCAAGGCCATGCTGGATGAACTGCGGCTGCCATGGTGCGGCAAGACCAGCCAGTCCAGCGGGACAGCCATCGACGATGCCAGCCACGCCCGCTCGGCAGCGCTGTCGATGTCGCCGGTCAGCAGGATGCGCTCGCCACCGGCCTCCACCGACAGCACACAGGAGGCCTGGTTGCCATTGCCTGCCCGCGCCCATTGCCAGAGTGAAAAATCGACACCGTCCCAACTCCAGCGCCGACCACTGCCACAAGGCCGCGCCTGCAATTCGGCGGAAATACGCTGCGGCTCCCCGGAGATCACCTCGGCAACCGGCATGGACCGCACGATCGCGCCGGCACCACCCGCATGGTCGTTGTCGCCATGGCTCAACAGCAAGGCATCCAGGCGGCTGACGCCCAAGTGACGCATCGACGGAAAGACCACCCGCTCGCCAAGATCGAAATCACCCTGCCGAGCACCTGCGTCATAGAGCAGCGCATGATGCCGAGTGCGCACCAGCATGGACGATCCCTGCCCCACATCGAACATCCAGACTTCGGCCTGCCCCGGCTCTGGCGGTTCCGGGCCGCTGAAAAACAGCGGCAACAGCAGCGGTACGCCCAAGGCCCGGCCCGGCACACCGCTGGGCGACACCAGCAGCAGGCAACCCAGGGTCACGCAACCGAGCGACCGGAGGCTCAAGGCCGGCGCGATCCAGACATCCTGCCAGCTCGCCAGGAAGGCCAGCACATCCATCAGCAAGGCCAGCGCCCAGCCTGCGATCCAGAGCAACGTTTCACCGAGCCAGGGCACGGGTAGCGCCAGGCTTCCCAACAAAGCCACTGGCACCACCGCTCCGACCCAGGGCACAGCCAGCATATTCGCCAGCGGCCCACTGAGGCTGACCGGCAACCCCAGCGCCAGCATCATCGGCAACAGGCCCAGCGCCATGATCCATTGCGCCCGCCAGAGCACTTGCCACCAACGCCAGCGCCCGACCCGACCGGCGAACGCCAGCACCAACAGCGCCACCGAAGCGAAGGACAGCCAGAAACCGGCTTGCAGACTGGCCAAGGGCTCCATCAGCAGGACCAGCAGCAAAGCCAGCGCCAACGGCAACCAGGCGCCCAGATGACGAAAGGCGAGCCTCCAGGCGAGTACGGCGGCAACCATCGCACAGGCCCGCTGCACAGGCACCTCGAAACCGGCCAGCCAACCGTAACCGAGCGCCCCCGCCAGAGCCAGGGCACTGGCGCCATACCACCAGGGCCCGCGCCACGGCCACAGCCCCCAGCGCGCCAACAGGGCGACCGAGGCATATAGCCAGCCGGCCAGCAGGCTCACATGCTGGCCGGAGATCACCATCAGGTGCACCGTGCCGGTGTCCTGCAAGACCCGCCAGTCCGCCGTACTCAGGCCCGAACCATCACCGACGACCAGCGCCGCCAGCGCACCGGCCCTCCCCGCTGCATCCACCTGCAACAGACGATTGCGCAATCGGTCGCGAAAAGCGGAGACCGCCATCGGCTCATCCAGCAACCGCCCTGCCTTGATCGTGCCGGTGGCACCAATGCGCCGGGCCAGCAACCAGGCCTCGTAGTCGAACGATTGCGGATTGACCATGCCATGCGGGCGCTTCAGGCGCGCCGCCACCCGCCAACGCTCGCCGGCCCGCACAGCGGGGCCGCCATGCCAGGCCAGGCGCAGCCGCCCCGGCAGGCCGTCATGCCGCGACTGCACGTCCTCAAGGATGAAACGCACCACACCCTGCTGGTGCTCAGGCAGGCCGACCACCCGCCCTTCGAGCCAGAAAGTTCGACCATCGTGCGTATCGGGCAAGCGATCGTCCAAGGCCCGCTGGGCACTGGCACATGCCCAGCACAGCCCCAAGGCATACAACGCAGGCAGGCGGAACGGAGGGAGACACAAGGCGCCCAGGGCCAGCAGCCCAAACCCCACCAGCCACAAAGCCCCAGGCAGCACGGGAAGGAAACGCAATGTCAGCAGTCCGGCCAGCAGCGCCGCGATCCCTGTGCGCATCGTTCATGTCCCGAATCCGTGATGAGCCTCACGCTATCAGGCGTGTCGCTGGCGATCCGAGACAGGGTTCACAGTTTCGAGAAAACAGGACCACCCTGGCCTGAACGACAGGACCAGGGTGGGAGCAAGGCTTTGCAGGCACGCCCGATCACTCGTAGCGCAGGGCTTCCGCAGGTTGGGTCTGGGCAGCACGCCAGGCGGGATAGAGGGTGGCCAGGAAGCTCAGCAACATGGCGGCCAGGGTCACCAGCAGTACGTCCGCCCACTGCAATTCGGAGGGCAGCGTGCTGATGTAGTAGGCATCGGAAGAGAACACCTGGCGCCCGGAAACACTCTCGACCCAGCCGACCAGCGCACTGACGTTGAGCGCCCCCAGCACCCCCAGGACGCTGCCGATCAGGGTGCCGGTGAAGCCGATGATGCTGCCCTGCACCATGAAGATCGCCATGATCTGCCGGGGCGTCGCGCCGAGGGTACGCAGGATCGCGATGTCGGCACGCTTGTCGGCCACCACCATGATCAGGGTCGCGATGATGTTGAAGGCAGCCACTGCCACGATCAGCAACAGCAGCAGGCCGATCATGGTCTTCTCCATTTTCATCGCGCTGAACAGGCTGCCCTGGGTCAGGGACCAGTCCTCGGCCCGGTAGTTTTCGCCCGACTCGGCAGAGAGTTGCGCCGCCAACCGTTTCGCCACCTGGGGCGCACTGTAGAGATCGACCAGACGCAAGCGCACGGCCTGCACCTGCTCCGGCTGCCAGCGCAGGATACTCGCCGCATCCGCCCGGTGGACGAAGGCCAGGCTACCGTCGATCTCGGCTCCGACACGGAATACGCCAACGACGTTCAGGCGCTGCATGCGTGGCGTCACGCCACCCGCCGTGGCGCTGGCCTCCGGCACGATCAGCGTCAGCTTGTCACCCAGCGACAGGCCGAAGCGACGCGCGGTCATGGCGCCGATGATCACACCGTACTCGCCGGCTTGCAGGTCCTCTATTCGGCCGCCGACCATCTTCTCGCCAAGACTGGAGACAGCGGCCTGCGCACCCGGCTCGATGCCGTCGATCTGGATCGGCTGCATGGCGCCCTTGAACGACAGCATGCCTTCCAGCTGGGTGATGGGCGCCGCGCCCAGCACCGCCGGATCACCCTCGACCTTGCCCGCCAGTGCCTGCCAGTCATCCAGGGGGCCGCTCCCCAGCAGCATGGCGTGGGGAATCATGCCAAGGATGCGCGAGCTCATTTCGCGCTGGAAACCGTTCATCACCGACAGCACCAGGATCATCGCCAGCACACCGAGCGCCAGGCCGATCATCGAAGTCAGGGAAATGAACGAGATGAAATGGTTACGGCGCTTGGCTCGCGTATAGCGACTGCCGATGTAGAGGCTGAGGGGGCGGAACATCAGGCCACCACCAGGTGCCCGCCTTCCAGGCGCAGGGTCATGTCCATCTGGGAAGCCAGTTGCGTATCGTGGGTCACCACCAGGAACGCCGTGCGCATCGACGTACTCAGCTCCAGCATCAGTTCCTTGATGCCTTGCGCCGTGTGCTGGTCGAGGTTGCCGGTCGGCTCGTCGAGCAGCACCAGAGCCGGGCTGTTGGCCAGTGCACGGGCGATCGCCACGCGCTGCCGCTCGCCGCCGGACAGCTCCGAGGGCTTGTGTTCGAGCCGATGGGCCAGGCCGACACGGGTCAGCAGCTCAGTAGCCTTGCGCCGCGCTTCGGCGATCGGCGCCGTACCGATCAGCAGCGGCATGCAGACGTTCTCCAGTGCGGTGAACTCGGCCAGCAGGTGGTGAAACTGGTAGACGAAGCCCAATGCCCGGTTACGCAGCAACCCCCGCGCTTTCTCGTTGAGTGCCGACAGCTCCTCACCGGCCAGCCAGACGCTGCCCTCGCTCGGCGTATCCAGGCCGCCCAGCAGATTGAGCAGCGTACTCTTGCCCGATCCGGAACTGCCGACGATGGCCACGCGCTGCCCCGGATACAGCTCCAGGTTGAGCCCGCTCAGTACCGCCACCGACTCCGGACCCTGCTCGTAACGCTTGCCCAGGTTGCGACAGCTCAGTACGGCGTCGCCCGCTCCCCGCTCATTCATAACCGGCTCACTCATAGCGCAAGGCCTCCGCCGGCTGGGTGCGCGCGGCACGCCAGGCCGGGTACAGGGTGGCCAGGAAGCTCAGCACGAGCGCCGCGGCACACACCTGCAACACGTCCGCGAACATCAGTTGCGAAGGCAGGTAATCGATGAAATAGACATCGGCATTGAGAAACTTGTGTCCCAGCAGGCGCTCCAGCGCCGCCACCCCGGCACTCACGTTGAGTGCCGCCAGGATGCCCAGCACAGCGCCGATCAGCGTACCGACCACGCCGACGATGACGCCTTGCACCATGAAGATGCCCATGATCTGCCGAGGCGTGGCACCGAGGGTGCGCAGGATGGCGATATCGCCGCGCTTGTCGGTCACCACCATTACCAGGGTTGAGATGATGTTGAAGGCCGCCACCGCCACGATCAGCAGCAACAGCAGGCCGATCATCGCCTTCTCCATGCGGATCGCCTGGTAGAGGTTGCCATGGGAGCGCGTCCAGTCGCGCGCATAGAAGTCGCCCTCTAGCGTTCCCGCCAGCTCCCAGGCGACTTTCGGCGCCTGGAACAGGTCGTCGAAACGCAGGCGCAGGCCCTGGACCTGCTCGGGTTTCCAGCGATGCAGGCGAGCCAGGTCGACATGGTTGGCCAGTGCCACATAGCCGTCGATCTCGCCGGCACCGACATGGAAGATACCCACCACGGTGAAGCGCTTCATGCGCGGGAACATGCCCGCTGGCGTCACAGTGACTTCCGGCGCGACGAAGGTGATGCGGTCGCCGACTCCGACGCCGAGGCGCAGGGCAGCCTTGTCGCCAATGACGATGCCGAACTCGCCTGCCTTGAGCTGCTCCAACGAGCCTTCGCGGAAGAAGCGGTCGATGATCGAGACCTGATGCTCGGCCACCGGATCGATGGCGTTGATGAGGATCTTGCTGACCTTGCCCTCGTGCGTCAGCAGGCCCTGGGCCTGGATGAACGGCGCCACGGCAAGGACCTGGGGATGCTCACGCAGGCGCTTGCCCAAGGCTTGCCAATCGTCGATCGGCTGCGAGCTCTCGATGGTTGCGTGGGGCACCATACCGAGCACGCGGGTACGCATTTCATGGTCGAAGCCATTCATCACCGACAGCACCAGGATCATCACCAGCACGCCCAGTGCCAGGCCGATCATCGAAGTGAAGGATATGAAGGAGACGAAGCGACTACGACGCTTGGCGCGGGTGTAGCGTGCGCCGATGAAGACAGACAGCGGTCTGAACATAAGTCGGTGGATTCGCTGGCAGGAATGGGAACGGTGTCCGCCTGGTATACACTTGAATGACTACCCCAACATGGGTCTTGGCCATGTCATTACAAGACACCGAAGAACGCCGCGAATACTACCGCATAGAAGACCGGATCGCACTGCAAATCCTCCCGTGCGAACATCCGGAAACAACCGGGAACGGCGACGATACCGCGCTTTTCGAACTGCTCGGCGAGCTGCACCGCCTGGACTTCGAAGCCCAGTTGCTGCTGCGCCAGATCGCCGAGAGCAACCGTACCCTGGCCAACTACCTGAAGGTGCAGAACAAGCGCATCGAGCTGCTTGGCCAGGCGCTCGCGCGCAACCTGCTGGAGGCCATAGGCCCGGCGCAGACCGTCATGCTGTCGGAGGCCGGCATCGACTTCCAGCATGACCAGCCGCTGGCCGAAGGAGATTGCATCACGCTCAAGCTGGTCCTGATGCCCCTGGCACTGGGTATCCGTCTGCAAGCGCGCGTCGTGCGCTGTAACAAGAACGCGACAGGCTATGTGATCGCCACGCTGTTCGAGGAATTGAGCGATGCCCAGCGGCAACTGCTGGCCCGCCATGTGCTGCAGAAACAGGCGCTGGAACGGCGCCTGGCGAAGGAGCATGAGGAAGGACAGGAACAAGCGGACAGCCACTGAACGCCCCCTATTGCAGGAGCTTTATCGTGACCAAGATCTACGGACATCGCGGCGCCAAGGGTGAAACCCCGGAAAACACCCTGGCCAGCTTCCGACAATGCCTGGAGCATGGCGTGACCCGCTGCGAGCTCGACCTGCACCTGTCCCGCGACGGTGAGCTGATGGTGATCCACGACCCCACGCTCAAGCGCACCACCGGGCGCCGGGGCAAGGTCGTGGAGCATGACGCGGACGCGCTCATCACGTATGACGCTCGCCTGGGCGGGCCTGGCTGGAAGCAGCCCTGCCCGATTCCACGCCTGGCCGAGCTGTTCGAGCAGTGCCCGTTCGAACACTGGCAACTGGAGGTCAAGAGCGCTTCACGCACCCGTGCGGCCCGTACCGTGCTGGCGATCCAGGCACTCGCCCAGCGTCACGGCCTGCTGGACAGGATCACCGTCACCTCCAGCTCGCGCGAGGTGCTGCGTGCCTTGATGCGGCTGACGCCGGAAATACCCAGGGGGCTGGTCGCGGAATACACCTGGCTCGACCCGCTGAAGGTCGCCAGGCAGTACGACTGCTCGCTGCTGGCATTGAAATGGACGCTGTGCACCCCTGCACGCTTGGCCAAGGCTCAGCAACAGGGGTTGCATGTATCGGTCTGGACGGTCAACGACCCGGCCCTGATGAAGCGCCTGGCGAGCCTGGGTGTCGACAGCATCATCACCGACTTCCCCGGACTGGCGGTGACGACACTGGGGTAAAGGCAGGCCTGCAAGTAGCCCCTCGTAGGGTGCGCCGTGCGCACCTGTACGGAGAACCGGTGCGCACAGCGCACCCTACGCGTTACCAGTACCTTCCTAGTGGCTTGCAGCTTGCCACCGCGCTCTTGCCACTCGCCTAAAACCCTTCCCGGTTAGGCCATCGCCAGTTGGCGAGGCCGGCTCCGACCGGCTCCGGCCACCGGTCGGAGCCGCTCAAAAAAGCCGGTTGAGCCCGTCGAACGCCGCCACCCGATAGGCCTCGGCCATGGTCGGGTAGTTGAAGGTGTTGTTGATGAAGTACTTGATGGTGTTGGCTTCGCCCGGCTGGTTCATGATCGCCTGGCCGATGTGCACGATCTCCGAGGCCTGGTAGCCGAAGCAGTGCACGCCCAGTACTTCCAGGGTTTCCCGGTGGAAGAGAATCTTCAGCATGCCGGTCTTCTCATGGGCGATCTGCGCCCGCGCCATGCCCTTGAAGAATGCCTTGCCCACTTCGTAGGGGATCTTCGCCTGGGTCAGCTCGCGCTCGTTCTTGCCGATCGAGCTGATCTCCGGGATGGTGTAGATGCCGGTCGGCACGTCGTCGACGAAACGCCAGCTGTCGTTCTCGACGATGCTGCCCGACGCCGAGCGACCCTGGTCGTAGGCGGCGCTGGCCAGGCTCGGCCAGCCGATCACATCGCCGGCGGCATAGATGCTCGGTACTTCGGTACGGTAGTGCTCGTCGACCTGGATCTGGCCACGGCTGTTGGCCTTCAGGCCGACGTTCTGCAGCGCCAGGCGATCGGTGTTGCCGGTACGGCCATTGCACCACAGCAGGGCATCGGCCTTGATCTTCTTGCCGGACTTCAGGTGCAGCACCACACCATGGTCCACCCCTTCGATGCGCTCGTACTCTTCGTTATGGCGAATCAGCACGTTGTTGCTGCGCAGGTGGTAGCTCAGCGCATCGGAGATTTCGTCGTCGAGGAAGCTGAGCAACTGGTCGCGGTTGTCGATCAGGTCGACCAGTACGCCCAGGCCGCTGAAAATGGAGGCGTACTCGCAGCCGATGACACCGGCCCCGTAGATGATCAGGCGACGTGGCGTGTGGCTGAGGTTGAGGATGGTGTCGCTGTCATAGACGCGCGGGTGACTGAAATCGATATCCGCCGGGCGATAGGGGCGCGACCCGGTGGCGATGATGATGTGGTTGGCCACCAGCTTTTCCACCACGCCGTTCAGGCAGACCACGTCGACACTGTGTTCGTCGGCGAAGCTGGCGGTGCCGAAGTAGGTGTCGATGCGGTTGCGGGCGTAGTAGCTGGTGCGCGAGGTGACCTGCTTGCTGATGACCTTCTCGGCGCTCTTCAGTACGTCCGGGAAGGAGAACCAACGCGGCTCGCCGATCTGGCGGAACAGCGGGTTGGTGTTGTACTGCATGATCTGCCGTACGGAGTGGCGCAGGGCCTTGGAGGGGATGGTGCCCAGGTGCGTACTGTTGCCGCCGACCAGGGGGCGGTTGTCCACCACCGCGACCTTGCGACCGGCCTTGACCGCATTCATCGCGGCGCCTTCACCGGCCGGACCGCTTCCCAGTACCACCACGTCGTAGTTGTAGACAGCCATGTATCCCCCTGAAAACGTGACGGCCCCTGCCGTCACGGTAGAACCCTGCGAAAAACCCCGACACCTGCGCCAACCCCCAGTGCAGTGCAACGGTCGAGCAGCGTCCACATGGACAAGAGGAGCCTGAACGTCGCGACCGCACCCGCTACTTTCGTACCGGCTCAGCGCTGCGTTGCATCATAAGCCAGATCGTTGCGCGGGTCGCTGCCGGCAGCGGTGGCTTCTTCGCATTTTTCGCGATCGCCGCCGCAGATCGAGCATTCTTTCTCGATCCCCAGGTTGGCGATGCCACCGCAGGAGCCGGCGATGGGCTTGCGCCCCATGATCACGCCGATCGCCATGCCGAACATGACGAGCAGCATCAATACGAATACCAGTAGCCAGGTCATTGTTCCTCTCCCTTGCCGAACAGCCGGTCGAAGACCTCGCTGCTCTGTGTGGTGAAGCCATCCCCCTCGCGGGTGACGAACAGGGCGGCGATTTCGTGCTGGCGGGCGAACGCAATGCCGCGCTCGGTTCCCAGCACCATCAGGACGGTAGACAAGCCATCGGCCTGCAAGGTCGATGGCGTCAGCACCGTCACCGAGGCCAGCGCATGCTCGATGGGTCGCCCACTGCGCGGGTCGAGGGTATGGGAATAGCGCTTGCCGTCCTGCTCGAAGTAGTTGCGGTAGTCGCCCGAGGTCGAGACTCCGTAGCCGTCCAGCTCGACGATGCGCTGGGCGACCTGCTCGCCCTCGTGTGGCGCCTCGATGGCGATCCGCCAGGGCGAACCATCGGGCTTGCGACCGCCCGCCTTGAGTTCACCGGTGATTTCCACCAGGTAGCTGTGCACGCCGCGCTTCTGCAACCCCTCGATGACCAGGTCGACCGCGAGGCCGGCGGCAATACTGTTGAAATCCACTTCCACCGCCGCGTCCTTGCACAACTGATCGCCATCGATACGCAGGTGCTGGTGGCCGACACGCTGGCGAACTTCGTCGATCCGCGCCTGTGCCGGCACCTGTCCCGGCTCCCCCTTGGGCCCGAAGCCCCAAAGGTCGAGCAGCGGTTCGACGGTCAAGTCCAGCGCACCCTCGCTGTCTCGCGACAGTTGCTCGCCGGTGGCGACCAGGTGCAGGACATCCGCCGGCATCGCCTGGCAACTGCCGGCGGGCAAGGCGTTGAAGCGCGAGATAGCGGAATCGTTGCGGTAGGTCGAAAGCTCCTGATCGAAACGCGCCAGCAGCGCCTCGGTCTCGCGCTGCAACTGCTCTTTCGGCGCCACGGCGGCGCTGTGCACGTACTTGACGGTGTAGGTGCTGCCCATGGTCGGGCCACCGAAGCTTTCCAGGCGCTCCTGCTGCCCGCAGCCCGCCAGGGCCACCAGCAACAGGGGAAGTGCGAAACGGACGAGAGGATGCGCCACGCTAGCCGCCGAAGTCGTCGAGCAGGATGTTCTCCGGCTCCACGCCCAGCTCGAGCAGCATCTTGATCACTGCGGCGTTCATCATCGGCGGACCGCACATGTAGAACTCGCAATCCTCCGGCGCCGGATGGTCCTTGAGGTAGTTCTCGTACAACACGTTGTGGATGAAGCCGGTGTAGCCGCTCCAGTTGTCTTCCGGCTGCGGATCGGACAACGCCAGGTGCCAGCGGAAGTTGTCGTTCTCCGCCTGCAACTGATCATATTCTTCGTTGTAGAAGGCCTCACGCATGGAGCGTGCGCCATACCAGAAGCTCATCTTGCGCGTGGATTTCAGGCGCTTGAGCTGGTCGAAGATGTGCGAGCGCATCGGCGCCATACCAGCACCGCCGCCGATGAAGACCATCTCGGCATCGGTGTCCTTGGCGAAGAACTCGCCGAACGGGCCGTACACGGTAATCTTGTCACCCGGCTTAAGGCTGAACACATAGGACGACATCTGACCCGGCGGCAGATGATCTTTCCCTGGTGGAGGCGAAGCGATACGGATGTTGAACTTGACGATCCCGCGCTCCTCCGGATAGTTGGCCATGGAGTAGGCGCGAATGACTGTATCGTCGACTTTGGAGACGTACTTCCACTGATTGAACCTGTCCCAGTCGCCGCGATACTCCTCCTGAATATCAAAATCCTTGTAGTGCACGGTATGCGGCGGGCATTCGAGCTGCACATAGCCCCCGGCACGGAAGTCGACGCTCTCGCCTTCCGGCAACCTGAGGGTCAGCTCCTTGATGAAAGTGGCGACGTTGGGATTGGACTCCACCGTACATTCCCACTTCTTCACGCCGAAGACTTCCTCCGGCACCTCGATCTTCATGTCCTGCTTGACTGGCGTCTGACAAGACAAACGCCAACCTTCACGAGCCTCACGCTTGGTGAAATGGGCTTCTTCGGTGGAAAGCATCTCGCCACCACCACTTTCGACCACACACTTGCACTGCGCGCAGGTACCGCCGCCACCACAGGCCGACGACAGGAAAATGTCATTCGCCGCCAGGGTCTGCAGCAATTTGCTCCCTGCTGGAACGGTAATGGTGCGCTCACCATTGATTTCAATATTCACGTCACCGCTGGATACAAGGCGTGCACGCGCCATGAGGATCACAGCCACCAGGGCTACGATGACCCCGGTGAACATGGATACAGCCACGATAATTTCAAAAGCCATTCCCTAACCCCTTACAGCTGTACGCCGGAGAACGACATGAAGCCCAACGACATCAAGCCTACCGTGATGAAGGTAAGCCCCAGGCCACGCAGGCCAGCAGGCGGGTCGCTGTACTTGAGCTTCTCGCGAATGGCGGCGAGCAACACGATCGCCAAGGCCCAGGAGGTGCCGGCACCCGCGCCATAGACCACACTCTCGGTGAAGTTGTAGTCACGCTCGACCATGAACAGCGTGCCGCCGAAGATGGCGCAGTGCACGGTGATCAGCGGCAGGAAAATGCCCAGCGCGTTGTAGAGCGCCGGCAGGTATTTATCGAGCACCATCTCCATGATCTGCACGACCGCCGCAATCAGGCCGATATAGCAGATCAGCCCGAGGAAGCTGAGGTCGGTATCAGGAAGGCCGGCCCAGCCCAATGCACCTTCCTTGAGCAGGTAGGTGTAGAGCAGGTTGTTCAGCGGCACCGTGATGATCATCACCACGATGACCGTCAGACCCAGCATCAACGAGGTCTCGACCTTCTTGGAGATAGCCAGGAAGGTACACATGCCGAGGAAGAACGCCAGTGCCATGTTCTCGATGAACACCGCACGAACGAACAGGCTGATGTAGTGTTCCATTAATAGACTTCCTCGTTCTTGACCTGTGGCGCCATGTGAAACTCGACTTTCTCGACCTGATCCTTCTTGTAGCTACGCAGCGCCCAGATGAACAGGCCGATCAGGAAGAATGCCGACGGCGGCAACAACAGCAAACCGTTTGGCTGGTACCAACCACCGTTGTTGACGGTTTGCAGAATCTCAACCCCCAGGAGCGAACCCGAGCCAAACAACTCGCGCACCACCCCCAGGGCAACCAGCATGGCGCTGTAACCCAGACCGTTGCCAATGCCATCGATGAAGGAGGCGACGGGCGGGTTGGACATGGCGAATGCCTCGGCACGCCCCATGACGATGCAGTTGGTGATGATCAGCCCGACGAATACCGAGAGACGCTGACTGAGGCTATAGGCATAGGCCTTGAGGAACTGGTCGACCACGATTACCAGGGACGCGATGATCACCACCTGGGCGATCATGCGGATTGAGCCCGGGATCTGGGTGCGAACCAACGAGATGAAGAAACCCGAAAAACCTGTCACCAATGTCAAGGCGACGGACAGCACCAATGCTGTACTCAGGCTTGAGGTAACCGCCAAGGCCGAACAGATACCGAGAATCTGCAAGCCAATGGGGTTCTTGTTCAAAATCGGGTCGAGCAACAGCTCTTTCATGGTGGGTTTGGACATGGATCAAGCCTCCCCTGCGGCCAGCTTCTTGAGGAACGGACCAAAGCCGTCCTCGCCCAGCCAGAACTGAATCATGTGGGTGACGCCACTGCCGGTCAGTGTCGCACCCGCGATGGCATCGACCTGATAAGGCGCCTGCGGGCTCTCCTGGTTGACACTGCCCTTTATCACTCGCAGAACAGGCTGGCCATCCCGATAGATCTTCTTGCCGACCCAGTGGGCCTGCCAGTTGGGATTGGATATTTCCCCACCCAACCCGGGCGT
This sequence comes from Pseudomonas sp. ABC1, assembly GCF_013395055.1. Taxonomy (NCBI): domain Bacteria; kingdom Pseudomonadati; phylum Pseudomonadota; class Gammaproteobacteria; order Pseudomonadales; family Pseudomonadaceae; genus Pseudomonas; species Pseudomonas sp. ABC1. Next base: position 1,702,225 of record NZ_CP058349.1, read on the forward strand.
TTCGCCGTGTTTGTAGAAACCGAGGCCCGCCACGGTATCCAGGCTGGGCTGCAGTGCAACGAAACCATACATGGTCGACCACAGGCCATAGCCACGAACCGGCAGAATCAGGCGCTCGAGCTCACCATTACGCTCGACCAGGTAGACCACCGCGAAGTGTTCCAGTCGACGAATGGAGGCGATGTCCCGATCGGATGGTAGCACCGAGGAAAGAGCAGGTTCCTTGCTGGATTTGTTCTGGTCGAATGTGACCGGGTCATGTGCATCACTGAAATTGCCGGTGCGAAGATCGACCAGGCGCGGTGTGACGCGCTCGGCGAACACGCTGCGAATCTCATCGTTCGACATGCTCGGCTGCCACAACCCTACGACCTCGAGCACCGAACGCTGGCGATCGACCAACGCGTTGTCCTGCTGTTTGCTGCGCAACAACAAGGCCGCCGATGCCACCATGATCGAACACACCAGACACATGACCAACGCGACGAGCAGCGTACGGACGGGTGTTTCCTTTGCTTTAGACATTACGCGCCAGCCTCCGCTTGATATTGGCCTGCACCACATAATGGTCAATCAAGGGCGCACACAGGTTGCCGAACAGGATGGCCAGCATCATGCCCTCAGGGAAGGCCGGGTTGACTACACGAATGACCGTGACCAGCAAGCCGATGATGATGCCGAAAATCCACTTGCCGGTATTGGTCATGGAAGCCGACACCGGGTCCGTGGCCATGAAGATCATGCCGAAGGCGAAGCCGCCGGTGACCAGATGCCAGTACCAGGGCATGGCAAACAGTGAGTTGGTATCCGAACCAATGGCATTGAACAGCGAAGCCGTGGCGATCATGCCGAGCAAAACGCCCGTGACAATGCGCCAGGACGCGATCTTGGTTACCAGCAGGAAGACACCGCCAAGCAGGATGGCCACAGTGCTGGTTTCACCGATCGAGCCGGGCATCATCCCCAGGAACGCCTGGGTCCAGGTAAGGCCACTATCGACCAGGCCCTGCACACCGGAGGCAGCCGCTGTGTTGAGAGCGGTTGCGCCAGCGAAACCATCCACGGAGGTCCAGACTTCCTCACCGGAAATCTGTGCCGGATAGGCGAAAAACAGGAAGGCTCGACCCACCAGCGCCGGGTTGAGGAAGTTCTTTCCGGTACCGCCAAAGATCTCCTTGCCAATCACGACACCGAAACTGATACCCAACGCAACCTGCCACAGAGGAATGCTTGGCGGCAGAATCAGGGCGAACAGCACCGACGTCACGAAGAAGCCTTCGTTCACTTCATGGCGACGGATCGAGGCGAACAGCACCTCCCAGAACCCACCGACGACGAAGGCCGTCAGGTAGATCGGCAGAAAGTAGGCCGCCCCCTGAATGAAGTTGTCCCACACACTGGATGCGTCGAACCCACCCAGCGCACCGACCAGGTCGAAGCGCCAGCCCGCCTGGGCTGCCAGCAACTCCGGACTCTGCGCATAGACCATGTTGGCCTGATAGCCAACGTTCCACATACCGAAAAGCATCGCAGGGAAAGTGCATAGCCAAACGGTGATCATCATGCGCTTGAGATCGATACCGTCGCGTACGTGCGCGGTGGTTCTGGTCACGCTACCTGGGCGATAGAGGAAGGTATCCATCGCCTCATAGAGCGCGTAAAACTTTTCGTACTTGCCGCCCTTTTCAAAGTGATGCTCGATCTTGTCGAGGAATGCACGAATACCCATGGATCAACCCTCCTTCTCGATGCGAGTCAGGTTGTCCCGAAGGATGGGGCCGTACTCATACTTGCCGGCACAGACATAGGTGCACAGAGCCAGGTCTTCTTCGTCCAGCTCCAGGCAGCCCAGTCGCTGGGCCATGTCGGTGTCGCCCACGATCAGTGAACGCAGCAGTTGCGTCGGAAGAATGTCCAGCGGCATCACTTCTTCGTAATTGCCAACCGGGACCATCGCCCGCGGACTGCCATTGGTCGTGGTGGAAAAGGTGAACGACTTGCGTCCAATGAACTTGGACAGAAAGATATTCAGGACGGAGTGCTTCTCCACGCCAGGCCGCAGGTAATGCAGCAGCTCGCGCTCCTTACCCTCACGCAGGCAGGAAACCTGCTGGTGGTAACGTCCCAGGAATGCAAAGGCGCCATGAGCCGTACGCCCACCAAAGACCGAGCCGGAGATCACGCGGTTGAGACCTGGCTGCAGTTCACCCGCAGTCAGCTCATCGAGGTTGGCACCCAGCCGCGAGCGCACCAGGCGTGGCTTCTCGACGACAGGCCCGGCCAGCGCCAGAACCCGCTCGACAGACAAACGCCCGGTCGTGAACAGCAAGCCAATCGCGATGACATCCTGGTAGCCAATGCTCCAGGCCGTCCGCTTGGCGCTGACAGGGTCAAGGAAGTGGATATGCGTACCAGCCAGCCCCGCAGGGTGAGGCCCGGAGAACGTCTCGGTGCGCACATTGCTCAGTGCCTCGCCGGGCAGGCTAGCGCCAGGCGCCTTGCACAGGTACACAAGCGACAGGCGCGCCAACACCTTGAGACCCGCCTCGAACGCTTCGGGGCGCTCCGCGATGACCACACTCGGGTCAGCGGCCAGCGGATGAGTGTCGATTGCCGTGACGAAGATTGCGTGAGGTGTCGAGTCGACCGACGGCACCTTGCTGTACGGCCGAGTGCGCAAGGCAGTCCATAGGCCGGACCGCTGCAGGCTCTCGCGCACATCAGCAACAGCCAGATCGTCTATCTGCTCAACCTCATAGCGAGGGAACGTTTCTTCGTCCTCGCCATCCAGATCGATAACCACGGATTGCAGAACACGCTTTTCACCACGGTGGATGGCGCTGACAGTTCCCGCTCCAGGGGCGGTGAAATGCACGCCTTCCTGCCTTTTGTCGGAAAAAAGCACCTGTCCCAGCTTGACCCGGTCACCCACCTGAACGCTCATGGTCGGTTTCATACCGGGGTAGTCGAAGCCTATGACGGCGACACTGTGTACCGGCCTCCCTTGCTCGATACGTTGCGTCGGCGCACCCGCGATGGGCAAATCCAGCCCACGTCTCAAATTGATCATTGGTCGCCTAACTACTTAATTTAAAAAAGTTTTTGAGTTCAACGGAGCGGTGCAAGAGGCAATGAATCCCCCTGCACCCAGACATGCATATGCGACGTTTTGACGCGAACCCAGAATAAAATCCGGCCAATTATAGAGGCCATATGATCGGGCTGACCACCCAAGTCTTTTCGAGTTATGTCCCAAAGTACCGTCAATCACACCCACCAAGGCATTGATACGTCAGGAAAAAGAAGCGGGCCGCGGGCACGGGGCAAGCGCTGCCCCCCAGAAAGCAGAACGGGAGCCGAAGCTCCCGTTGCGTACTCATGGGCGATGCATCAACGCGGGAAAGCCGGAGGGTTGACACCTGCCATGTCTTCCATGACGCGCACGACCTGGCAGCTGTAGCCGAACTCGTTGTCGTACCAGACGTACAGAACGACCCGGTTGTCACTGCAGATGGTGGCCTCGGCATCGACCACGCCGGCATGGCGCGAACCGACGAAATCTGTTGAAACAACTTCCTGCGAATTGACGAAATCGATCTGCTTGTGCAGCTCGGAGTGCATGGCCACCTGGCGCAGGTACTCGTTGATTTCTTCGCGGCTGGTGGCCTTCTCCAGATTGAGGTTGAGGATGGCCATGGAGACGTTCGGCGTCGGCACGCGAATGGCGTTGCCAGTCAGCTTGCCCTTGAGCACCGGCAGGGCCTTGGCGGCAGCGGTGGCGGCACCGGTCTCGGTGATGACCATGTTCAACGCGGCGCTACGACCACGACGACTGCCCTTGTGGAAGTTGTCGATCAGGTTCTGGTCGTTGGTGTAGGAGTGCACGGTCTCGACGTGACCGTTGACGATGCCGTACTGGTCATTGACGGCCTTGAGCACCGGCACGATGGCGTTGGTGGTGCAGGACGCGGCGGAAATGATCTTGTCATCGTCGCTGATGTCCTGGTGGTTGATGCCATGCACGATGTTCTTCAGTTCGCCCTTGCCCGGCGCGGTCAGCACCACGCGAGACACGCCCGGGCACTTCAGGTGTTGGCTCAGGCCTTCGGCATCGCGCCATTTACCGGTGTTGTCCACCAGCAGCGCGTTCTCGATACCGTACTGGGTGTAGTCCACCGAGGCCGGATCGTTCGAATAGATCACCTGGATCAGGCTGCCGTTGGCCGTGATGGTGTTGTTCTCTTCGTCGACGACGATGGTGCCGTCGAACGGACCGTGCACGGAGTCACGGCGCAACAGGCTGGCGCGCTTGGCCAGGTCGTTGTCGGCACCCTTGCGCACGACGATGGCACGCAGGCGCAGGCCGTCGCCGCCACCGGTCTTCTCGATCAGGATGCGCGCCAGCAGACGACCGATACGACCGAAACCGTAGAGCACGACATCGGTACCCTTGCGGGCGCCGGAAACGTTGCGCTTGCCGGTGATGTCGGCCAGTTCGTCACGCACGAACTGTTCGAGGCTGCGACCTTCGCCCTGCTCCTTGAACTTGCCGACCAGCTTGCCGAGATCGATGGAGGCAGCGCCCAGGTTCAGCTCGCTCATGGTCTTGAGCGTCTGGTAGGTCTCATGGACCGACAGCTCGGACTCGTCGGCCTGGCGGTGGCGCGCGAAGCGGTGTGCCTTGAGAATGGCGATCACCGAACGGTTGATAAGGCCACGACCGAAAATGGAAGTCACCACATTGTTGTTGCGATACAGCTGGCCAATCAGCGGAATCATCGCTTCGGCAAGAGCTTCTCGATCGATCCATTCACCAAGACACTGGTCGGGCTTCTGAGTCACGGGCTGTTCCTTCCAACATGTAGGGGCTTAGAAAAGGGGCTACATTATGCCGACGCGCCCCGGCTCCGGCAATGCACGCCGGTCATCGGCGCGAACAGCAAGCCCCCCCCACACGGTCGCCCGGCCTGCAGCACGAGGCCATGGCCTCTGGCATAGCGCCCTGGCGTGAACCTCCTCTTCGGCAATGGCTACAGAACCAGAGCAGTCACACAGCACTGCTCGACCAGGGCAGGCGCCTGGAAGATAGGGCGGGAAACAGGCCCGGGATGCACAGGCACCCACGGGCCAACCGGGTAAAGGATGGAACTTCAGGGGGTTGGCTCCTCGCCATCGGCATTTTCACGCGCCACGGCTGCGGACAGCGCAGCGATCACCTCACAGGCAACCGCACGCTGCTGCAACGGCAGATCGAGAAAGGCGTCGATGACGTCTTTTTCCTGAAGGTACAGGTCGTCCTCCGGACGGACGGTGGGCTCGGTTATCGGTTTGATTGTCGTGTCTCCATTCAGCACAAACCCTGTGGATCAAGGCAGAACCACCCATGGGCCTGATGTTCATCGGTGCCTGCACATGCCCTGCTCACCCGCTCGAACGGCATCGGGTTGCCGCTCGCGCCGGCTGCCTGACGGCACGCAGACGTATCACTCCTTCGATGACATACGGGAACCGGATGCCACCCGTATATTAATCACTAATTAATTATTTTATGTAAGATACGATTAGATAAAAATTCACTTTTTATAGAAACAAACACTTTAATAAGCAAGGGAGTCCATATGGATAGGGACCGGGAATACAGGCGCCGCAGCCGGGCGCTGGACTGGCAGACGATGGAAGCGCTCGACCGACTGATTGCACAAGTGCGCAACCCCATGGCACGCAAGCGACTCGAGCAGCAAAGAGCTCGTATACAGGCTCGCCTGAAAGAATTCTGAGAACCCGTTCACACTTTGGTGAATCCACCCAACCTCGATCATCAGGCTCTGGCATGCGGCATCCCGGCCCAGTGGATGACCCGGGCCCCGACTCGCCCCGCCATTGCCGCTTTACGCTGCCGGGATCCAGCCGCTACCATCCACACCCCACGCATGCGTCAGGACGCCTTGATGAATCGAGTGTTGTATCCGGGGACTTTCGATCCCATGACCCTGGGCCACGGTGACCTGGTCGAGCGCGCCGCACGCCTGTTCGACGAGGTGATCATCGCCGTCGCGGCGAACCCGCGGAAAAACCCGCTGTTCTCCCTGGAGAAGCGCGTGGAACTGGCACAGGCCGTGACGCAGCACATGCCCAACGTCAAGGTCGTGGGTTTCTCCACGCTGCTGGCGCATTTCGTCAAGGAACAGCAGGCCAACTGCTTTCTGCGCGGATTGCGAGCGGTCTCGGATTTCGAGTACGAATTCCAGTTGGCCAACATGAACCGCCAGCTCGCGCCAGATGTGGAAAGCCTGTTCCTGACGCCTTCGGAGAAGTATTCGTTCATTTCCTCGACGCTGGTGCGCGAGATCGCGGCGCTGGGCGGGGACATTTCCAACTTCGTCCACCCGGCGGTGGCCGAGGCGCTGAACGAGCGCTTCCCGCAGAACCGCTGAGCAAACGCCCGCGATCCGCTCTGCCATGCCGTATGGCATGGCGTCCCCGTGCACATTCCGGCACAATTCGCCGAGCCGAACACTGACCGAAATACGATGCCCTGGCCACTGCGGTCCGCCGGGGCTTCGTCACTGCCGAAAACGGCCATGACGAAGCCTCCCACCGCCCAAGCCAACGGCAGGAGCTACCCATGTCCCTGATCATCACCGACGATTGCATCAATTGCGATGTGTGCGAGCCGGAGTGCCCGAACAACGCGATTTCCCAGGGAGAGGAAATCTACGTCATCGACCCGAAGCTGTGCACCGAGTGCGTCGGCCACTATGACGAGCCCCAGTGCCAGCAGGTCTGCCCTGTAGACTGCATCCCGCTCGACGCCAACAACGTCGAGAGCAAGGACCAGTTGATGCAGAAGTACCGGAAGATCACCGGTAAATAGCGGCAAGCTCAATCACTGACCCTGCCAGGCTTTTCCCTGGAACCTGCCCTCGATCGTTCGAGCCGACACTGCCTGAGCCTATGCCGGGCGCTCCCATGCGCAAAAGCGGGTGTGCGCGGCACACCCTACGGCTGTACTTCCTACACCTGCACGATCACCGGACCATCATCATCCCCGCCCAGTTGGCGCAGTTGCCGCGTCAGTTCATGGCCTTCGCCGAGCATCAGCGCATTGCGCAGGCTCTGGATGATACGGCTGGCGTAGCCCAGGTCGTTCATCAGCGAACTGGTCTGCAACCCATCGATATCGCCCACCCGCACGGCATCGAACAGACGCTTGCGGAAGGCCGCGTCGAAGCTCGCGGCGTGTTCGTCCAGCCATTGCAGGCGGTCCCGCCACAGTTCGTCGGGCAGGTCCGAGTGGTTCAGGCTGCGAATCTCGCGCAATGCTTCCAGCAGGTGACGGCGCAGTTCCACGTAGGCCACACGGATCGGCGACTCCTCGTTGCGCAAATGCTGGCCCAGGTTCTTCTGCAGGTGCTTGGCATCCTTGACCGCATCCACCAGTTGCAGCGCCGCCACCTGGCAGCGCATCCAGAAGTCCTGGTGCTCTTCGTCCAGGGTCACGTCCAGCCGCCCCATGAAGGTCAGCAGGTCGCCATAGACACCCTTGATATGGCGCTGGTAGAGACGCTCGGCGTCCAGCGACTGTGGATCGGGACGCGCCTTCATCAGCACCGGGTCGGGCTTGCCCTGCTGCAACAGTTGCTCTACCGGCAGGAAGATCGCATGGCAGATCACCTCCACGCTCAAGCGCTCCAGGTGTTGCAGTTCCTGCGCCACCGCACTGGCGGCGGCATCGGCCGAGTCCAGCGCCCGCTCGTTGAGGTAGCGCGCGCGGGTACGTGGCTCCTGATCGTCGTCATGGGTCAGTTCGGTGATCAGCACCACCGGCTCCTGACGGTCGGGCAGCAGGCGCTCCAGCAGACGAACCAACTGCGGCTGCCAGGGCCAGAACAAGAGGACGCCCATGCCATTGAACAGGGTATGGAACAGCGCCAGTTGGATCAGCGCATTGTCGCCGAGGCCGAACGGCTCGACCAGCCAGGTCACCAGCCAGGTCAGGGGTGACAGCAACAGCATGGCCAGCAAGGCGGTCAGCACGTTGAACAGCACATGCGCCAGGGCCAGTCGCTGCCCGCTGCGGTTGCCGCCGAGAGAGCCGACAAAGGCAGTGGTGACGCTGCTGCCGACGTTGGAGCCGATGGCGATGGCCAGGCTCTGCCACAGCTCGACCTGTCCACCGGCCAAAGCCGCCAGGGTCAGCATCAGGGCCGCATGGCTCGATTGCAGCACCACCGTGATCAGCAGGCCGACGCTGAAGAACAGCAACTGCCCGTAGAAGCCTTCGATATTCCGCCCGGTCATGTCGAAGCCATCACCGAAACTGGAGAAACCGTCCTTGATCTGGTCGATACCGAGGAAGATGAACGCAATACCCAGCACGATGCGCCCAGCCGCCTTGCCCTTAGGCCCGGTGAAACTGGCCAGTACACCGAACACCAGCAACGGCAGCGCCAACGGACTCAGGCTGAGGTTCTGCCCGGCCAGGGCCAGCAACCAGATACCGCTGGTGGCGCCCAGGTTGGCGCCGAACAGGATGGCCACGCCGCCCGCGAGCTGGATCAGCCCGGTGCTGATAAAGGCGATGGTCAACAAGGACACCAGGGTGCTCGATTGCAACAGCATGGTGCCGCCGATACCGAACAGCAGCCCCTTGAACGGGGTCGAGGTGCTGCGCGCCAGTATCTGTTCGAGCTTGCCGCCCGCCAGGTCGCGCAGGCCTTCTTCCAGGCACTGCATGCCGAACAGGAACAGCGCCAGACCGGCACACAACTGCAACCATCCGGGGCTGGACCAGAAGGACCAGGACAGCAGCAGGACGCCCACCAGCGGCAGGAGAATCTTCAGGTACTTGTTATTCAAGGCGAAGGCTTCATCGAATTGAAAAAAATGAAGCCTACGCTACTCGGTCGCGTGCCGGAAGACGGCGCATAGCCATTGGCCACTTCTCGCCTGCCGGTGCATTTCAGACGGTAGGCGTCGCCAGCAACCAGTTGCGATACAGCGCCGCGATCAGGTCCGTCTGGGTCAGCATACCGACCAGCACCCCATCCGCATCGGTCACGGGCAGGCAATGCAGGCCATCGTCGCAGAGCAGGGTGACCAGTTCGACCATGTGCGTGTCCTCGCGCACCGACACCACCGGCGCCGTCATCACCGAACGCAGCTTGGTGCCGCGCAGGTAGCGGAGCTGACCGAAGCTCAGGCGCCCCGGCCCCGGCTGGAAGTGCTTGAGCAGGTCCACCAGGGTGACGATACCCACCAGCCTGCCACTGCCCTCCTCGACCACCGGCATGGCCCTCAGCCGATGCTCCTTGAGCTGATGCCAGGTCTCGTCGATAAAGGTATTCGGTGTGCCCCGGACCACGTCCCGCGACATGATCTCCCCGGCCAGCACTTCGCCCATGCTGCGCCGCAGCGCATGCTTCTCCGTCTGGCGGATCAGCCGGGCCAGGTCCTCCCGCGTCACCGCGACATGACTGCCGAACTCATCGAGCGCCCGCTCGATATCGTCCTGGCTCAGGGTGTTGCGCTCGGAGGGCAGCGGATCGGCGGTCTGGTGCGGGTGCTTGCGTCCAGGCCAGGCGCGCGGATAGGCATGCCCGGTGAGGTTGTTGTAGAGCAACGCCAGCACCACCAGCAGCACGGAATTGAACAGCACCGTATAGGCCAGCTCGAAGCCGACCTGCTGGGCCTGGGCACTGCTGACCCCGGACACCAGCACCAGCGCGCCACCCGGCGGGTGCAGGCAGCGGAAGCCGAACTGCCCGAGCAACGTCAGGCTGATCGCCAGGAACGCCGACAGGATCGGCGACAGACCGCTATGCCACAGGGTCTCGCCGATCAGCGTGGCCAGCACGCTGCCCGCCACCACCGACCAGGGCTGGGAAAAGGTACTGGAGGGCACGCAAAACAGCACCACCGCCGACGCCCCCGCCGGCGCGATGACCAGCAACGCCACATTCAGGCCGAACAGCCAGCTTCCCAGCACCAGCACCAGCGCCGTGCTCAATGCCGCGCCGCACGCGGCACGCAGCCACTCGCACGGGTGCGCGGTCTGGGCATCGGGGATAAAGGATCGGAACCAGTCGATCAGGGCTGTCGGCATACAGAAGGCCGCTCCGGGCAAAGACGCAGGGACGCCCGGATACGGCAGAATGTCGCACGGGCCAAGGCCTGCGCATTGTCGGCAAGGGACAAAGACAACTCAAATAAATACTTTTTGCCTTTCAGTGCATTTTATTTGATATGAAGCCAATCTACCCCGGATGCCCATCCACCCTCGCCCGCCACAGGATCGGCGCATAGCGCCAGGCGAAGATCGCGAACGCCAGCGCCCACAGCAGTGCCGCCAACCACAAGCTGGCGTGGGGCCAAGGCACATAGAAAAACACCCGGACGACGCCCCCCAGGTTGAGCAAGGCAAAAGCCAGGGCTACCCCGTCCGGCAGTTCCAGTGAGCGCCCGGTGTGCCCAAGGCTGACACGCGCGATCATCGCCAGGATCAACCCGGCCATTCCGCCCACGGTCAGCGCATGCAAGGCCAGGCTGGCGTTGTGCAGGATGCCGAAATGCCAGAGCCCCATGCCCAGGCAGGCCAGCGCCAACCAGGCCATCGCCAGGTGCAGCGACCACAGCAAGGGTACGCGCCAGAGGCCGGTGTCATGCCAGCGCCACAGCCGCACGCAATGACCAAGACCGATCCCCAGCAGCAATACGCCCAGCGGCAGAGAGGGCGCGAGGGCAACACCGAACGCATGCAGCAACGCGACCAGCGCCGTGGCGATCAGCAACGCCAGGTCCAGCCAGACCCAGGGCTGCACCGCCTCGGTGCGCCCCAGGCCGCGCTGGGTGAAGAAAGGAATGACGCGTCCGCCGATCATGCCCATCAGTGCCGCCACCAGCCAGATACCCGCCAGCACCGCCTGGCGTTGCACACCATCGTCACCCCAGGCCAGTCCACACAGGCTCAGGGCATCGGCACCGGCCAGCAGGCTCAAAACGATCACGAGCGGGTAGTTGCGCTTCTGCCGCACAGCCCACAGCAAACGCGCCATCGCCCCGGCCAGCACGATGGGGAAGGCCATCTCCAGCGGAATCAACACCAGCGGCGACAGCCCCAGCAGCCAACCCAACCGAGCCGCCAGCCACAAGGCCGCCAGTAGCATCAGACTGCGACCCGACAGGCTGGGCCGGCCCGTCCAGGTCTGCACGGCGGTCAGCAGGAAACCGGCGACGATGGCCATGGCGAAGCCGAACAGCATTTCATGCCGGTGCCAGGCCAGCCATCCGCCCGCGGGCTGCCAGCCCTGCCAGACGCCCGTCCAGGCAATCACCCACAAGGGAATCGCCAGCAGCGCATACAGGCTGCCGGCCAGGAAGAAGGGACGAAACGCCAGGCGCCAGATGGGCGCGATGGCCAGCGCCTTGCGCCGGTCGATGACTTGCACTGCTGCCTCCGGAGGACGACGTCGTTATGCCTGCCGTTCTACAGCAACGGGCAGGCGGGCGTACTTGATCGGAATCAGGTTCCTACCAGTGCACGAAGAACATCGCCTTGGCCAGCACCACGATGACCAGCATCTGCGCCAGCACCAGCGCATGCAGCCGGCGATAGAGGACCGGTGTCATCGCCCCGCGCCGCAACAGCACGGCCACCAGGCCGAATGACAGGAAGACCAGCAGCGCCAGCAGGATTTTCAGGCTCAGCAAGGTCGCGAAGCTGCTGGCGAACGGTTGCGCCAACACCTCCCGATGGTGCCAGGCCAGACCCAGGCCTGCGCCATAGACCAACAGCACCACGGCATGCAGCACCTGCCGCGAACGCTTGCCGACGGCCTGGCTCAGTTCGCTGGAAAAGGCGCCGGGCAAGGCGACCCGGACCCGGTCGAGGATCGCCACCTCGTAGAACAGCGCCCCGATGAAGCCGATGGCGCCCAGCAGGTGCAGCAGATGCAACAGGGAATAACTCATTGTGGGGTTCCGCATTGGACACTGGAAACAGCCGCGTGGATGAGGAAAAAATCCCGCCACGCGCTTCCGTCCAGCTTATAGCCTGAGCCTGCGGCCACCTATATGGCCTTGAGTCGCAGCTCCTTGGGCATGGAGAAGGTGACGTTCTCCGGGCGGCCGTCCAGTTCGGAGGAGTCGGTCGCACCCCAGGCGCGCAATTGCTCGATCACCCCTTTCACCAGCACCTCGGGCGCCGAAGCCCCGGCGGTGATGCCGATGCGCTGGATGTTCTCGAACCATTCGCGGCGCAGGTCTTCGGCACCGTCGATCAGGTAGGCCGGCGTGGCCATGCGCTCGGCCAGCTCGCGCAGGCGGTTGGAGTTGGAACTGTTGGGGCTGCCCACCACCAGCACCACGTCACACTCGTCGGCCAATTGCTTGACCGCGTCCTGCCGATTCTGCGTGGCGTAGCAGATATCGTCCTTGCGCGGCCCACCGATGTTGGGAAAGCGCTGGCGCAGGGCATCGATGACACGGCTGGTGTCATCCATCGACAACGTGGTCTGGGTCACGAACGCCAGCGAATCAGGGTCACGCACCTTGAGACTGGCGACATCCTCTTCATCCTCGACCAGGTAGATGGCACCGCCGTTGCGCGTGTCGTACTGGCCCATGGTGCCTTCCACCTCGGGGTGGCCATGGTGACCGATGAGGATGCATTCGCGCCCGTCGCGGCTGTACTTGGTGACTTCCAGGTGCACCTTGGTCACCAGCGGGCAGGTCGCGTCGAACACCTTGAGACCGCGCCTGTCGGCCTCTTGGCGCACGGCCTGGGACACGCCATGGGCGCTGAAGATGACGATGAAATTGTCCGGTACCTGGTCCAGCTCCTCGACGAAGATGGCACCACGCGCACGCAGGTCTTCCACCACGAACTTGTTGTGCACCACCTCATGGCGTACGTAGATCGGCGGCCCGAACACTTCCAGGGCGCGGTTGACGATCTCGATGGCGCGGTCGACGCCGGCACAGAAGCCGCGAGGATTGGCGAGTTTGATTTGCATGGCGGGTATCTGCACGCGAAAAGACGGGAAAGAGTGTAACGCAGCGCGAGGCTGATGCATGCGAGGCGCGACGCACGCGCCCCGTGCAGGTTCAGGCGGGCTGTACGTCGAAGATTTCCACGTCGAACGTCAGCGGCTTGCCGGCCAGCGGATGGTTGAAGTCGATGGTCACCCGTTGCTCGTCGAATGCCTTGACCACACCGGGCAGCTCGGTGTTGGCGGCATCGTTGAAGATCACCAGCAGGCCTTCGGACAGTTCCATGCCGTCGAACTGGCTGCGCGGCATGACCTGCACGTTCTGCGGGTTGTGCTGGCCGAAACCGTCCTGCTCCTCGATCTGCAAGGTGCAGCGGTCGCCGGCCTTGAGGCCGAAGAGCTTCTGTTCGAAGCCCGGCAGCAAGTTGCCGTCGCCAACCTTGAAGGTGGCGGGCTTCTTGTCGAAGGTACTGTCGACCAGTTCGCCGTTGGCCAGACTCAGGGAAAAATGCAGCGTGACCTGTGTGTCCGGGCCGATGCGTTGCTCTGTCATACCGATTCTCCGCTCTTGTTGCCCTTGAACATGTCCAGCGCCAGCATCACGGCGCCAACGGTGATGGCACTGTCGGCCAGGTTGAACGCCGGGAAGTACCAGCGGTTCTGCCAATGCACCAGGATGAAATCGACCACGTGGCCCAGCACCATGCGGTCGTACAGGTTGCCGATGGCACCGCCCAGCACCAGTGCCAGGGCGATCGCCACCCAGGTCTCGCCGGGCTTGAGGCGCTTGAGCCAGACCACCAGCACCGCGCTCACGCCAATCGCGATCAGCGCGAACAGCCAGCGCTGCCAGCCCGAATGGTCGGCCAGGAAGCTGAAGGCGGCGCCGGTGTTATAGGCCAGGGTCCAGCTGAAATAGCCGGGGATCACCTCGATGCGCTGGTACAACGTCAGCGCACCTTCGAACCAGTGCTTGCTCACCTGGTCCAGCAGCAGCACCAGGGCGCTGAGCCAGAGCCAGGCGAGCTTGCCGAAACGGCCAGGCGTCTTCTGCAGATCAGGCATAGTGACGCTCCTCGCCGGCGCCTTCGATATTGTCTACGCAGCGGCCACAGATCTCCGGGTGCGCCGGGTTGCTGCCGACGTCCGGCAGGTGGTGCCAGCAACGGCCGCACTTGGCGTGCTCGGTCTTGCGTACCGTCAGCTTGAGGCCGGACAGTTCGCTGACCACCGCGTCGGCCGGAGCACCGGCCAGCGGCGCCAGTTGCACCGCCGAGGTGATCAGCACGAAGCGCAGTTCGTTGCCCAGGCGCGCCAGGTCGGTGGACAGGCTGTCCTCGGCATACAGGGTGACTTCGGCCTGCAGGTTGCCACCGATGGTCTTGGCCGCGCGCTGGTTCTCCAGCTCCTTGTTCACCGCCGCCTTGACCGCCATCACGCGATCCCAGAAGGCACGGTCCAGCTCGGCGTCGGCCGGCAGCTCGCTCAGGCCCTGGTACCAGGTGTTGAGCATCACCGACTCATTACGCTCGCCTGGCAGGTACTGCCAGATTTCGTCGGCGGTGAAGCTGAGGATCGGCGCGATCCAGCGCACCAGCGCTTCGGCGATATGGTAGAGCGCGGTCTGGCAGGAACGCCGCGGCAGGCTGTCGGCGCCGGTGGTGTACTGGCGGTCCTTGATGATGTCGAGGTAGAAGCCGCCCAGTTCCTGCACGCAGAAGTTGTGCACCTTCTGGTAGACGTTGAGGAAACGGTAGCTGTCGTAGGCTTCTTCGATCTCGCGCTGCAACAGCAGGGTGCGGTCGATGGCCCAGCGGTCCAGGGCAATCAACTGGTCATCCGCCAGCAGGTGTTGTGCCGGGTCGAAGCCGCTGAGGTTGGAGAGCAGGAAGCGCGCGGTGTTGCGGATACGCCGGTAGGCATCGGAGCTGCGCTGGAGAATCTGCTCGGACACCGCCATCTCGCCGGAGTAGTCGGTGGACGCCACCCACAGGCGCAGCACGTCGGCGCCCAGGCTGTCGATCACCTTCTGCGGCGCGATCACGTTACCCAGCGACTTGGACTGCTTGCGGCCCTGCTCGTCGACGGTGAAGCCGTGGGTCAGCAGTTGCTTGTAGGGGGCGTGGCCGTCGATGGCGCAGCCGGTCAGCAACGACGAGTGGAACCAGCCACGGTGCTGGTCGGAGCCTTCCAGATAGAGGTCGGCGACCGGGCCGCTGGCATGTCCCAGGCCGGCATGGGAGCCGCGCAGCACATGCCAGTGGGTGGTGCCGGAGTCGAACCAGACGTCCAGGGTGTCGCGGCTCTTGTCATAGTCCGCAGCCTCGTCGCCCAGCAGCTCGGCGGCGTCCAGCTTGAACCAGGCCTCGATACCTTCCTGCTCGACGCGCTGGGCGACCGCCTCCATCAACTCGGCGGTACGCGGGTGCAACTCGCCGCTTGCCTTGTGGGTGAAGAAGGGAATCGGCACGCCCCAGTTACGCTGGCGCGAGATGCACCAGTCCGGACGGCCGGCGATCATGCTGTGCAGGCGCGCCTGGCCCCAGGCCGGGACGAAGGCGGTCTCGTCGATGGCGGCCAGCGAGCGCTCGCGCAGGGTCGCGCCCTGGTTCGGCTGCTTGTCCATGCCGACGAACCACTGGGCGGTGGCGCGGTAGACCAGCGGTGTCTTGTGGCGCCAGCAGTGCATGTAGCTGTGGTTGATCACTTCATGCTTGAGCAGCGCACCGACTTCATCCAGCTTGGCGACGATGTCCGGGTTGGCCTTCCAGATGAACTGGCCGCCGAACAGCGGCAGTGACTCGGCATAGACACCGTTGCTCTGCACCGGGTTGAGGATGTCGTCGTTGTGCATGCCGTATTGCTTGCAGGTACGGAAGTCGTCCTCACCATAGGCCGGCGCCGAGTGGACGATACCGGTTCCAGCGCCCAGCTCGACGTACTCGGCCAGGTAGACCGGCGACAGGCGTTCGTAGAACGGGTGGCGGAAGTTGATCAGTTCCAGTGCCGTGCCCGGCGCACGGGCAACGATCTCGCCCTGCAGGCCATAGCGTTGCAGGCTGCTCTCGACCAGCTCCTCGGCCAGCAGCAGCAGGCGCTCGCCAGTGTCCACCAGCGCATAGGTGAACTCGGGGTGCACATTGAGCGCCTGGTTGGCCGGAATGGTCCAGGGCGTGGTGGTCCAGATGACGATGGCGGTCGGCTTGCCCAGGCTGGCCAGGCCGAAGGCGGCGGCCAGCTTGTCGGCATCCTCGACCGGGAAGGCCACGTCGATGGCGTCGGATTTCTTGTCCTGGTACTCCACCTCGGCCTCGGCCAACGCCGAACCGCAGTCGAAACAGAAGTTGACCGGCTTCAGGCCCTTGAACACGAAGCCGTTGTCGACCATGCGCGCCAGGGCGCGGATTTCACCGGCCTCGTTGGCGAAGTTCATAGTCAGGTAGGGGTTGTCCCACTCGCCCAGCACACCCAGGCGCACGAATCCGGCCTTCTGCTCGGCGACCTGTTCGGCGGCATAGGTGCGGCAACGCTCGCGGGTCAGGTCAGCGGGCTGGTTCTTGCCGAAGGTGGTTTCCACCTTGTGCTCGATCGGCAGGCCATGGCAGTCCCAGCCCGGCACATAGGGGGCGTCATAGCCGCTCAGGGACTTGGAACGGGTGATGATGTCCTTGAGGATCTTGTTCAGCGCATGGCCGATATGGATGCTGCCGTTGGCGTAGGGCGGGCCGTCGTGCAGGACGAATTTCGGACGACCCTCGCCGATCTCGCGCAGTTTCCGGTACAGGTCAATGCTGTTCCAGCGCTGCAGAATCTCCGGCTCGCGCTGTGGCAGACCGGCCTTCATCGGAAACGCCGTGGACGGCAGATTGAGGGTCGCTTTGTAATCGGTCATTTCAGTCCTGACTCATGGTGAAAGGTGACGCCGCCCAGTACTCACGGGCCGCGGCGATGTCGGCGGCGATGGCCGACCTGAGTGCATCCAGCGAAACGAAGCGCTGCTCATCGCGCAGCTTGTGGTGGAACACCACCGTCAATCGGCGCCCGTACAGGTCACCGGAAAAGTCCAGCAGATGTACCTCTAGATGGGCACTTCCGTCACCGGCCACGCTGGGCCGCACGCCGATATTGGCCACGCCCGGCCACGCCCGGCCTTGCAGCTCGACGCTGACCATGTACACCCCGCTCAGCGGCACCCGGCAGCGCTTGAGTTGGATATTGGCGGTCGGCGCATCCAGTTGCCGGCCCAGCTTCTGGCCATGCAGCACGCGGCCGGTGATCTGGAACGGTCGGCCGAGCAGTTGTTCGGCCTGGGCGAAATCCCCCGCCGCCAGCGCCTCGCGCACCCGCGTGCTACTGACACGCACCCCGTCGATCAGCACCGTGTGCGCCGCCTCGACGGTAAAGCCTTCGCGCTGCGCCGCCTCGGCGAGAAAGGCAAAATCCCCGGCGCGGTCGCAACCGAAGCGGAAGTCGTCGCCAACCTCGAGGTGCCGAACACCCAGGCCATCGACCAGCACCTTCTGCACGAACTCGGCGGCGCTCAATTCCCGCAAGCGGCGATTGAACGCCAGGCACAACACCCTGTCCACACCGGCGGCGGTCAGCCATTCGAGCTTGTCGCGCAACCGTGACAATCGCGCCGGCGCTGCCTGAGGTGCGAAGAACTCTCGCGGCTGCGGCTCGAAGATCACCACGCAACTGGGCACTCCCAGCTCCAACGCACGCTCGCGCAGACGCGCCAGGATAGCCTGATGCCCACGATGAACGCCGTCGAAATTACCGATGGTGGCGACACAGTCCCGGTGTTCGGGCCGCAGATTTTGAAGACCTCGAACCAGCTGCATGGCGCGCTTCTTGATCATAAAGTGGCCGATTATACGCACACCCGCCGCCCGACAACAGGCTGGAACTGGCCGGAAATACAGGTGCATATGATCGAAACATATAAAGGAAGGACACTGGCCGGCCAGTGGGCCTGGGGTGGCGCGCACCCGCCGCACCCCATAGACTAGCGGGCAATTTCCACCGGATACCCGCATGAGCAGCTTCATCACCCAGTGCCCCCACTGCCAGACCCGCTTTCGCCTGAGCGATGCCCAACTGGGCGTCGCCCGGGGCCTGGTCCGTTGCGGAGCCTGCATGGAGCTGTTCAACGCCAAGCACAGCCTGCAACCGGATACGCCGCCAGCGGACGAACAACCGTCCACACCACTGGATACGGAACGCGCAGCACTCGACACCGTGACGTCCAGTGAACCACCCGCGCCCGCCGCGCTGGACCTGGACAACCTCGATCTGGACGAAGAGCTGGCCAAACTCCAGGCCGAGGAACAGCAACAACCCGAGCCCCAGGACGAACCCCTGCCCAGCGAGCCAACCGCCCCGCTGGAGCCGGCAGTCGAAACGGAACCCGACGACACCCGCCAGGAACCGACGCTGGTCGCAGCAACGGAAGAAGAGCCACCCGCTCCGCCGCCTGCCAACGAGCAACCCGCCGCCACCCGCACCAGCCGTGTCGAACTTGAAGACGATCCGCTGCAGCTCGACTGGCGCAAGCCCCGCAAACCCTGGGGCCGCTGGCTGCTCTGGGGCACGCTGAACCTGTTGGCGCTGCTGGCCCTGGCCGGGCAGTACGTGGTCTACAACTTCGAGGAACTGGCCCGTCAGGAACAGTACCGCCCCTGGCTGGAGCGCCTGTGCCCGGAACTTGGCTGCGAAGTGCCGAGCCGCGTCGATATCGGCCAGATAAAGAGCAGCAACCTGGTGGTGCGCAGCCACCCGGAATTCACCTCGGCACTGGTGGTGGATGCCATCCTGTATAACCGTGCCGACTTTCCCCAGCCCTTCCCGCTGCTGGAAATCCGCTTCGCCGACCTGAATGGCACCCTGCTCGCCAGCAGGACCTTCAAGCCCGGCGAATACCTGGCCGGCGAGCTGGCCGGGCAGACTGAAATGCCCTCCCAGGTCCCGATCCATATCGCCCTGGACATCCTCGACCCCGGCGCCAATGCCGTGAACTACAGCCTGCACTTCCACTCGCCGGAGTGACACGCACCCCAGACTACGCCAGGGCAACCGCATAAGGTCGCCATACCTGCTCATACGAGCAGACCATTCGGACATCCATGGCTTTTACCCCCTCTCCCGCCTGCGGGAGAGGGCTGGGGAGAGGGCAAAAAACGCAAGAACCCTTTCCCCGGCTCCTCCCCCCATGAATGGAAGAGGGAAGAAATGCTTCATGCGATTGCCCTGCCGGCCACGCCCGACTGTTCAGATTTTGTTCAAATCGACCTTTATCCGGTCATACGGAGCGGGTATCATGCCCACCCTTTTTTGCAGTCCCCGATCGACCCCGGCACCTGTTCGGAGTGGTTCGTACGGCCCCGCTCGGCAGGGCAATTTCGATAACTCGTGAACAGGCTCCACCAGCAGGGAATCTCCATGTCATCGGTTCGCATCGGCCCCTATACATTGCCCAATCGGCTGATTCTCGCGCCGATGGCGGGCGTCACCGACCAGCCGTTCCGTCAGTTGTGCCGGCGGCTGGGCGCCGGCCTGGTGGTGTCCGAGATGGTCACCAGCGATGTGCGCCTGTGGAACAGCCGCAAGTCGCGCCTGCGCATGGCGCACGAAGGCGACGACGAGCCACGCTCGGTACAGATCGCCGGCGGCGACCCGCAGATGCTGGCCGAGGCCGCCCGGCGCAATGTCGACATGGGCGCACAGATCATCGACATCAACATGGGCTGCCCGGCCAAGAAGGTCTGCAACAAGGCCGCCGGTTCCGCGCTGATGAAGGACGAGACGCTCGTCGCCGAGATTCTCGAAGCCGTGGTCGCCGCCGTGTCCGTGCCGGTCACACTGAAAATCCGCACCGGCTGGGACCGCGAACACCGCAACGGCCCGCAGGTGGCACGCATCGCGGAACAGTCCGGCATTGCCGCACTGGCGGTACATGGTCGCACCCGCACCGATCTCTACAATGGCGAGGCAGAATACGAGACCATCGCCACGATCAAACAGGCGCTGTCGATCCCGGTATTCGCCAACGGTGATATCGACTCGCCGCACAAAGCCCGCGAGGTCCTGCACAAGACCGGCGCCGATGGCCTGCTGATCGGGCGGGCGGCCCAGGGACGTCCCTGGATATTTCGCGAGATGGAACATTACCTGACGACCGGCGAGCTACTGCCGCCGCCGTCGGCAGCCGAGCAGGAAAGCATCCTGCTGGAACATGTGGCGGCCCTGCATGCTTTTTATGGCGACGTCATGGGTGTGCGTATCGCACGCAAGCATGTCGGCTGGTATCTGACAACACTGCCGGGGGCGCGGGACTTCCGCTCCCGGTTCAACCGTCTGGAAGACCGAGACGCACAGTGCACGAGTATCCGGGCATTCTTTGCCGAATACCGCACGAGCGCCGGCGCAGGGGAAGGAAAGGGGGTAGCCGCATGACGCTGCTTAATGAAACATTGGTAACCGGAACGACAGCCGTGAGCGACAACCTGAACTTCAAGCAGCACCTGAACGCGCCCAGCGAGTCGGGACAGACGCTGCGCGCCTGTGTCGAAAAGGCGCTGCACAACTATTTCGCCCACCTCGAAGGCGCCGATGTCACCGACGTCTACAACCTGGTGCTGTCCGAAGTCGAAGCGCCGCTGCTGGAAACCGTGATGAGCCACGTCAAGGGCAACCAGACCAAGGCTTCCGAGTTGCTGGGCCTCAACCGGGGCACCCTGCGCAAGAAACTCAAGCAATACGATCTTCTTTGAAAGCGCTGGCGGGACGCTGGCCAAGCCGCGCCCGCCCATCGTCCGTAGCCTATAGCCTGTACCCCTAGGAACGTTATGACCGACCAAACCACCTTATTGCCCGTCCGCCGCGCGCTGATCAGCGTCTCCGACAAGACCGGCATCGTCGAGTTCGCCCGTGAGCTGTCCGCGCTGAACGTGGAAATCCTCTCCACCGGCGGCACCTACAAACTGCTGCGCGAGAACGGCATCGCCGCGATCGAGGTGGCCGACTACACCGGTTTCCCGGAAATGATGGACGGTCGGGTCAAGACCCTGCACCCGAAAATCCACGGCGGCATCCTTGGCCGTCGCGCCATTGACGGCGCAGTGATGGACGAGCACGGCATCAAGCCGATCGACCTGGTCGCGGTCAACCTCTACCCCTTCGCCGCTACCGTGGCCAAGCCGGGTTGCGACCTCGCCGATGCCATCGAGAACATCGATATCGGCGGCCCGACCATGGTGCGCTCCGCCGCGAAAAACCATAAGGACGTGGCCATCGTGGTCAATGCCGGCGACTACGCGGGCATCGTCGCGTCCCTCAAGGCCGGTGGCCTGAGCTACGCCCAGCGCTTCGACCTGGCGCTGAAAGCCTTCGAGCACACCGCTGCCTACGACGGCATGATCGCCAACTACCTGGGCACCATCGACCAGGCACGCGACACCCTGTCCACCGAAGATCGCGGCCAGTTCCCGCGCACCTTCAACAGCCAGTTCATCAAGGCCCAGGAGATGCGCTACGGCGAAAACCCGCACCAGAGCGCGGCGTTCTACGTCGAGGCGGCAAAGGGCGAAGCCAGCGTCTCCACTGCAGTACAACTGCAAGGCAAGGAACTGTCGTTCAACAACGTGGCAGACACCGACGCCGCGCTGGAATGCGTGAAGAGCTTCGTCAAGCCGGCCTGCGTCATCGTCAAGCACGCCAACCCGTGCGGCGTGGCCGTGGTTCCGGAAAACGAAGGCGGCATCCGCAAGGCCTACGACCTGGCCTACGCCACCGACAGCGAATCGGCCTTCGGCGGCATCATCGCCTTCAACCGCGAACTGGATGGCGAAACCGCCAAGGCCATCGTCGAACGCCAGTTCGTCGAAGTGATCATCGCACCGAAGATCAGCGCCGCCGCCCGTGACGTGGTGGCTGCCAAGGCCAACGTGCGCCTGCTCGAATGCGGCGAGTGGCCGGCCGAACGCGCCGCCGCCTGGGACTTCAAGCGCGTCAACGGCGGCCTGCTGGTACAGAGCCGCGACATCGGCATGATCCAGACATCGGACCTCAAGGTGGTGACCCGCCGCGCCCCGACCGAGCAGGAAGTGCATGACCTGATCTTCGCCTGGAAAGTGGCCAAGTTCGTCAAATCCAACGCCATCGTCTATGCCAAGAACCGCCAGACCGTCGGTGTCGGCGCGGGTCAGATGAGCCGCGTCAACTCGGCGCGCATCGCCGCGATCAAGGCCGAGCACGCCGGCCTGTCGGTACCGGGCGCAGTGATGGCCTCGGACGCCTTCTTCCCATTCCGCGACGGCATCGACAACGCCGCCAAGGCTGGCATCACCGCTGTGATCCAACCGGGTGGCTCGATGCGCGACCAGGAAGTGATCGATGCCGCCGACGAAGCAGGCATTGCCATGGTGTTTACCGGTATGCGCCACTTCAGGCACTAAAATCGGCCGCACTGAAACCGGCATCTGCGTTGTTGCCCCGGGTTCCGCCAATGCTCATTGCCAGTAGGCAACTCCGCTTGTCGAAACCCAGGGCGCCTAGCATCTACCGGCTTCATCGCGACCTCGGAATTCATAGAGTGGATGACGCTTCGCTTATCCACCGAACGGGCCTCCGGCTCGCCTCCAATGGGAGAGAGACATGAACGTATTGATCATCGGCAGCGGCGGTCGCGAACACGCCCTGGCCTGGAAAGTGGCGCAAGACCCGCGCATCGCCAAGGTCTTCGTGGCACCGGGCAACGCTGGTTCCGCCACCGAAGCCAAATGCGAGAACGTCGATATCGACGTGCTGGACATCGAACGCCTGGCCGATTTCGCCGCGCAGAACGTACAACTGACCATCGTCGGCCCGGAAGCGCCGCTGGTCAAAGGCGTGGTCGACCTGTTCCGTAGCCGTGGCCTGGACATCTTCGGCCCGACCGCCGCCGCCGCGCAGCTGGAAGGCTCCAAGGCCTTCACCAAGGACTTCCTGGCACGCCAGGCGATCCCCACCGCCGACTACCAGAACTTCACCGAAATCGAACCGGCGCTGGCCTACCTGCGTGAGAAAGGCGCCCCCATCGTGATCAAGGCTGATGGCCTCGCCGCGGGCAAAGGCGTGATCGTCGCCATGACCCTGCAAGAAGCCGAAGACGCCGTGCGCGACATGCTCGCCGGCAACGTGTTCGGCGACGCGGGTTCGCGTGTCGTCATCGAAGAGTTCCTGGACGGCGAAGAAGCCAGCTTCATCGTCATGGTCGACGGCGAGAACGTGCTGCCGATGGCCACCAGCCAGGACCACAAGCGCGTCGGCGACGGCGATACCGGCCCGAACACCGGCGGCATGGGCGCCTACTCCCCGGCCCCGGTGGTCACCGCCGACGTGCACCAGCGGGTCATGGACGAGATCATCTGGCCGACCGTGCGTGGCATGGCGGCCGAGGGCAACGTCTACACCGGCTTCCTCTATGCGGGCCTGATGATCGACAAGAGCGGCGCGCCCAAGGTGATCGAATTCAACTGCCGCTTCGGCGACCCGGAAACCCAGCCGATCATGCTGCGCCTGCAATCGAGCCTGGTGCTGCTGGTCGAGGCCGCCCTGGCCAAGGCGCTGAACAAGATCGAAGCCCAATGGGATGAACGCCCGAGCCTGGGCGTGGTACTGGCGGCGGGCGGCTACCCAGGCGACTACGCCAAGGGCACACCGATCCACGGCCTCGACGTGGCCGCGCGCCTGGAAGGCAAAGTCTTCCACGCCGGCACCAGCCTGCAGGACGGCCAGGTAGTCACTGCCGGCGGTCGCGTACTCTGCGCCACCGCACTGGGCGACAGCGTCAGCCAGGCCCAGCACAATGCGTACGCCCTGGCGGCCGCCATCGACTGGGACGGCGGCTTCTACCGCAAGGACATCGGCTACCGTGCCATCGCCCGTGAGCAGCAGAACGACTGACGCCGCTAGAGTGGGTGCGTGTGACCAGGAAAATCTGCCGTCACACGCACGACAGCTCCTCTATACTGCGCCGACCACATAAAGGAATTGCCCCTGTGCGTCGGCTCTGGACTGCCATTTTCTCCCTCTGTCTGCTCGTGAGTGTGGCGGCGCCGTTCTCCGTTGGCGCGCTCACCTCCGACCTGTTCATGAACGCCGGCGCCTCGTCGACGGACCAGAACCCACAGAACTGGCGCATCCTGGTCGATCATTCGGGCCTGCTGAGCTTCGATGAAGTCCTCGAGCAACGCGCACTGTTCCAGCGCCTGAATCATCAGTCCCACGCCTCGCCAGCCAGCGACCGCGCCATCTGGCTGCAACTGAGCATTCCCCCCAGCACGACACCGCACTGGATCTCGCTGTTCGCACCGCGTGTCCAGTACCTGGATTTCTATCTGCTCAACGGCAACACCGTCGAGCGCTACCAGGAGACCGGCGACCGCCGACCGGCCAGCGCACGCCCGCTGCCGACGCGCTCCTACCTGTTCGCACTGCCCAACGACAACCAGCCGCGCCAGGCCTTCATACGCCTGCAATCGAACCATCCGCTGCTGACCTGGTTCGATGTCCTCGACGAGGCCGGGCTGGCCAACGAGTCAGGCCCTGCCTATCTGTTCGGCGCACTGTTCGGCGCACTGGCGCTGCTGGCCCTGCACAACCTGCTGCGCTTCGCCCTGGTGCGCAGCAGCGGCCACTTGTGGCTGGCCATGCTGCACGCGGCGCTGCTGCCCTGCGCCATCATCAACTTCGGCCTGCTGCCGGTGCTGTTGCCCGCACTGAGTCCGATCCAGGCCACGATTGCCGATCTCTCCGCGCTCCTCGCCAGCTTCTGCCTGCTGGGCTTCACCCGTGCCTTCTTCGCCCGGCGCAAGCGCGCCTGGAGCACCTGGCTGCTGAACGGGCAGATGGCGGCTCTGGCCCTCCTGGCCATGCTCATCGTGCTGCAGAGCCCACTCTGGAAGACCTGGCTGGCCCACATAGCCTGCGTCGTGGCCAACGCCAGCGTGATCATCGTCGCGCTGCACCACTGGCGCCAACGCTATCTCCCGGCGCGCCTGCTCATCATCGGCTGCGCCCTGTTCACCCTCGGTTTCACCCTGCTGCTGCCCGCCCTGCTGGGGCTGGCTCAGCTTCCAGCGGGCTGGCTGGGCGGCGTGATATTCGGGCTGGCCGGTATCTGCGGGCTGATCCTCAGCCTTGCCCAGCATGAGCGCCTCGGCCAGATACAGTCGAACCGCCGCAACCAGTTCACCGCCCACGCGGTAAACAGCGCCGAACTGCGGACCAAGGCCGAGATCCTGGCGCGGATCAGCCACGAACTGCGCACGCCGATGAATGGCGTGCTGGGCATGAGCGAGCTGTTGCTGAGTTCCTCGCTGTCGCAAAAGCAGCGGGAGTACGTCCAGACCATCCACAGCTCGGGCAACGAACTGCTGAGCCTGATCAACGAGTTCTTCGACATTTCCCGACTCGAGGAAGGCGAGGTCGAGCGGGACGACGTGCAGTTCGACCTCCATGCGCTGATCGAGGACTGCCTCGGCATTCACCGTGGCCGTGCCGAGCGGCAACGCATCGAGCTGATCGGCTTCATCCATCCGCGCCTGCCGAGGGTCATCAGCGGCGACCCGGCACGCCTGCGCCAGGCACTGCTCAACCTGCTGGAAAACGCCATCCGCCACACGGAGGAAGGCGAAATCCTGCTCAGCGCCACGCTCGAAGAAAACGACGCGCCCCCCAGCCTGCGTATCACCGTGAAGGACAGCGGCGCCCCTCTGTCGCCGGAGGAACGCGCGGTGCTGCGCAACGACGACCTCGAAAGCCGCGACCTGCTCTCCGGCAAACACCATGGCCGCCTGGGCCTGATCATCGCGCGCAAGCTCATCGGCATGATGCACGGCGAATCCGGCGTCGACAGCGACAGCGTACAGGGCAACACCTTCTGGCTGAGCCTGCCGCTCGACATCAGCCGCCTCGACCAGCCAGAGACGGATCAGGAGGGCACACTGCAAGGTACCCGGCTGCTGATCGTCGATGACAACGACACCTGCCGCAAAGTACTGATGCTGCAATGCAGCAACTGGGGCATGCAGGTCAGCACGGCGGCCTCCGGGCGAGAGGCCCTGGCGCTGCTCAGGACCAAGGCCAACCTGCAGGAATACTTCGATGCCGTCCTGCTCGACCAGGACATGCCAGGCATGAGCGGCCTGCAACTGGCGGCGAAGATCAAGGAAGACCCGAACATCAACCCTGACCTGCTGCTGATCATGCTGACCGGCATGAGCGACGCACCGAGCCGGGCCAGCGCCCGCGCCGCCGGTATCCGCCAGATCCTCGCAAAACCCGTGGCCGGTTACACCTTGCGCACGACCCTGGCCGAAACACTGGCCCACCGGGCAGCCCAGCCTGTCCAGGCCGCCTCGGCGATAGCGGCGGGCTCGTCCGGCACCGCACGCATTCTCGTCGTGGAGGATGACGCC
Source organism: Pseudomonas sp. ABC1 (assembly GCF_013395055.1). NCBI lineage: Bacteria > Pseudomonadati > Pseudomonadota > Gammaproteobacteria > Pseudomonadales > Pseudomonadaceae > Pseudomonas > Pseudomonas sp. ABC1. The sequence continues at coordinate 1,728,674 of NZ_CP058349.1, forward strand.
ACATCCTTGCAGGTCATCTGCAGCATGCTCGCCCGGCTCGGCTTCAGTGCGGACATCGCCCACAACGGCGAAGAAGCGCTCGCCGCGCTCCAGTCGAACACCTATGACCTGGTGCTGATGGATTGCGAGATGCCGGTCATGGATGGCTTCGTCGCCACACAACGCTTGCGCGAGTGGGAACAACGGCAAGGCCACCCACGCACACCGGTCATCGCCCTGACCGCCCACTCCCTCGCCGAGTACCGCGAGCAGGCGGACGAGGCCGGCATGGACGACCACCTCGGCAAGCCGCTGGAACTCTCGCGCCTGCGAGAGCTGCTGGCGCAGTGGCTCGAACACTGAGCCGCGTTCAATAACGCCGAACGACTGACATACAAAGCCCTCACAGGGTGCGCCACCCGCATCCGAGTGATCGCACACTCTGCAAACGCTCGGCGACAGCCGCAGTGGAAAAGTTTGAAACACCAAGAAGGCCGCAAGCGCTCGCGCCGGGCGGGGTCGAGGGTGTACCCTTCACACCCTTAATGAAAAGCGGGCTACTGCGTCAGGCCATGCGAACGGATCGGGCTTCCCGCCTGCTCCAACCGGCCAACGACAGCCATCTGTCAGCGGGCATGTCCCAACGGCAATGGGCGGACTGCAGCGGCACCGTTGATGGAAATCGCGCGTAGCCGCCTGCACCAGGGCATGGGCAGAGGAAGACGGTCAGTCATGATCACTGACCTGCCTCGCCAGCCACTCCGCTCCGGGCCGCAACAACCAGAAGAGGCCGAGGAGCCCCCATGATGAAAAGGAGTGATGCCGCCTGGACCCTGATCGGGATCGTGGCGGTACTTCTGTCCGGTTATCTGCTCTATCACGAGATCCGTACCATCTCTCTGGATGACCTCACCGGCAGTCTCAAGGCCATCAGCCACAAGAACTGGATACTCGCCGCGCTGGCCACGCTCGGCGCCTACGCGGCGCTGGCCTGGTACGACCGCATCGCCATGGCGCACCTGGGCCGGCACATTTCCTGGTGGTTCATCACCCTGTGTTCGTTCACCACCTATGCCCTGGCCCACAACATCGGCGCCTCGGTGTTCTCCGGGGCCGTGGTGCGCTACCGCGCCTACCGCAGCAAAGGCCTGACACCGCAGGAAATCGGCATCCTCATCGTCTTCTGCTCGCTGACCTTCGCCCTCGGCGTGATCCTCGCGGCCGGCTGCGTACTGGTGCTCAACCCGCACCTGCTGGATCGTGTCATCGACGTCGAGCCCTGGATCACCATCGCCATCGGTGCGGCCCTGCTCGGCCTGGTCGGCCTCTATACCATCGGCGCCTGGCGGCAGATGCCGCCGCTGCGGCTCGGCAAATGGACCATCGAATACCCACGCCTGCCGATTGTCGGTCGCCAGTTGCTGGCCGGCCCGCTGGAGCTGGTCTGTGCCGCCGCCATCATCTACTTCGCCCTGCCGGCCGAGAACAACCCCGGCTACCTGGTGATCCTCGGCGTATTCCTCGTATCCTTTTCCCTGGCCCTGCTCTCCCATGCGCCCGGCGGCCTGGGCGTACTCGAAGTGACCTTCCTGGCGGCACTGCCGGAATTGCAGACCGCCGACGTACTGGCCGCACTGATCGTATTCCGCGTCTTCTACCTGCTGCTGCCATTCGCCATGGCGATTCTGGTGGTACTCGGTTTCGAATACAGCCAATGGGTGAAGAAGCACAGTGACACCGACACCGCCGAGCCCTGACGCCACGACAACCATGGAGCCCGCACGGCCCCGAACCTTTCCATCACGAGCCTGAACGCCTCCATGTCCGAAACACGCACTCCGCAGCACAAGCCCCGCCCACTGGTGGACCTGGCCGTCAGTATCGTGATCCCGTCGCTGATCCTGATGAAGCTCAGTGGCGAAGATCGGCTGGGAGCCGATGGCGCACTTCTCGCCGCCCTAGCCTTCCCTCTCGGCTGGGGACTGCTGGAGCTGCTCAAGTACCGCAAGCTCAACTGGATCGCCCTGCTCGGCATGGTCAGCGTACTGCTCACCGGCGGGATCGGCCTGCTGCAACTGGATACCCAGTGGCTGGCGATCAAGGAAGCGGCGGTTCCCGGCGTCATCGGCATCGCGGTGCTGGCCTCGACCCGCACGCGCTTTCCGCTGATCCGCACCCTGCTCTACAACCCCAACGTGCTGAATGTCGAACGCATCCAGGAACAACTGGAACTCAAGGGCAAGACCGCCGACTTCGAGGCGCGCCTGTTGCGGGCGACCTACATGCTGAGCGGGACCTTTTTCTTTTCCTCGGTGATGAACTACGTGCTGGCCAAGTGGATCGTCGTCAGCCCGGCCGGTAGCGAGGCCTTCAACGCAGAGCTTGGGCGCATGACCCTGCTCAGCTACCCGATGATCGCCATCCCCAGCATGCTGATGATGATCGCCATCTTCTATTTCCTCTGGAAGACCATCAACGGCCTGACCGGACTGAGCCTGGAAGACATCGTCGCCAAGCGGCCGGACGATAAATAGCGCCGATCTGAGCGGCGCTGTCCGGCACGTTTTTGCTACGACTTGGCGTTATCCGCCAAGCCGCCGAGGATATAGCGATAGCTGGCCATTCTCTGCGGCCGGATATGCCCTGCTTCCAGCGCCGCGAGCAAGGCGCAGCCAGGCTCGCGGTCATGCTTGCAGTCACGGAAACGACAGCGCCCGAGGTACTCGGCGAACTCGACGAAACCGGCCTCGACATCGTCACGGCTGACATGCACCAGGCCGAACTCGCGAATACCCGGAGAGTCGATCAACTCGCCCCCGCCAGGGAAGTGGAACAGCCGTGCGGTGGTCGTGGTGTGCGTGCCTTTGCCGGTGGCTTCGGACAAGGCGCCGACCCGGGTATCCACCCCAGGTAGCAGTGCATTCACCAGCGACGACTTGCCGACCCCGGACTGCCCGACGAACACGCTCACATGGCCATCCAGGCGCGCCTTCAGTTCCGCCATACCCTGCCCCTGGCTGGCGGACACCTCCAGCAGCGGATAGCCCAGCTCACGGTACACCGATAGCAGTTCCTGCAACGCCACGTTATTGTCCGGCCCGACCAGGTCGGCCTTGTTCAGCAGCAGCATCGGCTGTATGCCCGCATGCTCGGCGGCGATCAGGTAGCGATCGATCAGGTTGGCGTGGGGTTCGGGCTGTGCCGCGAACACGATGACGATCAGATCGACATTGGCTGCGACCGGCTTCAACTGACCGCGGGTATCCGGACGGCACAGCTCGGACACGCGCGGCAATTGCGCCACGATCACGCCGATACCCTGGTTGCCCGGGCGCCAGACCACGCGATCACCCGTGACCAGGGTCGGCAGGTTGGCGCGCAGGTAGCAGCGGAACACCCCACCCGCCAGTTCGCCATCCTCGGCCTCGACCTCGACCTGCACCCCGAAGTGGGCGATGACCAGGCCCGTCTGTTCCGGCCCCAGGTCGCCGCCTTCCAGCTCCTCCACCAGGCGCGACTCGCGCTTGGCGGCGCGGGCGGCACGCTCCCCCTGAATCTTGTCTATGCGCCAGCTTTGTCTGCGGTTCAATTGGCGTTTGGCCATCGGGGTTCCCAGTCGGTGAAGCGGTATAGAGGGTTAGGTCGCGCATCCTGCTTACGGATTCGACAGCGAACGGCGGGCAGGCATTCGGTTGGACCCACCGCAGGGTGCGCCATGCGCACCGGCGGCGTCATCCAGGCACGTCGATACGCGGCAGGCGCCCAAGGTCAGAAACGGAACACTTCCATGTCCGTGCGGATGGGTTCGGCCGGACGTCGGGACGGTGCAGCCTCTACCCGGGGCTGGGTGCGTGGTCGCTGGATCACAGGCGCCTTGGTCGTCGCCTGGCGTACCTCGCGAATCGCCTCGCCCAACTGGGCACTCAAGCGTTGCAGCAGGACACTCTGTGCCCGCACCTGATCGGCCACATCGCCCTGGTGCCGCTCGTCCAGCGCCACCAGGCGACTGCCCAGGTGCTTGCCGTTCTTGTCCAGCAGACGCCACTGGGCTTCGAGCACCGCCAGTTGCGCGGGGCCGGAATCCAGGCGGGTGATCGACAGCTCGACCTGTACATCGGGCACGAAGCCCTGGTCAGCCGGCGCCAGGACCAGCCGCTGGCTGTTCAAACGCCAGGCCAGTTGGCGCAACAACAATTGTTCGACATCCTGCTGCAGGCCGGTCGCCCAGCGCGCCTTGCCCGGCGCTTCCGCCAGGCTGCCATCCGGCTGACGCTGGAGCAGCGTATCGCGTTGCAGATAGCCCGCCAGCGTCACCGGCCCCAGCAGCACGGCGACGTCCCCGACCTGAGCGGGCACGCTTGGCGCACCGTTATCGAGGCTATAGAACGCCACGGGGGGTGGCGTTGCACAGCCACCCAGCGACAACAGGCCGGCCAACAGGGCCAGACCTGGAAAACGCAACAAATCCTTAACCTTCATAGATATCTCGCGATAGAACGCCCATGCCGAACGGCATCTCTGCGGCCCATGACCGGCCCTGTTCCACGACGGGAGGCGAAAGGCGGCCTATCTTCCGCCAAAGTGCCAGCACACGCCAGTGTCGAAGCGTATCAGGACAACACAAGCGGCCCCGCACCGGACAAGGGTGACACATCGCGTATAATCGGCGCGCCTTGCCGTGACATCCTGACGCGACGACAAGGCCGCTCTCACCCCACCCCTGGCGCCCAGCAAGCGTTGCCAACGGAGTTACTGATGGAACCCGAAGTCTTCGAAGAATGGATGATGATCATCCTCGTCGGCGGTCTCGTACTGTTCATGGCCTTCATCGTCTGGGACCTGGCGAAGAAGTCCAAGGCTGGCCGCTACGGCACGCTCGTACTGTTCTTCGCCCTCGGCCTCGGCGTGCTCGGCTTCATCATCAAGTCCATCGTCATCGGCAGCCTGGAAGGCGTCTGAGCGGCTCCGGGTCTTATTTACGAACGATTCCCACCCACGTATCCTTGCCCGCCTTTCCGGCACTCCGAGGGTACGCGGCATGAACTGGCAAGGCATCGACCTGCGCTGGGCCTATGGCGACCTGTTGCTCAGCCTGAGCAGGCAGACCCGCTGCGTACAACGTGCACAGGACGTGCTGCACGATGCGCTGCTGCGCTTCGCCATGAGCAGCCACGCCCAGCCCCTCGAACGCCCCAACGCCTACCTGCGCCGGGTCGCCCACTCGGTGCTGATCGACCATATACGCCGCGAATCCCGCTACACGGAGCTGCCGGAGAGCATCCTCGATTGCGGTGATGCCTGGTCCGGCGGCATGGCGCCGTCCGCCGAACACCTGCTGGATATCCAGCAGCGCCTGGAAGCCTTGCAGCGCATCCTCGATTGCCTGCCGACACGCTGCCGCGAAGTGTTCTGGCTGGCCCGCATCGAATGCTGCACCCAAGTGGAAATCGCCCGGCAACTGGGCATCAGCGTCAACATGGTCGAACGCCATATGATGCGCGCCCTGCTCGACCTGCGCGCCGCCCGCGAACTGCTGCAACCATGAGCGCGGCCCGCGAACAGGCGGCACGCTGGTTCAGCCGGATGCAGAACAGCGATGCCGGCCATCCGCAACGCGCCGAATTCGAGGCCTGGCTGGCCGAGCGCCCCGAACACCAGGCCGAATACCAGGCCTTCTGCGAACTCTGGGGCGACTTCTCCTCCATCCCGCGCAGCCAGGCCCTGGCCGATGCGCTGGAGCATCGCCGCACGCTGAAGCGGCGTCACGTCCTGCGCGGCGGCCTCGGGATGTTCCTGCTGCTGGGCATCGGAGGCTACGGCCTGCACCGCTACCGTCACAGCGCCTTCGACCTGCCTTTGCAGACCCGCATCGGTGAACACCTGCGCCACAGCCTGCGCGATGGCAGCGAGGTATTCCTCAACGCCGACACGCGCTTGCAGGTGATCTATGGCGAAACGCTGCGGCAGGTCCTGCTGCTGCGCGGGGAGGCCTCGTTCGAGGTGGCGAAGGATCGGCAGCGCCCCTTTGTCGTCGACGCCGGCCTGGCACGGGTGCGGGTGCTCGGTACGCATTTCGTCGTCAACCGCCTGCCGGACCGGCTGCGCATCAGTGTCGAGCATGGCCTGGTCGAAGTGGACGCTCATGGGCAGCGCCTGCAACTGCAAGCCGGCCAGGTCGCGGAAGTCTCGGAGGACGGGCAGCTACAACGCCTGTCACTCACCGCCAGCAATGCCTTCGCCTACCAGTATGGACGGCTGATCTTCGAACAAGCCGACCTCGCGGAAATCGCCGCCACCCTGTCGCGCCACCGCCCCCAACCGGTACATGCCCTGCCCGGCGGGCCGAGGATCGATGCCGTGGTGCAACTGGACGATATCGACAGCTTCCTGCGCGCCCTGCCGCGTATCGCCGCCGTGCAGGTGGACAGGCGCCATAACCGCGTAGTGCTCGCCCCGCGCCATCCGTAGACATTGGGTAGCCTGGGTCGAGCGTTAGCGACACCCAGGGCACGCAACCGATGGGTATCGGTCCACACTCGACCATTCTTATTTGCTCAATTCCAAGGGCGATGGCGGCGGTACGTAAAAATAATTCTCATCCCATATCAGGGAAACGCCAGCCCTCTCCGTCAGTGAAGCATCTGCCATCACCCAACAAGGGAACCTTGCCTATGCTCACCCCCATCCCCCTGCGCCGCCTGGCGCTCGTCATCCCACTGGCGGCCAGCGGTGCCACCCAGGCCGCTCCGCTCGTACTGGATATTCCAGCGCAACCGCTGGCCAGCGCCCTGCGCCAGTTGGGCGAGGCCTCGGGCCTGACCATCGCAGTGGACTCCGCCCTGGTGCAGGGCCGCCCTGCGCCAGCCGTGCGCGGCAAGCTGGAGGCGAGCGATGCGCTGGCGCGCTTGTTGGCGGGTAGTGGGCTTTCTTACCAGCGGACGGGGAATACACTGCTGATCGGCACAGTAGATCAAGAAGCGCTGGAACTGGAGGCCACCAGCGTGACCGGCACGACTCTATCGTCGGCAGGTATAAGTACGGAGGGCACCGGCTCTTACGCCGCTAAAGGCGCCAGCATTCTCAAGGGCGCTCAATCGCTCAAGGAAATTCCGCAATCGGTCTCAGTGATTACTAATCAGCAGATTACAGACCAGCGGCTGACTAGCCTCAGCCAGGTAATGGAGCAGGCACCTGGAATTTATAGCTACTCCGATGGCGTGACAGTTGGGGCTGTAAACGGGAACTCAAACTACTTTTCCCGTGGCTATATGATTACGAGCTACATGCTGGATGGAATCCCAACCAGCACGTTGAGCGAAGGAGCATCTACAAACGGAAGCGGCGTCACAACTGGCCCTACGGGAAGCTCTGCAATCTATGAACGTGTAGAAATATTGAGGGGCGCTGCTGGACTACTTCTGGGCAATGGCAGCCCGGGGGGAACCGTCAACCTAGTGCGCAAACGCCCCACCACCGACTTCCGACACACTTACACGCTAAGCACGGGCTCTTGGGATAATTACCGGGGTGAAGTAGACGTTTCCGGCGCCTTGGCTGACTCAGGAGAGGTTCGCGGCCGTCTGGTCGCAGCTTATGAAGACCGTGATCGCTTCTGGGGTATTACCGAATCCCAATCGCCATTGCTCTATGGCATCTTCGAATGGGATCTGGCTCCAAATACAAAAGCCACACTTGGAGCCAGATATGAGAAATACAAGGAAAACGCCACGAGAAGCAGCGTGTTCTGGCTTTCCGACTATGAGCCCAGCAGGTCACATCTCTACAACCCGGATTGGGGATATAGCAATTCAGAAGACAAGGAGCTCTTCCTAGAGCTCCAACATAACTTCAATGATCTCTGGCAGCTTAATTTTTCCGGAACACATCGTGAGATGGACAGTGAGACGGCGATGCCAAGAACCGTAAATTATGTGGAAGGCGGGCTTCTTGACGTATTCGGCAGCAAAGCCAAAATATCAGGCATCGACGTAAATATCCTTGGCTCGCTCGAAGCCTTCGGGCGCGAACATAAAATAGCTTTTGGGGCAAATGCCAGTAATGAAAAATGGGATTATGCCGGCTCAAGCCTTGCTTCCTATCGAGGAGATTTCAATTTCGATTATGACTGGACAAACTTCGACCCCAAGAGCAGTTGGCCAGAAACCGGGCAGATGCAGGACTTTATCCATGCGGTGCTGTCAGCCCCACGTAGCTATCGAGAATCAAACTCCCATGGACTCTATGGAAAGATGGACTTCAAGCTGACGGAAGACCTGACTGCCATTATCGGTGGACGCACCTCCTGGTACGACCATGAAGCCTATGAAAATGATGGAAACTACCTGCCCTCCAGCAGCGGCCATGTCGGTAATGAATTTTCACCTTATGCAGGCCTTATCTATGCGTTGACGCCAGAATGGTCGGCCTATGCCAGCTATGCCGATATTTTCAGGCCCCAGTGGGGCTATTACACCCGTAGCGGTAGCCTGATCACTCATGAAGAAGGCACCAACTACGAGCTGGGCATCAAGGGCGAACTCTACGGAGGTCAACTGAATACCGCTTTCGCCATCTATCAAGTAGATCTGGAAAATACCGCCCAAATCGAAGAGCCGCCCTATGACAATGTCTGCCCCGGCAACCCGCTTGGTGGCGAATGCTATGTCAATACTGGGCATAAGCGCACTCGTGGCTTCGATGCAGAGGTCAGCGGCGAACTACTGCCAAATTGGCAGGCCGCAGCAAGCTATACCTACACTCACACAGAAATTATCAGAGCCGCGTCTGGTGAGGGGGGAGCCATTTCAATTGGTGAAGGATTCCAGACACCTAAACACCTGATGAAACTATGGAGCAGTTACCGTCTGCAGGGCGCCTTATCCGGCCTTACACTTGGCGGGGGTGTCAACTCACGCAGCAAGGACATTCGAAACGGCGAAAAAATCCAGGGCGGATACAGCGTCTGGAATGCGTTTGCGCGATACGAAATCAACAGTAACTGGAGCGCCAGTCTCAATGTAAACAATGTCTTTGACAAAGTTTACTGGCCTTACGGCGTTGCCACATATAAATCCATATATGGTGAACCGCGCAGTTATATGCTGACCGTGCAGGCAAAATACTGAATCAGTCCAACATGAATTATTTCGAAGCCATCCACCGCTCCCGCAAAGAATAACGGAACCATGACAACCATAAGATCCGCCGGCGAGAGTACGTGATGACTTCCGTCTGCGCATGGTCTGAATACACACATTAAAAGCAAAAAGCCCACTCCAGAGAGTGGGCTTTTCTTTTACAGCGTCAGACCAGATCACGATCTCTGGCGTGTTCCCGGCAAGCGTGGCGAAAGTATCGTCGCCCACCTGCTCTCGAATAATGCGGGATGGCAGTGCCATCCCTTGCGTATCGCCGGTATTCCCTGCCTTCGATACGCTCAGGTCACGGTTTTGACCCTTGCTGCTTGCTGGCAGGCTCGTTGGCCTGCTCTTTGGTAGCCATTTGAATGGCTCTTATATCGCTCGTTGCTGTGTGTTGCTCTTGTAACCTGGCGCTATCTGCCAGTCGGTGCGCGCGGCGCACCCTAGGATAATCGTCAGACGCCCTGGGCCTGGGATTGCAGGTAGTTCTGCAGGCCGATGCGGTCGATCAGCCCCAGTTGCTTCTCCAGCCAGTAGGCGTGGTCTTCTTCGGTATCCTGCAATTGCAGCTTGAGGATATCGCGAGTCTGGTAGTCACCCAGTTGCTCCGCCAGGGCGATGCCCTTGGCCAGCGCGGCGCGCACCTTGTACTCCAGCGCCAGGTCGCTGCGCAGCATGGAGGGAACGTCGTTGCCCGGGTTGATCGGCTCCGGGCTCATGTCCGGTGTGCCTTCGAGGAACAGGATGCGCTGCAACAGGGCATCGGCGTGCTGGGTTTCCTCTTCCATCTCGTGATCGAGACGGGTGAAGAGCTTGTCGAAGCCCCAGTCCTGGTACATGCGCGAATGCAGGAAATACTGGTCACGCGCGGCCAGTTCACCACGCAGGAGCTCTTTGAGGTAGTCGATGACTTGTGCTTGCCCTTGCATGTGAATCCCCTTGCAGCGGTGCCCTAATTGAATGGCGCCAAGGATCCACATCGACAACTTGCAAGTCAAGGAATAATCAACTTTACGGCAATAAAATCGTCAATTATCGCAGTTGATGAAAGCCATTCTAAAATAGACTTTCATTACCGGCGATAACACTATTAATCCGCAACCGAGAAAGTTTCTCGTCGTTACATATATCGAACTTGAAAAACGATAATAACTATTATCCAACCGACGACCGAATACGACTCATCAGCACGGATCGCCAGCCTGCAAGGCAGGCTGGCCTCCATCAATGCATCCAGGGTGGCGTCACTTCCCGCTCGCCATCGTCGTCATCCTTGCGCGCCGCTTCCCGCCGTGCCTGCTCGGCCAGGGTCGCCTTGATCTCGCGCATCACGGCATCCAGGTCGGCCTGTTCCTCATCCTCGGCGAACTCTCCGGTCAGTTGGCTCTGTGGTGTGAGCTTTCCTTCCTCGTAGAGCGCCCACATTTCCTTGGCATAACGGGTGTACTTCAACTCCGGCGCGAACTGGCCGAAATAAGCGGCCATGTTGCCGACGTCCCGTTCCAGCATGTCGAACGCATGGTTATTGCCCGCGGCATCCACGGCCTGCGGCAGGTCGATGATGACCGGGCCTTCCGGGTCGAGCAGCACGTTGAACTCGGACAAGTCGCCATGCACCAGGCCGGCGCAGAGCATCTTGACGATCTCGCCGATCATGAAGGCATGGAATTCCCGTGCGTCATCCGGGTGCAGGTCGACATCATTGAGGCGCGGCGCCGCATCGCCATCGTCTCCGGCGATCATTTCCATCAACAGCACGCCATCGAGGAAGTCGTAAGGCTTGGGCACGCGCACCCCGGCATCGGCCAGGCGGAACAGCGCCGCCACTTCGGCGTTCTGCCAGGAGTCCTCCTGCTCCTTGCGACCGTGCTTGGACCCCTTCGCCATCGCCCGTGCATCACGGCTGTTACGAACCTTGCGGCCCTCCTGGTACTTCACTGCCTGGCGAAAACTACGTTTATTGGCCTCCTTGTAGACCTTGGCGCAACGCAACTCATCGCCACACCGGACCACATACACCGCTGCTTCCTTACCACTCATCAGTGGACGCAGCACTTCATCGATCAGACCGTCCTCGATCAGAGGCTCCAGACGTTTCGGCGTTTTCATCGGCAGTTCGCAATTCCTTCCCGTTCGCTGACACGGCTCAGGTTACGGCAATCCCTTGTCCGCTTCCATGCCAGGCCGCGATGAAATAACGTGCGGATGTGAACTGGAGAGCCCGTGCATGCGCCTGATCGACACACACACCCACCTCGACTTCGAAGGCTTCGATCATGACCGCGACGCAGTCCTGGCACACAGTCTGGACGTGGGCGTCGAGCGCCTGCTGCTGATGGGCGTCCATGCGGACAACTGGCCAGTGCTCTGGGAAATGGCTTGCGACCATCCGGCGCTCTACGCCAGCTTTGGCCTGCATCCGCTGTTCCTGGCACGTCACCGCCCCGAGCATCTGGCCGCGCTCGCTGACTGGCTGGAGCGCCTGCACGGGCACGACAAGCTGTGCGCCATCGGCGAAATAGGCCTGGACTACTACCTGCCGGACCTCGATCCGCAGCACCAGCAGCAACTGCTGGAAGCCCAGCTACAGCTGGCTCATCGTTTCGAACTGCCGGTGCTGCTGCATGTGCGACGCGCCCACGCGGCGATGATCGCCACACTCAAGCGCCAGCGCCTGCCGCGCGCCGGCATCGTGCATGCCTTCAGCGGCAGTTGGGAGGAAGCCCGCGAATACCTGCGCCTGGGTTTTCGCCTGGGCCTCGGTGGTGCCGGCACCTGGCCGCAGGCACAACGCATGCACCGGGTGCTGCGACAATTGCCGCTGGAAGCCATCGTGCTGGAGACCGATGCCCCGGACATCCCGCCGGTTGGCCGTGCCGGGCAACGCAACAGCCCCGAGTACCTGCCGGACATCTGCCGGGCGCTGGCAGAGATCAAGGGTGTCACGCCCGAGGCACTGGCCGAGGCCAGCTATCGCAACAGTTGCGCGGTGTTCGGCTGGGCGCTGTAACAGGCTCAGGTTTCCGACCGCCGCCTATTCGACGACCAGCCGCCCCTCGCGTACACGGCCCCGCCAGTGCGTCTGCGCCGGGTGCGCCAGCAAGCCCTCGGCCAACACCGGCTCCAGTCGCGTACGCAGCCGCCGCACCAGGTCGCGGGCGCCGAAGCGGCTGTCGTGGGCGCCACACAGCAAGCGCCGCGCCGCTTCGTCCAGTTGCAGGGCGCGCCCTTGCTTCGCCAGGCGTTGGTTGAGCTTGTCCAGTTCGATGTCCAGCAACGCCTCCAGGCGAGTGTCATCCAGCGCCTGGAAGGCCAGGATACGGTCGATACGGTTGAGAAACTCCGGCTCGAAATGCCGATGCAGCGCCCGTCGCATGATGGTTCGTCGCGCGCCGGGCCAGATGCGCCCCCAGCCGCTGTTCCACGCCTGCAGGGCGCCGATGTTGCTGGTCATGAAGATCAGGCTGTTACGGAAATCGATGCTGCGATTACCCGCCGTCAGCGTCAGCCGACCGCTGTCGAGGACGTTGAGCAGGCTGCGCACCACTTCGCGGCTGGCCTTTTCCAGTTCGTCGAACAGCACGATACCGGGGCGACTGAAGCTGCCCTGGATCGCCTCGATATCGAACAGCGTGGCGCCCTCCTTGCTGCCGACATAGCCGGGCGGCGCGCCAGTCAGGGCGGCGGCGTAGTGCTCCTGGGCCAGGGTGTTCATGTCGATACGGCAGAAGGCGTCGGCACGGCCATGAATGGCCTGCGCCAGCAACCGCACGATCTCGGTCTTGCCGACCCCGGTCGGCCCCATGAACAGGTTGACCGCCAGCGGGCGCTCGCCATCGCCGATGCCTGCCTTGACCACGCGCAGCATGGCGGCCATTTCATCGAGCACCGCGTCCTGGCCGACGATGCGCGAGCGCAACAAGGCCATCGCCTGCTCCGGGTCGAAGGTGAAGCGCGACGGCAACGTCCCGGCGGCGCGGGCCAGTTGCTCGCGGTTGTGTTCGATCACTTGGTTGGCGAAAGGCATGGAGCACTCCTTCCTGGGGCAATCGCATGACGGCTCTTGCTCCCTCTCCCGCTTGCAGGAGAAGACTGGGGAGAGGGAAGAGAAAGCATCCTAGACGGAACGCTCCTTGCCCGGATGCGGCAGCTCGCCCACCGGGCAATCGGCCACGCCGATGGTCGAGCGGGTCAGTTTCTCGACGTCCTCGCGGGTCTTCTCGGCGTCCAGCACCCAACTGCGATAGAACTCGAACGGGCAGTCAGCCACGCCCTTGTCGCCATCGCCGGAGCCATGGATGCCGGTATAGCCCCGGTGCAGCAGCTTGAACAGATGGTTCTGCGACTGGTCGTTGGCCCGTGCATCGCGGATCTGCGAGATGGACAGCTGGGCGTACTGGATGCCCATTTCCTCCTCGCCGCACTCACCCAGGGTACGGCCATCGAAACCGATGATCGCCGAGTGGCCGAAGTAGCTGTAGACCCCATCGAAACCGGCAGCGTTGGCCACCGCCACATAGCAGTTGTTGGCCCAGGCCATGCTCTTGGAGATCAGCACCTGCTGTTCCTTGGCCGGGTACATATAGCCCTGGCAGCGCACGATCAGCTCGGCGCCCTTCATCGCGCAGTCGCGCCAGATTTCCGGGTAGTTGCCGTCGTCGCAGATGATCAGGCTGATCTTCATGCCCTTCGGCCCTTCGCTGACGTAGGTGCGGTCGCCCGGATACCAGCCCTCGATCGGGCACCAGGGGATGCACTTGCGGTACTTCTGCACGATCTCGCCCTGGTCGTTGATCAGCACGAGCGTGTTGTATGGCGCCTTGTGCGGGTGTTCTTCGTGACGCTCGCCGGTGAGGGAGAAAATGCCCCAGGTCCTGGCTTCGCGGCAGGCGGCGGAGAAGATCGCGGTCTCCTCGCCGGGGATGGTCGCGGCGGTGGCCATCATCTCGTCCTTGTCGTACATGATGCCCATGGTGCTGTACTCGGGGAACACCACCAGATCCATGCCCGGCAGGCCGAGTTTCATGCCCTTGATCATCTCGGCGATCCTGCGCGCGTTGTCGAGCACTTCGGCCTTGCTGTGCAGGCGCGGCATCTTGTAGTTGACGACGGCGACGCCGACGGTATCGGGGCTGCTGGAAATATCACCGTGACGCATGGCTAAGCTCCAAGTTTCAAGCTGCAAGCCTCAAGCAGGAACACAGCCCGCTTGCCGCTTGAAGCTTGTGACTGCTGTTAATGGCTGATCATCCACGGGCGGCTGCCCGCAGATTTCAGGGGCGCCGGCTCGCCCTGGGCGGCGGCAGGCTTCTTGCTGGTCGAACAGCAACTGCAACCGGCCGGGTGGCGGCGGTTGTTCTTGTATTCGGCCAGGCTCTGCGGTGCATGCCGGCTGCGCTCGTTGACTTCATGGCTGCGCAGCAGACTGGCGGGCATGCTAGTGGTGCGCGGTGCACTGCGGATCACCTGCACGCTGGCCTGGCCACAGGCCGGGCAGGCGCAGGGCTGCTCGCGCTCGGCCAGCGAACGCAGCAGAGTGAAGTCACCGCACGCCGGACAGTCGTATTCATAAATGGGCATCAGCACTCTCCTCGGAAAGACCGGTGCGCACGGCGCACGCTGTGCGGCCGTGCGCGCGGGCATCACTTGTCCTGGGCGATGGGCAGGTCGATGCTGCCGTCCAGGTGCTTGATCGGGCCGGCGGCGCTGGGGTTGATGTCGAAGTCGAAGATCTGCGTCGGCAGCCACAGGGTGGCGCAGGAGTTGGGAATGTCGACCACGCCGCTCAGGTGCCCCTGCACCGGCGCCGAACCGAGGATGGCGTAACCCTGCGCCGGTGAGTAACCGAACTTGGTCAGGTACTCGATGGCGTTCAGGCAGGCCTGCTTGTAAGCGACGTTGGCATCCAGGTAGTGCTGCTTGCCGCTGGAATCCACCGAGATACCTTCGAAGATCAGGTAGTCGTTGTAGTTGGGCACCAGCGGGCTGGGCTTGAAGATCGGGTTCTTGATGCCGTACTTGGCCATGCCGCCCTTGATCAGCTCGACCTTCATGTGCACCCAGCCGGCGGCCATCTCGATGGCGCCACAGAATGTGATCTCGCCATCACCCTGGGCAAAGTGCAGGTCGCCTACCGACAACCCGGCACCGTCGACATAGACCGGGAAGTAGACTTTCGAGCCACGCGACAAGTCCTTGATATCGCAGTTGCCGCCGTGCTCGCGCGGCGGCACGGTGCGCGCCGCTTCGGCGGCGGCCTTGTCACGGGCCAGGCCGGTCAGCTTGCCCATGTGCGCGGTGGCGGCGAACGGCGGATTGGCCAGCGGCGGCACGCGCTGCGGGTCGGTGCCGATCAGGCCCAGTTCACGCTCGTTCCAGGTATTGAGCAACTCCCGCGACGGCAGGCAGCCGATCAGGCCGGGGTGGATCTGCCCGGCGAAGCGCACGCCGGGGATATGCCGCGAGCTGGTGTAGATGCCCTGGAAATCCCAGATGGCCTTCTGCGCCAGGGGAAACTCGTCGGTGAGAAAACCACCGCCGTTCTTCTTCGAGAAGAACCCGTTGAAGCCCCAGGGCGCTTCCTCCTTGGCGCCGAGGTCGAGCAGGTCGACCACCAGCAGGTCGCCCGGCTCGGCGCCCCGCACACCGACCGGCCCGGACAGGTAGTGGACGGTGGTCAGGTCGACGTCGCGGATGTCCTCGGCGTTGTCGTCGTTGGCGATGGCGCCCGCAGTCCAGTCGTAGGTTTCGAGGATGAAGTCATCGCCCGGGTTGACCCAGCAGGCCATGGGAATGTCCGGGTGCCAGCGGTTGTGGACCTGTTCGTTCTGGGTGGCGGGCTGGTCGAGGTCGACCTTGATCAAGGTTTCGGTCATGACATGAACTCCTGAGACCTGTGAGGGATGCCGGCCATCGGTATGCCGGGGTACGGAGCCAGTCTCGGACGCGGGGATGATTCGGCAAATACGTTGGATGACGTATGCCTGGGAGCCAGACTCCATGGGGCTTGCGGGGATTTTTCGCGGGAACGGGAAAGCGGCCCTCTCCCCCAGCCCCTCTCCCATGAATGGGAGAGGGGAGCAGAGCGCACAGCACCCTCAGTCATGAGTGAAAGAGGTAGCAGCAAGGCTTGAGCCCAGCACTGGTCAGTCCCCTCTCCCGCCTGCGGGAGAGGGCCAGGGAGAGGGAAAAACCTCACACCGACAGATAACGACTGATACTCGCCTCATCCACCTTGTCGCGGGTTTCCTCGACGACGAAGCGGCCCTTCTCGATCACCAGGAAGCGGTCGGCGATCTCCAGGGTGAAGGACAGCACCTGCTCCGAGACGATGATGGTCAGGTCGCGCATGTCGCGGATTTCCTTCAGGCTGCGGGCGATGTCCTTGATGATCGACGGCTGGATGCCCTCGGTCGGCTCGTCCAGCAGCAGCACCTTGGGATTGGTGGCCAGGGCACGGGCAATCGCCAGTTGCTGCTGCTGGCCGCCGGAGAGGTTGCCGCCCTTGCGCGAGCGCATGTCGTAGAGCACCGGGAACAGCGCGTAGAGATCGTCCGGCACACGCCCGCCGGCACTGGCCGGCAAGCCGGTCTGGATGTTCTCCAGCACGCTCATCTGGCCGAAGATCATCCGCCCCTGCGGCACGTAGGCCACACCGCTGGCGACCCGCTGCTGGGTTTCCTGGGTGGAGATGTCCTTCCCGTCGACGCGAATCTGCCCGCTCCATTGCGGCAGGATGCCCATCAGGCTCTTGAACAGCGTGGTCTTGCCCATGCCGTTGCGGCCCATCACCGCGACGATTTCCTTCTTCGCCACCGCGAGATCGAGCCCGTGCAATATCTGGCTCTGGCCGTAGCCGGAGGCGAGGTTGCTGATCTGGAACATGAATGTCACTCCAACGTAGGGTGCGCCCTGCGCACCGTTGCGTAGCGGGCGGTAGCCCAGGGCCACGGGATCAATGCCCCAGGTACACCTCGATCACCTTGGGATTGCTCTGCACCGCCTCCATGCTGCCCTCGGCCAGTACCTTGCCCTGGTGCAGCACCGTGACCTTGTGCGCGATGCGCTTGACGAACTCCATGTCGTGCTCGATGACCAGCACCGAACGGCCCTGGCTGATGCGCTTGAGCAGTTCGGCGGTGGCCACCCGCTCCGACACGCTCATGCCCGCCACCGGCTCGTCGAGCATCAACAACTGCGGGTCCTGCATCAGCAGCATGCCGATCTCCAGCCACTGCTTCTGCCCGTGGGAAAGCAGGTCGGCCTGCTGGTGCAGGTGCTCGTGCAACATGATCTCGCGCGCCACCTCCTCGACCCGCGTCTGCACCTCGACGCTGCGCTTGAAGAACAGCGCGCCGAACACCGTGCGCCCTGCCGGATAGGACATTTCCAGGTTCTCGAACACCGTCAGGTTCTCGTAGATCGAGGGGTTCTGGAACTTGCGCCCGACCCCGGCGCGGACGATGTCGTACTCGCGCATCTTCGTCAGTTCGCGGTTCTCGAACTGGATGCTGCCGGCGGTGGCGCGGGTCTTGCCGCAAATGAGATCGAGCACCGTGGTCTTGCCGGCGCCGTTGGGGCCGATCACCACCCGCACTTCGTTGCGGTCGATGTAGAGGTTGAGGTCGTCCACCGCCTTGAAGCCGTCGAAGGAAACGGTCAGGCCTTCGATGGCCAGGACCGGTTTTGGCATCTGGAAACCGACTGCGCTCATGGTCTGTGCTCCTGTTCGTGGGCGGGCGATACGCTGCCGCGACGCGCCGGCAGGCGGGCGAGCCAGTGCCGCCCATGGCTCTGCCAGAGGCCGGCGAGGCCGTTGGGGATGTACATGACGACGACGATGAACAGCCCGCCCATCAGGTACAGCCACAGCTCGGGGAAGGTTTCGGAGAAGTAGGTCTTGCCGTAGTTGACCAGCAGCGCGCCATACACCGCGCCGAGCAGCGACATGCGCCCGCCGACGGCGGCGAAGATGACCATCTCGATGGACGGCACGATGCCGACGAAGGTCGGCGACATGAAGCCCACCTGCAAGGTGAACATCGCCCCGCCGATGGCCGAGAAGGCCGCCGCGACGCAGAACACGAAGATCTTGAAGCTGGCCACGTCGTAGCCGGAGAAACGCACCCGCTCCTCCTTGTCGCGCATCGCCATCAGCAGCCGGCCCAGCTTGGACGACAGGATGAAGCGCCCGAGCAGGATGCAGCCGAACAGCAACAGCGCGTTGACGAAATACAGCAGGGTCTTCGCCGCGTCGCTGCGGATGTCCCAGCCGAGCAGGGTCTTCAGGTCGGTGATGCCGTTGACGCCGCCGGTCAGCCCTTGCTGGCCGATGATCAGCACGGTGAGGATCAGCGCGATGGCCTGGGTGACGATGGAGAAGTACACGTCGCCGACGCGCCGCTTGAACATCGCCAGGCCGATCACCAGCGCCAGCGCCACCGGCACCACGATCACCGCCAGCAGGGTGAAGCCGAAGCTGTGGAAGGGTTCCCAGAACAGCGGCAGTTCGGTGATCTGGTTCCAATCCATGAAGTCCGGGATGCCGGGGGTGGACTGGATTTTCGTGCTCTGCGGGTCGGAGGCTTCCAGCTTGAGGAACATCGCCATGCAATAGCCGCCGAGGCCGAAGAAGATGCCCTGGCCCAGGCTGAGGATGCCGCCGTAGCCCCAGCACAGCACCAGGCCGACGGCGACGAAGGCGTAGCTCAGGTACTTGCCGACCATGTTCAGGCGGAAGGCGTCCAGTGCCAGCGGGAACACCAGCAGCACCAGCGCGGCCAGCACCGCCAGGCCGATGGCGCCCTGGCGGCCGCCGAGCAGTTTGTCGAGTGTCGGATTCATCTGCGCCACCTCACTTGCGGACTTTTGTCGAGAACAGCCCTTGCGGACGCATCATCAGGATCAGGATCACCGCCGACAGGGTCAGCACCTTGGCCATCGAACCGCTCATGAAGAACTCCATGATCGATTGCGCCTGGGCGATGCTGAAGGCCGAGGCAATGGTGCCGAGCAGGCTGGACGCGCCACCGAACACCACCACCAGGAAGGTGTCGACGATGTACAGCGAACCGGCGGTCGGCCCGGTCGAGCCGATTGTGGTGAAGGCCGCGCCCGCCACGCCGGCGATGCCGCAACCGAGGGCGAAGGTCATGCGGTCGACCCGCCGCGTGTTGATCCCCACGGCACGGCTCATCACCCGGTTCTGCACCGTGGCACGCACCTGCAGCCCCCAGCGCGAGCGGTACAGCATGAGGAACACGGTGGCGGTCAGCAGCAGCGTCAGGCCCATGACGAACAGGCCGTTGCGCGGAATGTCGATGGCTTCGGTGGGGGTCCACGAGCCCATCAGCCACTCCGGCAGGGTGGCGCTGACTTCACGCGCGCCGAAGATCGAGCGGAACGCCTGCTGCATCACCAGCGACAGGCCCCAGGTGGCCAGCAGGGTGTCCAGCGGACGCTGGTAGAGCCGGCTGATCATCGCCCACTCGACCAGCCAGCCCAGCGCGCCGGCGATCAGGAACGACAGCGCGATGGCCAGGAAGAAATAGTAGGGCCCGAAGGCCGGTGCATACTGCTCGGTGAGCGTGGACACCACGAAGGTGGTGTAGGCGCCGATGGTGAGGAACTCACCGTGCGCCATGTTGATCACCCCCATCTGCCCGAAGATGATCGCCAGCCCCAGCGCCATCAGCAGCAGGACGCAGAATACGGAAAGACCGTTGAACCCCTGCATGGCGGCGATGGCGCCGAATTCCGATAGCCATTCCATAGGAAAATCCTCGCAAGAAGCCGCAAGCGCCAAGCCACAAGCATCAAGCGGGATACGTTCCACTTGCCGCTTGAAGCTTGCCGCTCGCCACTGCTGTTACTGGTAGCCTTCCGGGAAAGGATTGGGTTCGATCAGGTCGGACTCGTAGACCGCCTTGAACTGGCCGTTGGACTGGATCTGGCCGATGCGGGTCTTGCTCCACAGGTGATGGTTGTCATGCACCTTGACGTAGCCTTCCGGCGCCGTGGTCAGCTCCAGGCCCGGCGAGGCCGCGACCACTTTGTCCACGTCGAAGCTGCCCGCCTTCTCCACTGCGGCTTTCCACAACCAGGGTCCGAGGTAGGCGGCCTGGGTCACGTCGCCGATCACCGAATCCTTGCCGAACTTGCCCTTGAAGGCCTCGACGAAGGCGGCGTTGTTCGGGTTGTCCAGGCTCTGGAAGTACTTCATCGACGCGTAGAAACCGGTCATGTTCTCGCCACCGATGCCCAGCAGTTCGTCCTCGGTGACCGAGATGGTCAGCAGGTTCTGCTTGTCGGCGGTGACGCCAGCGGCCTTCATCTGCTTGTAGAAGGCGACGTTGGAACCGCCGACCACGGCAGCGAAGACCACGTCAGGCTTTTTCAGCTTGACCTTGTTGATCAGCGAGCCGAACTGGGTGTTGCCCAGCGGGTAGTAGTCCTCGCCGACCACCTTGCCACCGAGCACGTTCTCGATGTGCTTGCGCGCGATCTTCATCGAGGTGCGCGGCCAGATGTAGTCGGAGCCGATCAGGTAGAAGGTCTTGGCGCCCTTCTCCTTGGCGATCCAGTCGAGGCCGGCGAGCACCTGCTGGGTCGCTTCCTGGCCGGTGTAGATGACGTTCTTCGACTGCTCCAGGCCCTCGTAGAAGGTCGGGTAGTAGAGCAGCCCGTTCTCCCGCTCGAACACCGGCAACACCGCCTTGCGCGAGGCCGAGGTCCAGCAGCCGAACACGGTCGCCACCTTGTCGCCGACCAGCAGCTTGCGCGCCTTCTCGGCGAAGGTCGGCCAGTCCGAGGCACCGTCTTCCTGGATCACCCGGATCTGCCGCCCGAGCACCCCACCCGAGGCATTGATCTGCTCGATGGCCAGGCGCTCGGCCTGGATCGAACCGGTCTCGGAGATGGCCATGGTGCCGGTGGCCGAGTGCAGTTGGCCGACCACCACTTCGGTATCGGTCACTGCCAGCCCCGTGGTATTCACGGCGTCGGCCAGGGCGACCTGGCCGAACACACTGGCCGCCACCAGTGACACGGTCGCGGCACCCAGTGCCAGACGCCGTGGAAGTATTTTTCTCACTCCCGTCAGTCTTGATTGCATCGTCCTGCTCCTGTGCTGGTTGGTCCGGGCGTGATCCGCTCCGGTTCGCCACCAGCATGCGAGCGACGGGGTGATTACCGGTATACGCAGCATGACGTAGGCGGGTACGTCATCTGACGTATCCACCCGGCGCGGGAGGGGAATGGAACTTGCTTCGACAATCCCCATACGACCGAGCAGGAAACCGCCGTGCAACCCAGCAGCCCCCAGCGCATCGTCAAGATCCGTCGCGACTACAACTCCTGGGTCGCCGACGAGACCAAGGAGGACTACGCCCTGCGCTTCACCCCCACGTCGTTCCGCAAGTGGTCGGAATGGCGCATCGCCAACACCGCGCTGGGAGCGGTGTCGTTCCTCGCGCTGGAAGCCATCGGCGCGACCCTGGCGCTGAGCTACGGCTTCACCACCACGCTCTGGGCGATCCTGCTGGTGAGCCTGGTGATCTTCCTCACCGGCCTGCCGATCAGCTACTACGCGGCCCGCTACGGTGTGGACATGGACCTGCTGACCCGTGGCGCCGGTTTCGGCTACATCGGCTCGACCATCACCTCGCTGATCTACGCCAGCTTCACCTTCCTGTTCTTCGCCCTGGAAGCGGCAATCATGGCCCTGGCGCTGGAGCTGTACTTCGACCTGCCGCTGGCGCTGGCCTACGTCATCTGCTCGCTGGGCATCGTGCCGCTGGTGGCCTATGGCGTCACCCTGATCAACCGCCTGCAGATGTGGACGCAGCCGTTGTGGCTGTTCCTACTGGTGCTGCCGTACGTCTTCGTCATCGCCAGGAACCCCGGCGCACTGGGCGACTGGACCGGCTTCGCCGGGCGCGAAGGCGATGCCGGCGTGTTCAATCCGCTGCATTTCGGTGCAGCCTGCACCGTGGCGCTGGCCCTGGTGACACAGATCGGCGAACAGGTCGACTACCTGCGCTTCCTGCCGGAAAAGACCCGCGAAAACCGCCTTCGCTGGTGGAGCGCACTGCTCATGGCCGGGCCGGGCTGGATCATTCCCGGTGCACTGAAAATGCTCGCCGGCGCCTTTCTCGCCTTTCTCGCGCTGCAACACGAAGTCCCCATCGAGCGCGCCGCCGAGCCGACGCAGATGTACCTGGTGGCCTTCAACTACGTGTTCGCCTCGCCACAATGGGCGCTGGGCGCCATGGTGCTGTTCGTCATCGTCTCCCAGGTGAAGATCAACATGACCAACGCCTACGCCGGCTCGCTGGCCTGGTCGAACTTCTTCGCCCGCGTCACCCACAGCCACCCGGGCCGCGTGGTGTGGCTGGTGTTCAACGTGGCGATCGCGCTGATGCTGATGGAGCTGGGGGTGTTCGAGGCCATCGAGCAGGTGCTCGGGCTCTACGCCAACCTGGCCATCGCCTGGATCGGCGCACTGGTCGCCGACCTGGTGATCAACAAGCCGCTCGGCCTGTCGCCGGCACATATCGAGTTCAAGCGCGCCCACCTGTACGACATCAACCCGGTCGGTGTCGGCGCCATGCTGATCGCCTCGCTGCTATCGGTGCTCGCCCACCTCGGTCTGTTCGGCGCCCTGGCACAGGCGGCCTCGCCGGTGGTGGCGCTGCTGGCCGCACTGCTCTGTGCGCCACTGATCGCCTGGTACACCAAGGGGCGCTACTACACCGCGCGGGTCAGCACGCTGAAACTGCTGCATCCGCAGCAGAACACCCTGCAATGCGTACTGTGCAGCAACGCCTACGAGCGCGAGGACATGGCCATGTGCCCGGCCTACTCGGCGGCGATCTGCTCGCTGTGCTGTTCGCTGGACGCACGCTGCGGCGACAGTTGCAAGCCACGGGCGCGGCTGGTGGCGCAGTTCGAGGACTTCGTGCGCTGGCTGCTGCCGTACAGCTCGGTGCCGCGCCTGCACACCCGGCTGGCGCATTACCTGGGCGTGCTGGCGGTGATCGTGGTGCTGCTGTCCTGCGCCCTGGCGCTGATCTACGGGCAGGTCGCCCAGGACCTGCAGGACAGCGCGGCGGAGATTCTCTACCAGGGTTTCCTCAAGGCCTTCCTGCTGCTGTCGCTGTTCGCCGCCGCGCTGGCCTGGTGGGTGGTGCTGACCCGCGAGAGCCGCCACGTCGCCCAGGAGGAATCGAACCGCCAGACCGCCCTGCTGATGCAGGAGATCGAGGCCCACCGCAAGACCGACGAGGCCCTGCAAAAAGCCAAGGAGGCCTCGGAGGCCGCCAACGCCGCCAAGAGCCGCTACGTCACCGGGCTGTCCCACGAGCTGCGCACCCCGCTCAATAGCATCCTCGGCTATGCGCAGATCCTGCAGCGCGAGCGCGACATCGCCCCGCGCCACCGCGAGGCGCTGGCCACCATCCAGCGCAGTGGCTCGCACCTGTTGTCGCTGATCGATGGCCTGCTCGACGTGGCGCGCATCGAAGCGGGCAAGCTGTCGCTGGAGCCGACGGAGATTCCCCTGGCGGAATTCCTCGAACAGTTGCGCCAGATGTTCGCGCCCCAGGCCGAGGAAAAGGGCCTGGCCTTCCACCTGTCCAGCGAGGGGCGGATTCCGGCCGTGGTGCGCGGCGACGAGAAGCGCGTGCGGCAGATCCTCATCAACCTGCTTGGCAACGCCGTGCGCTACACCGACCTGGGCAGTGTCAGCCTGCGCGTCAGCTACCTGCGCGAGACGGCCACGTTCGAAGTCGCCGACACCGGCATCGGCATTCCCGAAGAGCAGGCCGAGCGACTGTTCCAGCCCTTCGAACGCGGCGACCCGCTGCGCCAGGACTCGGGGCTGGGCCTGGGTCTGACCATCACGCGCATGCTCACCGCACTGATGGGCGGCGAACTCTCGCTGCACAGCACGCCCGGACAGGGCAGCCGCTTCCGTGTGCGCCTGTTCCTCTCGGAAGTGCGCGTACCCCAGGCGCTGCTGCACGAAGAACACGACATCGTCGGCTACCAGGGGCCGCGCAAGCGCATCCTGGTGGTGGACGACCACCTCGAACACCGCCAGGTGCTGGCCGCCATGCTCGGCCCGCTGGGCTTCGAGATGCACCTGGCGAGCAACGGCCAGGAGGCCCTGAGCCAGGTCTCTCTGCACAACCCGGACCTGATCCTGATGGACCTGTCGATGCCGCATCTGGACGGCCGACAGACCAGCCGGCTGATCCGCCGCTCTGTCGGCTCGCAGGCACCGATCATCATCGTCTCGGCCAACGCCTTCACCGACGGCCCGGACAGCGACGCCTGCGACGACTACCTGGCCAAGCCGGTGCACACACCGCGCCTGCTGGAAAAGCTCAAGCGACATCTGCACCTGGAATGGCTCGCCGCCGAACACGACAGCCCCGCCGAGCCGACCACCCTGGCCTTGCCCGCCGAGGCGCTGCACGCACTGCGCCAGTCCCTGGCACTGGGCCATGTGCGCGGCGTACTGGAAGGCCTGGAACGACTGCGGGCGGACCACCCACGCCAAGCCGAGGCACTGGAAAGACTGCAGACGCTGGCCAAGGGCTTTCGCCTCGACGAACTGGCCAGGCAGCTCGACCAGGCCGCACCCACCACCCCGGAACGGACGCCAACGACCGGAGAACAGACCCTGTGAGACAAGACATCGTACTGATCGTCGACGACGTGCCGGATAACCTCGCCCTGCTCTCCAGCGCCCTGGAGCAGGCCGGCTACATGGTGCTGGTGGCCCTCGACGGCCAGAGTGCGCTGGAACGCATGCGCCGGCTGAAGCCGGATATCGTCCTGCTGGACGGCATGATGCCGGGCCTGGACGGCTTCGCCACCTGCCGCCAGCTCAAGGCGGAGGCGGCCTTCGAGGATGTCCCGGTGGTGTTCATGACCGCCCTGGCCGACAGCGAGGACGTCGTGCGCGGCTTCGCCTCCGGCGGCATCGACTACGTCACCAAGCCGATCCAGCCGGAGCAGGTACTGGCGCGGATCGCCGCCCACCTGCGCACCGCACGCACCTTGCAGGCCGCCCGCGAGGCCTCGGCGCATGCCGCCACAGCGCCGGCCCAGGCGGATATCGACGCGGCGCTGGTGGAGCGCTTCCAGTTGACCGGGCGCGAACTCGAAGTGCTGCACTGGGTGGCCTGCGGCAAGACCAACCGCGACATCGGCGAAATCCTCGGCCTCAGCCCGCGCACGGTGAACAAGCACCTGGAACACATCTACGTGAAGCTCGGCGTGGAAACCCGCACCGCCGCCGCCGCGGTGGCCAACCGCCAGGGCATGGGGCTGAAGGCCGAGGCGTAGGCTGCGCCCTGAGCCCCATGCAGGCCATCACTTCAGGTAGGAGCGCAGCAGCGCGGCGATCTGGTCGGCATCGTCCTGGCGCTCTTCGGCGCTGAGGTGCTCTGCCCCCAGGTGTTCGCGGATATGCCCCTCCATCACCTCCGCCATCAGCCCATTGACCGCACCACGGATCGCGGCGATCTGCTGGAGTACCGCCAGGCACTCCGCTTCCTGCTCCAGGGCCGTCTCCAGGGCACTGGCCTGGCCCTTGATCCGGCGTATCCGCGTCAGCAGTTGCTTCTTCCCTTTCAGGGTATGTGCCATCGTTTTTCCTCACTTAGTATACTGGGGTATAGTATTCAGGCCATTCCATCCGGAGCATGATACCCATGACCACCCAAGGCTCGGAACACTGGGTACACACGCACAAGTTCCACCAGGGCAACCCCGGCGCCGAGCGCAAGACGCGCCTGGCCGTGGCCCTCACGGCGCTGATGATGCTGCTGGAGATTACCGGCGGCTGGTACTTCAACTCGATGGCCCTGCTCGCCGACGGCTGGCACATGAGCTCCCATGTACTGGCCCTCGGTCTCTCGCTGCTGGCCTATGCCGCGGCCCGGCGCCTGGCCAACGACCGCCGCTTCGCCTTCGGCACCTGGAAGATCGAAATCCTCGGCGGCTACACCAGCGCCATTCTGCTGGTGGGCGTTGCCCTGCTGATGGCTTTCCAGTCAGTGCAGCGCTTGCTCACCCCCGGCCCGATCTTCTACGACCAGGCCATTACCATTGCCATCGCCGGGCTACTGGTCAACCTGCTGTGCGCCTGGCTGCTGCGCGACGATCACAGCCAGCACGACCATCACCATCACCATCACCATCACCATCACCATCACCATCACCACGGACACCACCAGGACCTCAACCTGCGCTCCGCCTACCTGCATGTCGTGGCAGATGCCGCCACCTCGGTCCTGGCGATCATCGCCCTGCTGGCAGGCAAGCTCTGGGGCGCGGCCTGGCTCGACCCGGCCATGGGCCTGGTCGGCGCCGTACTGGTCGGCCTGTGGGCCAAAGGGCTGTTGCGTGATACCTCGCGCGTGCTGCTGGATGCGGAAATGGACGCCCCAGTGGTGGAGGAAGTGCGCCAGGTCATCGCAGAACTGCCGGAACCTGCCCGCATCACCGACCTGCACCTCTGGCGTGTGAGCAAGGACCAGTACGCCTGCCTGCTCAGCCTCGCCACCAGCGCCCGCCTGGACGCCGACAGCGTGCGCCAGCGCCTGGGCGTGCATGAGGAACTGGCTCATGTCACGGTGGAGATCAACCGGCTACCTGGTTCATAAGCCTTCACTAATGACCGAGCAGGCGGCGGAAGGTCCTGCTCAGTGACCGGCATCGGGGCAATCACAAGCACCCTCTCCCCAGCCCTCTCCCGCAAGCGGGAGAGGGGCCATTGGCTTGAGCGTCAACGCCCATGCACACCCGGCACATGCCCCGAGCAACCCGCTTCGACCGGACTGGGCGGCGCGGCCTGTTCCAGCTCGCGCAAGATGCCGCATTGCCCCGAGCTGCCGCTGCTCTGGCAATGGCTGCGCAGCTCCAGAAGATGCTGCTGCAAGGCGCGCAGCTCTTCGATGCGCAACTCGACGTGGCGGATATGCTCGTCGATCAGGCGATTGGCCTCGCCGCAATCGGCCTCCGGGTGGTCGCGCAGGGCCAGCAGGTGGCGGATTTCCTGCTGGGTCATGTCCAGCGAGCGGCAATGGCGGATAAAGGCCAGGCGCTCGACGTGGGCACTGGTGTACAGCCGGTAATTGCCCTCGCTGCGTGCCGGCGCCGGCAGCAGCCCTTCCCGTTCGTAGTAGCGGATGGTTTCCACCGGGCATCCAGTACGCCGAGCCAGCTCGCCAATTTTCATCCGCTTCACTCCATCGCTTGACTCTGTAGTTGCTACAGGGTGTGCAATCAGCGTCATCTCGTCAATGGAGCCCCGCCATGAGCCAGGACAACTGCTGCAACCACTGCCACACACCGCCCCAACAGCCAACGCCCGATGTCGGCGGCAGCACGGGCGAGGCACGCTGGACGCGCCTGCGCATCGAGGCGATGGACTGCCCGACCGAAGAGCGCCTGCTGCGCGACGCCCTCGGCAAACGCGAGGAAATCGAAGCGCTGGAATTCAACCTGATGCAGCGCGAACTGCGCGTACGCCATCGTTTCACCGATATCGAGCCGCTGCAGAAACTGGTCGCAGCCCTCGGCATGCAGGCCGAGCCGGTCGATGGCGCCAGCCCGGCGGCCGCACCCGCAGCCAAACCCTGGTGGCCACTGGCGCTGGGTGGCGTGGCTGCCCTGGCGGCGGAAGTCTGCGAATGGTTCGAGTTCGGCCCGGCCTGGCTGGTGGCCGCGCTGGCGATCCTGGCGATTCTCGCCGCCGGCCTGCCCACCTACCGCAAGGGCCTGATCGCGCTGAAGAACCGCGACCTCAACATCAACGCCCTGATGAGCATCGCCGTCACCGGCGCCTTGCTGATCGGCCAGTGGCCGGAGGCGGCGATGGTTGCCGTGCTGTTCGCCATCGCCGAAGTGATCGAGGCCCGCTCGCTGGAGCGCGCCCGCCAGGCGATCCGCCAGTTGCTCGATCTGGCGCCGCAGCAGGCACGGGTCTGGCGCGACGAGCGTTGGCAGGACATCGCCGCCGCCGAGGTCGAACCCGGCACGCGGGTCCAGGTACGCCCTGGCGAACGCATCGCGCTGGATGGCGAACTGCTCGCCGGACGCTCCAGCGTCAACCAGGCGCCGATCACCGGGGAAAGCCTGCCAGTGGAAAAGGAGCCGGGCGACACCCTGTTCGCCGGCACCATCAACGGCGAGGGCGAGCTGGAATACCGCAGCACGCGCAAGGCCGATGACAGCACGCTGGCACGCATCATCCACGCGGTGGAAAGCGCGCAGAACGCCAAGGCACCGACCCAGCGCTTCGTCGACCGCTTCTCGCGCATCTACACCCCGGCGGTGTTCGCCATCGCCCTGCTCACCGCCGTCCTGCCGCCGCTGCTGTTCGGCGGCCTCTGGCTCGACTGGGTCTACCGCGCCCTGGTGCTGCTGGTGATCGCCTGCCCCTGTGCGCTGGTGATTTCCACCCCGGTGACGCTGGTCAGTGGCCTGGCCGCCGCCGCGCGCCAGGGCATCCTGGTCAAGGGCGGCGTGTACCTGGAGATGGGCCGGCAACTGGCCTGGGTCGCCCTGGACAAGACCGGCACCCTGACCCACGGCCAGCCGCGCCAGACCGACTTCATAGCCCTGCGTGGCGATGAGCGGCAACTGCGTGTGCTCGCCAGCAGCCTCGCGGCACGCTCCGACCACCCGGTGTCGCAGGCACTGGCCCGCGCCGCACAGGCTGACGGGCTGGTACTGGAGAACGTGGAAAACTTCACCGCCATCGCCGGTCGCGGCAGCCGTGGCGACGTGCAGGGGCACGCCCTGCACCTGGGCAACCACCGCCTGGTGGAAGAGCTTGGCCTGTGCTCGAAGGAACTGGAGGCGCGTCTCGACGCGCTGGAGCGCCAGGGCAAGACGGTCATCGCACTGCTCGACGAAAGCGGCCCGCTGGCGCTGTTCGCCGTCGCCGACGCCATCCGCGAAACCAGCCGCGAAGCGGTCGCCGAACTGCACGGCCTGGGCGTGCGCAGCCTGATGCTGACCGGCGACAACCCTCACACCGCTGCCGCCATCGCCGCCCAGGCCGGCATCGACGATGCCCAGGGCAACCTACTGCCGGAAGACAAGCTGGCACGTATCGAACAGTTGCAAGCCTCGGGGCAACGCGTCGGCATGGTCGGTGACGGTATCAACGACGCACCGGCCCTGGCCCGCGCCGACATCGGCTTCGCCATGGGCGCGGCGGGCACCGACACCGCCATCGAAACCGCCGGCGTGGCGTTGATGGACGACGACCTGCGCAAGCTGCCGCTGTTTATCCGCCTGTCACGCCAGACTCACCGCGTACTGGTGCAGAACATCACCCTGGCGCTGGGCATCAAGGCGGTGTTCCTGGTGCTGACCCTGGCCGGCTCCGGAACCCTGTGGATGGCGGTGTTCGCCGACATGGGCGCCAGCCTGCTGGTGGTGTTCAACGGCCTGCGCCTGCTGCGTGCCGCGCGCTGAGGAAGGACGGCCTCAGGCGTCAAGGACGCGAGCTGCCCCGCCCTCGTCAGGGGTTCTCCTGGCGTCGGCGGCGCCCTTGCTGATGCCGTGCTTTTTCAGCTTGCGATAGAGCGTATTGCGGCTGACGCCCAGTTGCTCGGCAACCCGCCCCATATGCCAGTTCTGCTGCGCCAGGGCATCGAGCAGTGTCTGGCGCTCGGCCTGCTCCAGCGGCGCTTGCGTCGAGGAGGCCGTCGGTGAAACGGGGCGGGTCTGTTGGCGAATGACGGCGGGCAAGTCCTCGAAACGGATGCAATCGCTGTCGCACAACGCCACCAGGGTACGCAGCACCGTGCGCAGTTGGCGGACGTTGCCCGGCCACTCGAACGCCAGCAGCGCCTGGCGCACATCCGGCAACAGGTGCAGGCCGTGCCCTCCTGCCTCGACCAGCAAGGCATCCAGCAGTTGCCCCTTGTCCTGTCGCTCGCGCAGGGCCGGCAGCATGATTTCCAGGCCGTTCAGGCGGTAATAGAGGTCTTCGCGGAACGAACCATCCGCCACCCGTGCCAGCAGGTCACGGTGCGTGGCGCTGATGATGCGCACGTCGATGGACTGCGGCTCGCCGCCGATGGGCACCACCAGGCGATCCTCCAGCACCCGCAGCAGGCGGGTCTGCAACGCCAGCGGCATATCACCGATCTCATCGAGGAACAGCGTGCCGCCATCGGCCTGTTGCAGGCGCCCGCGCATGCCGCCCTTGCGCGCACCGGTGAAGCTGCCGTCGCGGTAGCCGAACAGCTCGCTCTCGATCAGGCTCTCCGGAATCGCCGCGCAGTTGAGCGCCACGAAAGGCCGCTCACGGCGCGAACTGGCACTGTGCACGGACTTGGCGAACGCCTCCTTGCCGGAGCCGGTCTCGCCGTTGATCAGCAGCGGCACATCCCGCTCCAGCACCCGCACCGCCTTGCGCAGGTCCTCTTGCAGGCGCGCATCGCCCAGGCAGAAGGTTTCACCCGCCGTGCGCGGCGGCGCCAGCGGAGCTACCGGCGCCGGACCGTTGCGCACGGCCGACTGGCCACGCACCACCGCGAACAGCAGTTGGCCACTGCGAGTGTGCAACGGCCAACTGGTGCGCGCATCCAGCCGGCCACGGCCCATGATCTCGTCCAGCGCACAGTCGAAGACCTCCTCCAGCGCCTTGCCCAGCAGGACCGAGCGCGTATGCCCCAGCAGATTCAGCCCGGCCTGGTTCACCGCACAGATACGCCCGTCTTCATCGAACGCCAGCAAGCCTTCGCTGAACAACCCGACCGCGCCGGACTGGACATGGAAGCGCAGCAGCCACTGGTCATCGAAACTCTGCAGGAAGTAGCCACTCTCGATCACCTTGGCCGACAGGCTGACCAGCGCCGTGGTATGGAACTGGCTCTGGCGCGACACGTTCTGCCGTGCCGAGGACACGTCCAGCACCGCCAGCAGGTCGCCGAACGGGTCGAACACCGGGCTGGCGGAACAGGTCAGTTCGGTATGCCGGCTATAGAAATGCTCGCTCTGGTGGATGGTCAGCGGCTGGCGCTCCACCAGGCAAGTGCCGATGCCGTTGGTGCCTTCGCTGGCCTCGCTCCAGTCGGCGCCCAGCCAGAGGCCGGCCCGCTCGAAGGTCTGGCGCTCGGTGGCGGCGCTCACGCAGTCGAGGATCACCCCGCGTGAATCGGTCAGCAGCACCGCGTGCCCGGCGCCGGAGAGTTGCCGGTGCAGGCTGTTCATCTCGGCACTGGCGATATCCAGCACCTGGCGCATGCGCTCGCGGCTCTCTTGCAGACGGCCGAATTCCAGCACACGGGTCTCGGCGGCCAGGGACGGGTCGAGGTGGTGCTCGTCCAGGCAACGCAGCCAGGAGCGAGTGATCGATGGATCACTGCCCGGGCCGCTGCCCATGGGCTGCCCGCGAGTCGCAGTCAGTACATTGCGTACGTGCTGCTCCAGAGGATTTCTTTGCATAAGACCACCACTCCACCCACCGGAAACAGCCAGGGCTCCGGCATCGGTTCTGCGACAAAATGTCACGACGACTGTACCAGACCTGAGACATGATGCGCGTGGGCGCATTCTGTAACAGCCCTGGAAAGGCTCTAGCACGGGGACATGAACGTAATGGCCCGGGCTTTGCTCTAAGCTCATTCAAGCGCTACGGCGCGCATCTCCACCAAAGAAGACCAAAAAGCAGGAGTACCCATCATGCGTTATGCACATCCTGGCACCTCTGGCGCCATCGTTTCCTTCAAGAAGCGCTACGGCAACTACATCGGCGGTGAGTTCGTCGAGCCGGTCAAAGGCCAGTACTTCACCAACACCTCGCCGGTCACGGGCGAAGTGATCGCCGAATTCCCACGCTCCACCGCCGAGGACATCGACAAGGCCCTCGACGCCGCCCATGCCGCCGCCGACGCCTGGGGCCGCACCTCCGTGCAGGACCGTTCGCTGGTGCTGCTGAAGATCGCCGACCGCATCGAGCAGAACCTCGAACTGCTGGCCGTCACCGAGACCTGGGACAACGGCAAGCCGGTGCGCGAGACCCTCAACGCCGACGTGCCGCTGGCCGCCGACCACTTCCGTTACTTCGCCGGCTGCATCCGCGCCCAGGAAGGCGCTGCCGCCGAGATCAACGACACCACCGCCGCCTATCACTTCCACGAGCCGCTGGGCGTGGTTGGCCAGATCATCCCGTGGAACTTCCCGCTGCTGATGGCCGCCTGGAAACTCGCCCCGGCCCTGGCCGCCGGCAACGCCATCGTGCTCAAGCCCGCCGAGCAGACGCCGCTGTCGATCACCGTGCTGCTGGAAGTGATCGGCGACCTGCTGCCGCCGGGCGTGCTGAACATCGTCCAGGGCTTCGGTCGCGAAGCCGGTGAAGCGTTGGCCACCAGCAAGCGCATCGCCAAGATCGCCTTCACCGGCTCCACCCCGGTCGGCTCGCACATCATGAAGGCCGCCGCCGAGAACATCATTCCGTCGACCACCGAGCTGGGTGGCAAGTCGCCGAACGTGTTCTTCGAAGACATCATGCGCGCCGAGCCGGAGTTCATCGAGAAGGCCGCCGAAGGCCTGGTGCTGGCGTTCTTCAACCAGGGTGAAATCTGCACCTGCCCGTCCCGCGCACTGGTGCAGGAGTCGATCTACGACGACTTCCTCAAGGTCGTGATGAAAAAGATCGGCCAGATCAAGCGTGGCGATCCGCTGGACACCGACACCATGGTCGGCGCCCAGGCCTCGCAACAGCAGTTCGAGAAGATCCTGTCCTACTTCGACGTTGCCCGTGAAGAGGGTGCCGAACTGCTCGTTGGTGGTGCGGTGGAGAAACTGGAAGGCGGCCTGGCTACCGGTTACTACATCCAGCCGACGCTGCTCAAGGGCACCAACGACATGCGCGTGTTCCAGGAGGAAATCTTCGGCCCGGTGGTGAGCATCACCACCTTCAAGGACGAAGCCGAAGCCCTGGCCATCGCCAACGACACCGAGTTCGGCCTGGGCGCCGGCGTCTGGACCCGCGACATCAACCGTGCCTACCGCATGGGTCGTGGCATCAAGGCCGGTCGCGTGTGGACCAACTGCTACCACCTGTACCCGGCGCACGCCGCGTTCGGTGGCTACAAGAAGTCCGGTGTCGGCCGCGAAACCCACAAGATGATGCTCGACCACTACCAGCAGACCAAGAACCTGCTGGTCAGCTACGACATCAATCCGCTCGGGTTCTTCTGATCCCGGCTCATCCCTGGAGTGCCAAAGCGGTGCGCATGACGCGCCGCTGCGACCGCTCTGGGATGAACAGCCAGAACCAGCCATGCCCCATTGCGGGCATGGCGTTCCGATAACGCACCATGAAAGAGCGCAACCAGGGAAGAAAACGCACCAACAGGGAACGTCATAACAACTATTGAAGGCTTATCTGCCGCCTGCGTCGCACTGGCCTTCAAATTGCTTCGTCAAGCTCGTTCAAGAACACAACAAAGGGCAAGAGCAATGGACCAGATAGGAAATTACGTTCTCTACGTAATCATGTTTTGCGCGGTTCTCGGCGCCTTCGCGGCCATCCGGGACAGCGAGAAAGGCCTCGGCAAGGAATTCATGGAGGGTATCCATGCCACGGGCTACATCTTCGTACCGGCGGCCGGCATCATGGCCTCCATCCCCTACCTGACCGTCATCATCGAAAGTGTCTTCGGACCGTTCTTCGACGCCCTGGGCGCCGACCCGGCACTGGCGGCGACGATGATCATCGCTTCGGACATGGGTGGCTATCACCTCGCCTCGGCCCTGGCGGCCAGCAAGGAAGCGCTGATCATGGCGCTGATCACCGGCTTCATGGGCGGCGCCACCATCGTCTTCTCGATCCCCATGGGCCTGGCCATGCTCGACAAGCGTGACCACAAGTACATGGCGCTGGGCATCATGTCCGGCATCCTGACCATCCCGGTCGGCGTACTGATCGCCAGCGTCATCCTGGTGTTCAGCAACCCGATGGTGCGCGAAGTGGTCGCCACCAACGGCGAGGCCACCTACCAGTTGGCCATGGCGCTGGGCGGCGTGTTCGCCAACCTGCTGCCGATCATCATCTTCGTGGTGGCCCTGGCCCTCGGCCTGCGCTTCCTGCCGGACCTGATGATCAAGGGCTTCATCGGCTTCGGTCGTGGCCTGGACGCTCTGATCAAGCTGGTGCTGGTGTTCTCCATCGTCGAATACTTCACCGGCGTGTTCACCATCGTGCTCGGCGGCTGGGGCTTCGACCCGATCATCGCCGACGCCGAGGACCAGACCCGCGCCCTGGAAACCGCCGGCTACATCGGCATCATGCTGGCCGGTGCCTTCCCGATGGTCTACCTGCTGCGCAAATACTTCGGCGGCCCGCTGGAGACCCTGGGCAGCAAGGTCGGCCTGAGCGCCGTCGGCAGCGCGGGCATCCTGGCGACCATCGCCAACATCCTCGCGATGTTCCGCCTGGTACGCCTGATGCCGCCGAAGGACAAGGTGCTGAACATCGCCTTCGCCGTCTGCGCGGCCTTCCTGCTCGGCGACCATCTGTCCTTCACCGCCAACTTCCAGCCCACCATCATCCTGCCGGTACTGATCGGCAAGCTGCTGGCCGGCTTCGTCGCCATCGGCCTAGCCTACTGGCTGTCGGTACCCAAGGCCCTGGAACTGGAGAAAGAGGACCGCGCCGCCGGCATCATCGAGGAAGGCGAGTACCTGAGCCCGGAACTCCGTGGCAGCGAATTGCCGACGAAGAAGACCGCCCAGGTCTGACACGACGAGGTGAGCGAGCATGTCGCAGGCCATTGCCAATGGCGGTCAGGTGCTGTTGCTGGGGTTGGACTTCGGTTCGACCACCAGTAGCGCGCTGGTCGCGCAGGCCAGCATCAGCAGCCATTGCGTGACCGGACGCATGGCCCTGCAGGACCCGCGCGTGCTGTACCGTGGCGAACCGGTGTTCACACCGTTCGACCACGGCAGCATCGACCTCGATGCCGTACGCGGCCTGATCACCACCTGGCTGGACGAGGCCGGTGTCAGCGCCGACGCGCTGTTCTCCGGCGGCGTCATCATCACCGGCCTGGCCGCCCAGCGGCACAACGCCCAGGCGCTGGCCGAACTGGTCGGCGAGCGGGTCGGCGATGCGCTGGTCACCCGCGCCGACGATGGCGGCCTGGAATCCTGGCTGGCCTTCATGGGCAGTTGTTCGACGCTGAGCCGCTTCCATGACGACCAGCCACTGTTGAACCTGGACATCGGTGGCGGCACTACCAATGCGGCACTCGGGCTGGGTGGCAACGTGCTGGCCTGCGGCTGTCATTTCATCGGCGCCCGTCACCTGCAGTTCGAACCAGGCAGCTACCGCCTGAGCGGCCTGTCACGCTTCGGCGAACGGCTGTTGCAGGCACTGGGCATCGATCGCCGGATCGGCGACGAACTCGACCAACGGCAACGGGATGCCGTGCTGGACTGGAATATCCTGGCGCTGCTGGCCATCGTCGAGGGCGACCGAGCGTTCTTCGAAGGCGAGCTGGGGCAACTGATCGAGCAGATTCCGCTGCACCTGCCGGCACTGGCGGACGCCCCTGCCGTGACCTTCTCAGGTGGCGTCGGCGAACTGCTCTATCGCCACCTCGACGGCCAGTCCTTGCCCGGCACCACTCACTACGGCGACCTGGGGATCGACCTGGCGCTGGCCATCGCCGCGACCCCGCGCCTGGTGCGCGATGCACGGCGGCTGGTGCCGGAAAACCGTGGCCGCGCCACGGTCTACGGGCTGACCCTGCACAACACCGAGATTTCCGGCATCACCCTGTTCCTGCCGCGTCCGCAGGCGCTGCCGCTCAAGGACCTGCCCATCGTCGCGCGCCTCGGCACCGATGCCAGCCAGGCGCAACTGGCCGACGCCATTACCCTGGCGCGCAGCAGCCAGAGTGGCGCCTGTCTGCAACTGCTGGACAGCGGCAATGCGCCGGGGTTACAGGGTATACGCCAGCTCGGTGGGCGCCTGGCCGGTGCCATCGCCCAGGTCGGCCCGGACGCCGACTGGCCGCTGGTGATCCTGCTGGAGAGCAACGCCGGCAAGGCACTGGGCAACTACGCCAGCGACTGGGGGCGTTTGCCGGTCAACCTGCTGGTGATCGACGAGGTACGCGAACGCCACGCGCACTACGTCAACCTGGGAAAACCCCGGCAGCAGATCGTGCCGGTCGCCTTCTACGGCGTGCACTGAAACGACAATAACAATATCCGTACAGGAGAAGCCGCATGTCCCTCAAAGCCCTCGAGCAGATCCACATTCCCAGCGCAGCGGCCGAGCGTCGCTACGCCACCCGCGTACTCGACCGCCAGATCGAATTCCCCAGCCTCAAGGCCGTGCTCGGTGCCGCCGACGTCAGCAAGGCCGGCGACCGCGTGGCCGGACTGGCCGCCGCCGACGAAGTGACCCGTGAGGCCGCGCGCAAGGTGCTCTCCGAGCAGACCCTGCAGCATTACTACGACCACCCGCTGACCGACCGCCACGGACGCGTCGACAGCGTGATGCGGGTCAACTACGACATCGACCTGGCCACCTTCGGCGAGATCGCCGGGCTCACCCTGGGTGAACTCAAGGACCGCCTGCTGCGCAGCAACGGCAACGAGATCCGCCGTATCGGCCAGGCACTGACCGGCGTGATGGCCTCCGCGCTGACCAAGCTGCTGGACGTCCACGAACTGATCCTGCTGTCGAAGAAACTCAAGAGCGGTGCGGCCTCCAAGGCACGCACCCTGGTCGGCCTGCCCGGCACGCTATCGTCGCGGCTGCAGCCCAACCACCCCACCGACAACCTCAGCGGCATCACCCTGCTGGTCTACACCGGCCTGAGCATGGGCTCGGGCGATGCGCTGATCGGCCTCAACCCGGCCATCGACACCGTCGACAACATCAGCGCCACCCTGCGCCACCTGGACAAGCTGCGCCGCGAGACCGGCGCGCCGACGCAGATCTGCGTGCTCTCGCACATCAAGACGCAACTGGCCTGCCTGGAACAGGGCGCGCCGGTGGAGATCATGTTCCAGAGCCTGGCCGGCACCGAGCGCACCCTGACCGACGAATTCGACGTCACCGTCGAACTGCTCGACCAAGCCTGGCAGACCATGCGTGAACAGGGGCCGCTGCGCGAAGTGGCGGAAAACTTCATGTACTTCGAGACCGGCCAGGGCAGCGAGCTGACCTACGGCAAGCATGAAGGTATCGACATGACCACCACCGAGGCGCTGTGCTACGGCCTGGCGCGGCGCTACAAGCCGTTCATGGTGAACAACGTCACCGGCTTCATCGGCCCGGAGACCCACCTGGACAACTTCGAGATGACCTACTCCTGCCTGCAGGACCAGTTCATGGGCAAGCTGCTCGGCCTGCCGATGGGCATGGCGCCCTGCTACACGCTGCACTCGCAGGTCACCGTGGAAGGCCAGCAGATGGCCACCGAGCTGCTCACCGCCGCCGGCGCCAACTTCTTCATGGACGTCTACCTGAGCACCGATCGCATGCTCGCCTACTTCGACACCAGCGCCCATGACAACCAGACCCTGCGGGAAATCCACGACCTGGCGCCAGCACCGGAATACCTGCGCTGGGCGCTGTCCAAGGGCATCTTCGACGAGGACAGCAGCGGCAACATCAGCCGTGGCCCGAACTGGGGCAATCCGCGCATCTTCTGCGAGTCGGACATCGACTTCCAGCGCCTGAGCGAATCCACCCCCGCCACCTACGGCTTCGACAACGCCGGGCCGCGTCCGGCCAACCGCGTGGCTCGCACCGTGCGCGCCAACCTGGCGGTGGCCCGCGAGGCGATCTACGTCGACCTGCGCCCCACCGAGATCGCCGATATACCGCTGCGCGAACTGCATACCCGCGCCCCGGACAAACTGGCCCACCTGCAGGATCCGGAGCTGGGCGCACGCCTGGCCGAAGAGGAACTGCAAGGCCTGCTGCCGGAATACAACGACGTGCAGATCGTCATTTCCGACGGCCTCAGCGCCGAGGCCATCCACCACAACATCCC
Organism: Pseudomonas sp. ABC1; assembly: GCF_013395055.1. NCBI lineage: Bacteria > Pseudomonadati > Pseudomonadota > Gammaproteobacteria > Pseudomonadales > Pseudomonadaceae > Pseudomonas > Pseudomonas sp. ABC1. The sequence goes on from NZ_CP058349.1 coordinate 1,766,847, forward strand.
CGACCTGCTGCCAGTGCTACTGGACGGCCTGCGCAGCCGCGAACTGCGCATCGGCCAGCCGATCCTGGCGCCCTATGGGCGGGTCAAGCTGGCCGAGTCGGTGGGCGAGGCGCTGCAACCGCAACTGATCGTCGTGCTCATCGGCGAGCGCCCCGGCGGCGACGCCCTGGCCTCGCGCAGCATGTCCGCCTACCTGGGCTACCGCCTGCCGGACGACAAGGCGCGCGAGCAGGCGGCCCGCTTCAGCGGCAATGCCGACATCCGCTACGAGTACACGGTGATTTCCAACATTTACAGCGGTGGCCTGCCGCCCATCGAGGGCGGCAGCGTGGTGGCCGAGAAGATCTTCGAGATTCTCCAACACCGCGCCGCCGGTAACCGCCTGGAAAGCCTGTTGAAAAAACGGGCGTCCTGAGCGGTCCGATTTCCATATGGACTCGCCGGCGAGTCCATTGAGTTACACACATTTCCAGGAGACTGAGATGGCACCCTATTCCCACAGCATCTGCGGCCAGACCTGGCGCTTCGACAGCCTCAAGGAAGTCATGGCCAAGGCCAGCCCGGCACGCTCCGGCGACTACCTGGCCGAAGTCGCCGCCGGCAGCGATGCCGAGCGCGTCGCCGCACAGATGACCCTGGCCGACATCCCGCTCAAGCAATTCCTGCAGGAAGCGCTGATCCCCTACGAGCAGGACGAAGTCACCCGGCTGATCATCGACACCCACGACGCCCAGGCCTTCGCCCCGGTCAGCCACCTGACCGTCGGCGGTTTTCGTGACTGGCTGCTGTCCGACCAGGCCAGCGAGGCCTCGCTGCGTGCGCTGGCCCCTGGCCTGACGCCGGAAATGGCCGCCGCCGTGTCGAAGATCATGCGCGTGCAGGACCTGGTGCTGGTGGCGCAGAAGATCCGCGTGGTCACGCGCTTCCGCAACACCGTCGGCCTGCGTGGGCGCATGTCCACCCGCCTGCAACCCAACCACCCGACCGACGAACCGGCCGGTATCGCCGCCAGCGTGCTCGACGGCCTGCTGTACGGCAACGGCGACGCCATGCTCGGCATCAACCCGGCCACCGACAGCCTGTCGTCGATCTGCGCCATGCTGGAAATGCTCGACGCCATCATCCAGCGTTACGAAATCCCGACCCAGGCTTGCGTGCTGACCCACGTCACTACCTCCATCGAGGCGATCAACCGTGGCGTGCCGCTGGACCTGGTATTCCAGTCCATCGCCGGCACCCAGGCGGCCAACGAGAGCTTCGGCATCAGCCTGGAAATCCTCCGCGAAGGCTACGAGGCCGGGCTGTCGCTCAACCGCGGCACCCTCGGCAACAACCTGATGTACTTCGAGACCGGCCAGGGCAGCGCGCTGTCGGCCAACGCCAACCATGGCGTCGACCAGCAGACCTGCGAAACCCGCGCCTACGCCGTGGCGCGCCACTACAAACCCTTCCTGGTCAACACCGTGGTCGGCTTCATCGGCCCGGAATACCTCTACAACGGCAAGCAGATCATCCGCGCCGGCCTGGAGGACCACTTCTGCGGCAAGCTGCTGGGCGTGCCGATGGGGTGCGACATCTGCTACACCAACCATGCCGAGGCCGACCAGGACGACATGGACATGCTGCTGACCCTGCTCGGCACCGCCGGCATCAACTTCATCATGGGCATTCCCGGCTCGGACGACGTGATGCTCAACTACCAGACCACCTCCTTCCACGATGCGCTCTACGCGCGCAAAGCGCTGGGCCTGCGCCCGGCACCGGAGTTCGAGGCCTGGCTGGAAAAGATGAACATCCTGCACCAGCAGGATGGCCAGTTCCGCCTGGGCGACAGCCTGCCGCCGGCGTTCCGCCAGGCGCTGGCCCACCTGGCCTGAGGAGACCGGACATGAGCGACGAAAAACAGCCACAGACCGCCAATGGCGCCGTCGACAACCCCTGGCAGGAACTGCGCCGCCTGACCCCGGCGCGCATCGCCCTGGGCCGCGCCGGTACCAGCCTGCCGACCCGCCCGCAACTGGACTTCCAGTTCGCCCACGCCCAGGCGCGCGATGCCGTGCACCTGCCGCTGGACACCCAGGCCCTGGCCGATGGCCTGAAGGAACGCGGCCGCGAATGCCTGCACCTGCACAGCGCCGCCAGCGACCGCCACACCTACCTGCAACGCCCCGACCTGGGCCGCCGCCTGGACGACGAGTCGGCCCGCCAGTTGGACGCCTTCTCGGCCGAACATGCGCAAGGTTTCGACCTGGCCATCGTGGTCGCCGACGGCCTTTCCGCACTCGCGGTGCAGCGCCACACCCTGCCCTTCCTCGAACGCCTGGAGGAACAGGCACTCAAGGAAGGCTGGTCGCTGTCACCGGTCGCCCTGGTGGAACAGGGCCGGGTGGCGGTGGGCGACGAGATCGGCCAGCGCCTCAAGGCACGCATGGTGGTGATGCTGATCGGCGAACGGCCGGGCCTCAGCTCGCCGGACAGCCTCGGTCTGTATTTCACCTACGAGCCGCGCGTGGGCCTGACCGACGCCAGCCGCAACTGCATCTCCAACGTGCGCCTGGAAGGGCTGAGCTACGGCATGGCCGCCTACCGGCTGCTGTACCTGATGCGCGAGGCCTGCCGCCGGCAACTGTCGGGTGTCAACCTCAAGGACGAGGCGGAAGTCCCAGTGCTCGAAGGCGAGACCAAGGTGGGTAACTTCCTGTTGGAGAACTGATACTGCGAGTCAGGGCAATCGCGCCGTATGAGGGCTGGAACCTGGTTGGCAATGTTGTCTGGGCTTTTTACGTACACCCGTGACAGGTGTGGTGGCCGAACTACCGGTTTCGGCCTTACGCCGAGTCACTTTCTCTTGTTCGCACAAGAGAAAGTAACCAAAGAGAATGCGCCCCCAGCATACGGCCCCTGCGCTTTGCTCCGGGGTTCCCTCGCTCCATCGCCGTTCCAGGGGCACGCCGCGAAGGGCCATCCATGGCCCATCGCGCCTCTCGCGGCATCCCTGCCGCTCAACCCCTTACACGACGATTCCGCTCGGCCTCCTGATGGGGGTGGTGAAGCGGGCGGTGACTGGAAGACCGAATTAAACAAACTTGATTGAAGTTTATCTTTAGGCCTTGTCTGCAAGAGATATCACAGGCGCAGCATCCCCCCCTTTCAGAAGGCTGAACGCAGGCATTGCGTAGGGGAGCGAGTGGCATAGATGCCACGAGAGGCGTAGAGGGCCATGGATGGCCCTTGTACGCCGGCCCCCGGAGCGATGCCGGAGTGAAGGAACCCCGGAGCGAAGCGCAGGGGCCGTATGACAGGGGGCGTGTTTCTTTGCTTCCTTTCTTTGCACGAGCAAAGAAAGGGAGGCGCCGTAAGGGCGCAACCGGTGGCACAGCCACCACACCTGCCACAGGTGTACGCAAAAAGTCAGAATTGAGTATCTACACCTGAACACTCATTGGCCGGGCAATGATCTGCCAGTCGTCGCCGATACGGCGGATATCCTCGATACGCAGTTCACGCGCCTCGCTCATGCGCTCCAACGGTAGCTCCAGCAGCGGGCGCGCCGAGGAGCCGAGGAACTTGGCGGCGACGAACAGGCGGTATTCATCCACCAACCCCAGCGCGGCGAAGGCACCGGCCAGACGCGGGCCGGCCTCCACCAGCAACTCGTTGACGCTCCGCGCCGCCAGCTCACGCAGCAGCGCCGGCAGATCGACATGGCCGTCCTCGCCTGGCAACGACAGCAGCTCGCTGCCAGCAGCGCGGTAGCCCTCATCGTTCCCACCCGCCTGCGCCGTCGCCACCAGCGTCGGCCCGGCCTGGAAGAACGGTGCATCCAGCGGCACCCGCAAGCGTCCGTCGACCAGCACGCGCAAGGGCGGGCGCTCCAGCGCCAGGGCCGTCTGCTCCGCATCCAGCCCCAACTCGGCGCCGCGCACGGTCAAACGGGCGCCATCCGCCAGCACCGTATCGGCACCGCTCAGCACCGCGCTGGAGCGGGCGCGCAGGCGCTGCACTTCGGCCCGCGCCTGTGGCCCGGTGATCCACTGGCTTTCGCCACTGGCCATGGCGGTACGACCATCCAGGCTCATCGCCAGCTTGACCCGCACCCAGGGCAGGCCACTCTCCATACGCTTGATAAAGCCCGCGTTGAGCGCCCGCGCCTGTTCTTCCAGCACCCCGACCCGCACCTCGATACCGGCATCCGCCAGGCGCTGCATACCACGTCCGGCCACCAACGGATTGGGGTCGAGGGTCGCCGCCACCACCCGCGCCACCCCCGCCCGGGCCAGCGCCTCGGCACAGGGCGGCGTACGCCCGAAGTGGCTGCACGGCTCCAGCGTCACATAGGCCGTCGCCCCGCGCGCGGCCTCGCCGGCCTGGCGCAAGGCATGCACCTCGGCATGCGGCTCGCCGGCGCGCACGTGCCAGCCCTCGCCGAGCAGTTGTCCGTCGCGCACGATCACGCAACCGACCCGTGGGTTGGGATGGGTGGAGTACAGCCCCTGGCGCGCCAGGCGCAGGGCATGGGCCATCCAGGCCTGGTCGTTGGCCGGCATCACGGCTTCCCCGGCTCGCGGGACAGACGCTCGATTTCCTCGCGGAACTCGTTGAGGTCCTGGAAGCGCCGATAGACCGAGGCGAAGCGGATATAAGCCACTTCATCGAGCTTCTGCAACTCGGCCATCACCAGTTCGCCCAGCACCCGCGACTTGATCTCGCGCTCGCCGGTGGCACGCAACTGGTGCTTGATATGGGCAATCGCCGCCTCCAGCCGCTCGATGCTCACCGGACGCTTCTCCAGCGCACGCTGCATGCCGGCACGCAGCTTGTCCTCGTCGAATGGCTGGCGGCTGCCGTCCTGCTTGATCAGGCGCGGCATCACCAGTTCGGCGGTTTCGAAGGTGGTGAAACGCTCGCCACAGGCGAGGCATTCGCGGCGGCGACGCACCTGGTCACCCTCGGCGACCAGGCGCGAATCGATGACCTTGGTGTCATGGGCGGCGCAGAAGGGACAATGCATAAGTAACCACGGTGGCGGGTGGGTCGGGGCCGACATGGTAGCGCATCGCATCCGGGCGACAAACGTATGGGCCATCGCCCGCTCATTCACCCAGCCCTGACCACCAGTAGCGATGTGCGGCGGCTCGGCCTGGTTCGCGTACAAAGCGACAAAGCGTAACCCCAAAGGCGCGACGCCTATTCGATCGCCTCTCCAATGGCGTAGTAATGCCCACCCGCCACATGGTGCAGGCTGCGCCAGGAGTGATCGGCATCTTCAAAATGCCAGCGGCCGTCACGGAATACGCGGGTATCGGCCCAGGCCGCGACCACCTCGCCGATAAACAGGTCATGAACAGACTGGTTGTGCGGTTCGGCGATCAACTCACAGGCCAGCCAGGCCGAGCACCCGGCCACCAATGGCAGATCCTTTCCGTCCAGATCGAACGTCTCGACACCCGCCTGCACCAGTTTGTCCGGCTGCTCATGCAGGCTGTGGTTGCCGACATGGTTGACCAGCCCCAGTTGCGCCACGGTCGGAACCTGGATAGCGAAACGCCCGCTGCGCTCGATCAGCTCGCGGGTACGGGAGGCCTTGTCCAGCACCACCGTCAGTTTCGGCGGGTCGAAATCCAGCGCACAAGCCCAGGCCGCCGCCATTACATCATCGACGCCCGCGTGCCGGGCCGAGACCAGCACGGTCGGGCCATGGGTCAGCAGGCGGTAAGCTCTGGACAGCTCCACAGGCGCGGTAAAGGGACTCATGGCGACTCCTTGGCTTACGACGTCAAACCTCGACCTGCAGGCAATCCACCCGCTGGAACCCCCTCGGCAGCTTGTTGCCACGGCGACCACGCTCGAACTTGTAGTGGTCGATGTCTTCCGGCTTGAGGGTGTAGGGGCGCTTGCCGGCTTGCAGCACCAGCCTGGCATCGGCGGGCAGTACGGCAATATCGATCACGTATTCCTCGCGTGCCACCACGCGGTCGGCGGAAATGCTGATGATCTTGTTGCCCTTGCCCTTGCCCAGTTGCGGCAGGTCGCGTACCGGGAACAGCAACAGGCGGCCCTCGGACGTCACAGCGGCCAGCCAGTCGTTCTCCAGGCTGCCCACCGGACGTGGCGCCAGCACCCTGGCGCCGGCCGGCAGGGTCAGCAGCGCCTTGCCGTCCTTCTTCCTGGCCAGCAGGTCTTCACCCTTGACCACGAAGCCATAGCCGGCGTCCGAGGCCAGCACATAGAGCGCGTCGTCCTCCGGCAGCAGCACGCATTCGAAGGTCGCACCGGGCGGCGGCGCCAGGCGGCCGGTCAGCGGCTCGCCCTGGCCCCGTGCCGAAGGCAATGTATGGGCGGCCAGGGAGTAGCTGCGGCCGGTCGAGTCGATGAATACCGCCGACTGGTTGGAGCGCCCAGGCGCCGCATCCTTGAAGCCATCGCCGGCCTTGTAGGACAGTCCGGTGGCATCCACGTCGTGGCCCTTGGCGCAGCGTACCCAGCCCTTCTCGGACAGCACCACCGTCACCGGCTCGGAAGGCACCAGCTCGTTCTCGCTGAGGGCACGGGCCTCGGCGCGCTGGACGATCGGCGAACGGCGCTCGTCGCCGTACTTTTCGGCATCGTCGAGGATTTCCTGCCGTACCAGCTTCTTCAGCTTGGCCTCGCTGCCGAGCAACGCCTGCAGGCGTTTCTGTTCCTTGAGCAGTTCGTCCTGCTCGCCACGGATCTTCATTTCCTCCAACCGCGCCAACTGCCGCAGGCGGGTGTCGAGGATGTAGTCGGCCTGGATCTCGCTGAGGCCGAAACGCTCCATCAGTACCGGCTTCGGCTGGTCCTCGGTGCGAATGATATGGATCACTTCGTCGAGGTTGAGGAAGGCGATCAGCAAACCTTCCAACAGGTGCAGGCGCTTCTCCACCTTGTCCAGGCGGAACTGCAAGCGACGGCGCACGGTGATGAGGCGATACTGCAGCCACTCGACCAGCATCTGCCGCAGGCTTTTCACCGCAGGCCGGCCATCCAGGCCGATGACGTTGGTGTTGACCCGGTAGCTGGACTCCAGGTCAGTGGTGGCGAACAGGTGCTGCATCAGCTCCTCGGCATCGACCCGATTGGAGCGCGGGATGATGACGATGCGGCAGGGGTTTTCATGGTCCGACTCGTCGCGCAGGTCGGCCACCAGCGGCAGCTTCTTGGCCTGCATCTGCGCGGCGATCTGCTCCAGCACCTTGGCCCCGGAGACCTGGTGCGGCAGCGCGGTGACGACGATATCGCCGTCCTCGACGCTGTAGACCGCGCGCATGCGCACCGAGCCACGCCCGGTTTCGTAGATTTTCAGCAGGTCCGCGCGCGGCGTGATGATCTCCGCCTCGGTGGGGAAGTCCGGCCCCAGCACATGCTCGCAGAGCTGCTCGACCGTGGCGTTCGGCTCGTCCAGCAGGCGTACGCAGGCGGCGGCGACTTCGCGCAGGTTGTGCGGCGGCACGTCGGTGGCCATGCCCACGGCGATGCCGGTGGTGCCGTTCAGCAGCAGATTGGGCAAGCGCGCCGGCAGGGTCGCCGGCTCGTCCAGGGTGCCATCGAAGTTGGGCACCCAGTCCACCGTGCCCTGGCCCAGCTCGCTCAGCAGCACTTCGGAATAGCGCGACAGCCGCGCCTCGGTGTAACGCATGGCGGCGAAGGATTTGGGATCGTCCGGAGCGCCCCAGTTGCCCTGGCCGTCGACCAGGGTGTAGCGGTAGCTGAACGGCTGCGCCATCAGCACCATCGCTTCGTAGCAGGCACTGTCGCCATGGGGGTGGAACTTGCCGAGCACGTCGCCGACGGTACGCGCCGACTTCTTGTGCTTGGAGTCAGCGTTCAGACCCAGCTCGCTCATGGCGTAGACGATGCGCCGCTGCACCGGCTTGAGGCCGTCGCCGATATGCGGCAGGGCGCGGTCCATGATCACGTACATGGAATAGTTGAGATAAGCCTGCTCGGTGAACTCGGCAAGGGAACGGCGCTCGACGCCGTCCAGGCTCAGGTCGATGGTTTCGCTCATGGTCGATCCGTGGCGTGTTGGCGCAGCACCAGGGTGCCGGCGCGCTGGGTGAATTCGAGTTGTTTCAGGGCACTCATGCCGAGCAGTATCTGCTCGCTGTCGAAGCCCGGCGCCACCAGGGCGCGTACGTCATGCAGAACGATATCGCCGATCTCCAGACGCTTCAGAACGGTACGGTAGCCGGTGGTGCGGCCATTGGCGGTCTGCAGTTGCAGCGGCGCGCCCTTCTCCAGGCCGAGCCGTTCGATCAGCTCGGCGGGGATCGCCACGTCGGTGGCACCGGTATCCAGCAGGAACACCACCGGCTGGCCATTGATCCGGCCACTGGCGACGAAATGCCCCTGGGCGTTACCGGCCAGTTGCACTTCGATCTCGCCGCCTTCGATACGCGACAACGGCTGGCTGTTGGGGTTGACCTGGCTGGCCTCCCAATCGGCGAAGAAGCGCACCGCCAGCCACAGGCCAAGGCCCCAGGCCAGCAGCATCATGATCCGGCCGATGCGGCTACCGGCCTGGCTCACGGTGCGTTCCAGCCACCGGGTGGCGCTGCGAAGCGCCAGACCAGCGGACGTTTCTCGCCGTCCTCGCGGCGCTGGCCGTTGTTGTCGACGCCGACCCAGGCCCCTTGCGCATCGACCCACAGCGCCTCGGCCACACCGAAAGGCGTGTCGTAACGACGCCCCTCGGCCAGCGCCGCGCCAGCGAACGACCAGCACTTCTCCGCCTCGCCATTGCTCGGGCTGCGACGGCAGATGCGGTAACCGGAGGATTCCAGGGTGAACAGTTTCTCGTTGAAGAACGCCAGCCCGGTAAAGCTGCGCGCCACCGGCCTGGCGCCCGCCTGACTCAGGGAAGGCTCATGCCCACCCTCGCTCATCAGCACGCAGCCACCGGCGCAGCGCCAACTGTTCTGCCGCCGGTGCAGCACCATCAGTCCGCGCCGCTGGCGTTCGGCAGCCAGCCACAGGCGCTCGCCCGCCGGGTCGACGGCAATGCCTTCGAACAGCGCATTGAAGTGCAGCAGCATGCCGCTGGCACGCGCCTGGCGCACCAACGAACCCGGCAGGACCAGCCATTCGGCCTGGCTGGCCGGGTTGAGCCGCAGCACACCGGCATGCGCCTCGCTGACCAGGTAGCGGTTACCCTGGGCATCGCAACTCAGGCCTTCGAAATCCATCTGGCCGCCACGCACCAGGCCGCTGCTCCAGGCGCGCATGCGCATGCCCCAGGGCAGCCCGCTGTCGGGCGGCGACGGCAGGTCGAAATGTTCGGCCTCGGCCTGCCAGGGAGACACTGCCGTGTCGAGCCGGTAGACCCGTTCGTCGTCGCGGTCGGACAGCGCCCACAGCGCATCGCCGCACCAGGCAAGCCCGGACAGGTTGCCCTGCGCCATGCCCTCGACCACGTGCTCGCCCTGCAGCGTCAGCTCGGGCAGCGTCTCGGCCTGCGCCAGCGGCGCCAGCAGGCTCAGCGCCAGTAACGCGCGAGCGATCAAACCAGCACCTCGGCCAGGTTGCCCTTGGATTCCAGCCAGTTCTTGCGGTCGCCGGCGCGCTTCTTGGCCAGCAGCATGTCCATGATTTCGCGGGTGCCGTCGAAATCCTCCAGGGTCAGTTGCACCAGGCGCCGGGTGTTCGGGTCCATGGTGGTTTCGCGCAACTGGGGCGGGTTCATTTCGCCCAAGCCCTTGAAGCGCGTGACCTGGGGCTTGCCACGGCTCTTGCCGGCCAGCAGGCGGTCGATGATGGCGTCGCGCTCGGTCTCGTCCAGGGCATAGTGGATTTCCTTGCCGAGGTCGATGCGGTACAGCGGCGGCATTGCCACGTAGACATGCCCGGCTTCCACCAACGGGCGGAAGTGACGCACGAACAGCGCGCAGATCAGCGTGGCGATGTGCAGGCCGTCGGAATCGGCATCGGCGAGGATGCAGATCTTGCCGTAGCGCAGTTCGCCCAGATCCGGCGAGCCCGGATCGACGCCGATGGCCACGGCGATATGGTGCACTTCCTGGCTGGCCAGCACTTCGCTGCCGTCCACTTCCCAGGTATTGAGGATTTTCCCGCGCAGCGGCAGGATCGCCTGGAACTCCTTGTCCCGCGCCTGCTTGGCCGAGCCACCGGCGGAATCACCCTCGACCAGGAACAGTTCGGAGCGCATCGGGTCCTGCCCGGCGCAATCGGCCAGCTTGCCGGGCAACGCCGGCCCCTGGGTGATCTTCTTGCGCTCGACCTTCTTGCCCGCCTTGAGCCGGCGCCCGGCGTTGCTGATGGCCAGCTCGGCCAGTTGCAGGCCCAGCTCCGGATGGGCGTTGAGCCACAGGCTGAAGGCATCCTTGACCACCCCGGAGACGAAGGCCGCCGCCTCGCGGGACGACAGGCGTTCCTTGGTCTGCCCGGAGAACTGCGGCTCCTGCATCTTCATCGAGAGGACGAAGGCGATACGCTCCCAGACGTCCTCCGGCGCCAGCTTGACGCCACGCGGCAGCAGGCTGCGGAACTCGCAGAACTCGCGCATGGCATCCAGCAGGCCCTGGCGCAGGCCGTTCACATGGGTGCCGCCCTGGGCCGTGGGGATCAGGTTGACGTAGCTTTCCTGCACCGCGTCGCCGCCCTCGGGCAACCACAACAGGGCCCAGTCCACTGCCTCCTTGCTGCCGGCCAGCGCACCGGTGAAGGGCTCGTCGGGCAGGCGCACGAATTCACTGACCGCATCCACCAGGTAGCTGCGCAGGCCGTCCTCGTAGTGCCACTCGATCTTCTCGCCGCTGCCCTTGTCCCAGAAGCTGACGCTCAGGCCGGGGCACAGCACCGCCTTGGCCTTGAGCACGTGCTTGAGGCGGCTGATGGAAAATTTCGCGGAGTCGAAATACTTGGGGTCGGCCCAGAACTGCACGCTGGTGCCGGTATTACGCTTGCCGACGCTGCCGACGACTTCCAGGTCGCTGGCCTTGAAGCCATCGGCGAAGGTCATCAGGTATTCGTTGCCGTCACGCCGGACGCGCACCTCGACGCGGGTCGACAAGGCGTTGACCACGGAGATGCCCACGCCGTGCAGACCACCGGAAAACTGGTAGTTCTTGTTGGAGAACTTGCCGCCGGCGTGCAGCTTGGTGAGGATCAGTTCCACGCCCGGCACACCCTCTTCCGGGTGGATATCCACCGGCATGCCCCGGCCATCGTCGATGACCTGCAGCGAATTGTCTTCGTGCAGGATCACCTGCACCGAACGGGCATGCCCGGCCAGCGCCTCGTCGACGCTGTTGTCGATGACTTCCTGAGCCAGGTGGTTGGGGCGCGTAGTGTCGGTATACATCCCCGGACGCTTGCGGACCGGGTCCAGGCCGGAAAGGACCTCGATGGCTTGTGCGGTATAAGACATGGGCGTTTCTTGATGTCCTCAATGTTCGGGAAGTTCGGCCTCGGCCGACGGCAGCAATCCGGCGAACGCCAGCACGTCCGGCAGGCGTTCGGCGAACCCCTGGAAGCCGTGGTCGCCGCCTTCTTCTATATGCAGCGAGCAGCCCTGGTAGAACGCCTGCGCCAGGCGGTAGTCGAGGGTCTCGTCACCGGTCTGCAACCAGACCTGGAAGCGCTCGGCATCCTGGGGCGGAGCCACTTCCAGCTCGGCCAGGGCCTGCACATGGTCTTCGGTCAGTTCCCAGCGTTCGCCGGTGTAGAGGTTGGTCTGCGGCCCCAGGTAACCGTCGAACAACAGACGGTGCGGATTGACTGCCGGATTGACCAGCAGGGCCTTGAGGCCATGGCGCTCGGCAAGGTGGGTGGCATAGTAGCCGCCCAGCGAACTGCCGACCAGCACGGGCCGCCCGCCCAGGTCGGCGATGGCCTCCTGCAACTGGGCGATGGCCTGGCGCGGGTGATGGTGCAGTGCCGGTACGCGCAATCGATCAGCCAGCCCCAGCCGCTCGCAGAACGCGATCAACTGGGTCGCCTTGCCCGATTGCGGTGCACTGTTGAAACCGTGAATGTAGACAATGCCGGATGTTTTCATGGAACGGGAGGCTACTTGGGCCAGCGGCAAGCTGCAACAACGCTTGACCACCAAACGCTTCAGGCCAAGCCCTGACGTGAAGTCGCCACCCGCTCAATAATCCCCGCCCTGCAAGTCCACCGGGAACGTCCCTTGCGCGATGCGGGAAACGCCGGTTTCCACCCGGCCATCACCATGCAGGCGCAGCCAGCGATAACCCGGCGCCTGCGGCGAAACCTGGAAGTCCGCACTGTGCGGGGTGAACTGCACGCCGGTGGAGGGTGACGCCAGCAGGCGCAAACCGTCACGCGACTGGTCGAAGGCCTGGTGCACATGACCCCAGAGCAGTACCCGCACCGCTTCATGGCGCGCCAGCAAGGCCATCAGGGCATCGCCGTTGCGCAGCCCGATGCCATCCATCCACTGGCTGCCGATGGCGACCGGGTGATGGTGCAGTGCGACCAGGCAGTGCCGCCCTTCCGCCGCCTGCAATGCCTGCTCCAGCCAGGCCAGGCGCTCGTCCGGCAGATGGCCGAACACCGAACCGGGCACGGAACTGTCCAGCAGGATGATGCGCCAGGCGCCCAGGTCGGTGACCGGCTGCAGCATCTGCGCGCTGGCGACACGGGCCATCGCCTCGCCTTCGTCATGGTTGCCGGCGCACCAGCGCACGGGCGCGTCGATGCGCGCATGCTGCTCGCACAGGTGCCGGTAGGACTGCTCCGAGCCGTCCTGGGACAGGTCGCCGGTCGCCAGCAGCAGGTCGATACGCGGCTGCTCGCGCAAGACCTGGTCCACCACCGCCCGCAGGCTGTCCAGCGTGGGCAACCCCAGCAGGCAGCCGTCCGGCTCGGCGAACAGGTGGTTGTCGGTCAGTTGCACCAGTAGCAGTGGGTCACGCTCAGTACCCGGCGTCATGTGTCGAACCCTGCGGTCGCCACTTCCGGCTCGTGGCCGAAGGCCTGGGCATGGGCCAGCCACTGGCCGAGGAACAGGTTGAGCTGGATCTTCTCGTCGGGCTGGTGCATCTGGGCATTGGGGTAGCTGTAGATGCCCCGGAAATGCCGCGCATGCTCGGCGCCGACCACCTCGGCCATGCGTGCGTCGTGGTAGACCCGCAGCGTCAGGCGCGGCACCGGCAGCCAGGGCAGGCAATGCTCCTGGCTGAGCTGCACCATGCTGGTGTAGGGGCAGACCTCGACCACCTCCAGCACCATTACGCCGGTCAGCAGGTCGCCCTGGCTCAGGGCCACGCGGCGGACGCCGCACTGGCTGCGCATCTCCGGCAGGAAGCGCGACAGCCGCGCATAGTTGGCCTCGCAGGTGGCCTGCAACTCGGAAAGATCGACCCGGTAGCGCTCGCGAACGGCGGTCATGACCAGCGCCTGCGCACGTCATCGCGGTTGAGCGCCAGCCATTGCAGGGCAATGATGCTGGCGGCATTGTCGATGCGGCCGTCGCGCACCGCCTGCAAGGCCTGCTGCAATGGCCAGACGTGTACGCGGATATCCTCGCCCTCCTCTTCCAGCCCGAACACCCCGCCCGCCCCTTCGCTGTCGCAACGCCCCAGGTAGAGGTGGACATACTCGTCGCTGCCGCCCGGCGAGGGGAAATAGCGCGCCACCGGCCAGAGTTCGGCCAGCGCCAGGTTGGCCTCTTCGAGCGCCTCGCGGTGGGCAACGTCTTCGGGGTGCTCGTCCTTGTCGATCAGCCCGGCCACCAGTTCGATCAACCAGGGGTTGGCGCTCTTTTCCAGTGCGCCGATGCGGAACTGCTCGATCAGCACCACCCGGTCGCGCACGGCGTCATAGGGCAGTACGCAGACCGCATCGTGGCGGATGAACAGCTCACGACTGATCTCCCGGCCCATGTCCCCGTTGAACAACTGGTGCCGCAGGTGCACGCGATCGAGGCGATAGAAACCGCGAAAGCACGGTTCGCGCCGAGTCACTTCGACATGCTGGGGACTGGATGGATGCTTATCGCTCATGGACTGCTCTCTGGTACGCAGAACGGGGAAGACGACAGGATTATCCATACGAGTGCCGAGCCTTGTCACCCCCGGTCTTGTAGTCGAAATCCGGACCGCGTACCGGCAAGCGCCCTCTCCCCAGCCCTCTCCCGCAAGCGGGAGAGGGGGCAAAGCGTGCCTGACTTGAGCACTGGGCCCCGACTTCGCAGGAACGACGAATAAGACCATCACGCCCCCCAACCTCGTCATTCCCGCGCAGGCGGGAATCCATGCGATCGCGCTAGCGCTATCGGTCTTGTTGGCAAGCGCTATCCGACGCGCAGCAGATCGTAAACAGGTTCTAAGGACTTTCGACACTGAACTCCAGGCTCACCGTCTGCCCACCTTCATCGAGCACGCTGAGCTGGTGCCGGCCCGCCGCGAAGGCATGGCTGAAGGTTGCATCGGCCTCGCTCTCCCCCAGCGGTTGCCCATCGACGAACCACCAGCGCCGGCCGCTGCCGCCCAGTGTCGAAAGATCCAGGCGCAGCGGCTCGGCACTGTTCGACAGGCTGCGCAGACGATCCCCCTGCCTCACGCCGACAATCGACAGCGGCGCGGCCTGCGCCGGCAACGTCGGGGCGCAGTTGGCATCCACCGCAGGCAAGCGTGCCTGGCGCCGTTCACGCCGGGACAGCCAGGGTTCCAGAGGAGCCGGCCACAGGATCAGCTCACGCATCTCGGCCCCCACGCAACCCGGCGCGACACGCCGCCCCTGGGCATTGACCCAGAAGGTTTCGCGCAAGCCACTGCCCAGCGGCTGGTCGGCTGCCAGCAGTGTCGGGGGCGTGGTGCCCTCCAACGTCCAGGCGAAGCGCAGGCGCCGGCAGTTCGGGTCGTCAGGACTCATCGGCAAACCCAGCGGCCAGCAGATTGCCGCCACGCCGACCTCGGCGGGCTGCGGGTCGGCCGGTGCCGCGATACCGCGCTGGCGATCTCGATTGGCCAGCAGGTCATGCACCTGCAACAGCAAGGGCGCCGCCGAAGCCAGGCCGAACTGCCCCGGCACCGGCGTACCGTCGGGACGACCGATCCACACGCCGATCAGGTGCCGTGGGCCGACACCGATGGCCCAGGCATCACGAAAGCCATAGCTGGTGCCGGTCTTCCAGGCCAGGCTCGGACGCTGCACCAGGTAGGCACGCGGGTCGCGATCCGGACGCGCCTGCCCCGACAGAATCCTGCGCACGATCCAGGCCGCACCGGGCGACAACAGGCGCCGCTCCCGCAGTTGCTCATCCGGTTGCAGGCGCGGACGCGCAGCCAGCCCCGCCCGAGCGAAGGCACTGTAGCCAGTGACCAGCGACTCCAGGCGAGCACCTCCACCACCGAGAATCAGCGCCAGGTTGGGTTCGGCCAGCGCCGGCAGATGGATCGGCAGGCCGACGCCACGCAGTTCACCGGCAAAACGCTTCGGCCCGTAGGCTTCGAGCAACTGCACGGCCGGCAGGTTGAGCGACGTGGCCAGCGCTTCGCTGGCCGACACCGGGCCGATGAAACCGCTGGAGAAGTTACCGGGGCGATAGTCGCCGTAATGCCGTGGCACGTCCTGCAGCAACGACTCGGAATGGATCAGCCCGGCATCCAGCGCCATGCCATAGAGGAACGGCTTGAGCGTCGAACCGGGCGAACGCAGCGCGCGCACCATGTCGACATGGCCGAAGCGCGCCGTGTCGCGGATATCCACCGAGCCCAGATAGGCGCGCACAGCCATGCTTTCGTGCTCCACCACCAGGATCGCCGCCGAGGTGCGCTCGGGCAGGCGTGCGCGCCAGCCCATCAGCAGGTCCTCCAGGCGCAACTGCAGGCCGGCATCCAGGGTGGTGTGGATCAGCGCCGGACTGCCTGCTCGGTTCAGGCGACGCGCCAGCAATGGCGCCAGACTCGGCTCACGCCGTGGCGCCAGGAACACCGGTTCCTCCAGCGCCTCTGCGATCAGTGCCTCCGGCCATACGGCGAACTCGCCGAGGCGCCGCAGCACCTTGTCCCGTGCCGCCCGTGCCCGTTCGGGATGACGATCCGGACGCAAGCGGCTCGGCGCCTGGGGCAGCACGGCGAACAGGGCCGCTTCGGCACGGGTCAGTTGGCTCGGCGGCTTGCCCAGGTAGCTCCAGCTGGCGGCAGCCACCCCTTCGAGGGTGCCGCCGAAGGGCGCACGGTTGAGGTAGAGCGCGAGGATTTCATCCTTGGACAGGTGCCACTCCAACTGAGCCGTACGCCACAGTTGCTTGAGCTTGCCCGGCAGGTCACGGGCATGCGGATCGAGCAGACGCGCCACCTGCATCGACAGGGTACTACCGCCGGAAACCACGCGCCCGCCACTGGCGTTCTGCCAGGCCGCACGCGCCAGGGCCAGCGGGTTGACACCGGGGTGCTGGCGGAACCAGCGATCCTCGTAGGTCAGCAGCGCATCCAGGTAATAGGGCGAGACTTCGTCGGGCTGCACCGGGTAACGCCACACGCCGTCGCGGTCGGCGAAACGCCACAGCGGCGTACCGTCCTCGGCCAGCACCACCCGGGCCTGGTCATCCTCGGGCAGCGGCAGTGGGAATAGCAGGTCGGCGAGCCAGAGCAGGAGTGGGGGAAACAGGAGGAGAAGGAGCCAGCGCCTCCCTCTCCCCCAGCCCCTCTCCCGCAAGCGGGAGAGGGGAGCCGTTCGGCGTACAGCTTCGGTCATGCTGACATCTGCCCTGAATCACCGGAGCAGCACCTACTCGGCAGGACGAACAGCTTGGTGAATCCGCTCAAGAACAGCCTCCGTTTCCAGTAGAGCCTCATGATTCCAGAAACGCAGCACGCGGTAGCCTCGGCTCGCCAGATAGCGGTCACGTATTTTATCTGCCTCGCTCTGCTGATGCTGGCCACCGTCCAGCTCGATGACCAGCCAGCGTTCCATGCAGATGAAGTCGACAATGTAAGGGCCAATGGGTTTCTGCCGTTTGAACTTCAGGCCAAGAAAGCGGTGGCCACGCAGGTAGTACCAGAGCCGCTGCTCGGCGTCGGTCATGTCGCGGCGCAGGCGCTTGGCGTTATCGAGTAGTGTCATGGTTCCTCCTTGAACCCTTGCCCTCTCCCCCGGCCCCTCTCCCGCAAGCGGGAGAGGGGAGCAAATGCGTTCAGCTCCCTCTCCCATTTATGGGAGAGGGTTGGGGAGAGGGCGCCTTTACGCGACTACCGCCCCCTCACCACCATCCCCTCCGGCGCACTGCCCAGCGCCTGCCAGCTCGGCCGGTACATGGACTCGACGTGGGGTGGCGGCACACGGTAGCTGCCCGGTGTCACGGCACGCGCCAGGTACAGCAGGTGCGTGGCGCCGTAGCCTTCGACATCCACTGCGGCCACGTAGCGGTCACCCCGGAACTCCTGATGCTTGATCTGCGCGTTCTGCATGGCAGCGTGCCATTCCTTGACCTTGCTGCTGGCGTTGTCGAGGCTCGCCGCACTCTGGGCCAGGTTCTGGTTCTCCAGTTCCAGGCCCGCTGGCAGCAGGTCCACCACCAGCGCATCCGGCACGCGCTGCTTGGCATGCACCACCAGGTGCACCAGCACCAGGTCACCGCTGTCCAGGCGCTGCAGGTCGAGCGGGTAGCCGTCCATGTCCAGGTACTCGCGCTTGATGCCGAGGTTCTCGCCACCGGCGTGTGGCGCCTGTGATGGATACCCGGACAGCGTCAATTGCTGGTACAGCGCCGTATCACCGGCATTGCCGACGGTCAGCGGCTCGGCCAACTCGGCACGCTCCAGCTTGATGCTCGGCTGCTGATCGCTCAGCTCGAACTGGAAGGCGCCACTGGCCAGTTGCGCACGCCAGGCCTGCTCCGGCTTGATCAGCATGCCGCGCCCCGCGAGGAACAGCGCATTGCGTTCCTGGGTCGACAGCCAGCGTTGTCCGGCCAGCTCATCGGCCAGGTTGAACAAGCGCTGCTCGCGCTGACCAGCGGCCAGATCGTGCTCCTCCAGTACGGCAAGAATCAGCGCCTGGTCACGCAGCGGGCTGCCGTAATCCGCCATCCAGTGATCGGCATTACGCGCCTGGATCAGCCCCTGCGCCAGCGCCTGCTCGGCACGCGGAGCATCGCCCATCAGTTTCAGCGCTGCCGCCAGTTGCACCAGCGGCAGGCCGGAACGTGCCTCGCCACTGCGCTCGAGCAGGCTGCGCAAGGTGCCCAAGGGTGCCTGCTGGCTGCGCGCCAGCACGTAACCGGCATAGGCCTGCACGGCGAAACGGGTGTGACCGACATCCTCGCTGTAGCTGGCTTCGATCAGGCTGCTCTGCTGCACGTAGCGCAGCAAGCGGTCGGTGGCCTTTTTCAGCGCCTCGGGGGGGATGGCGAAGCCCTGCTCACGGGCGCGCAGGAGGAAATCGGTCACATAGGCGGTCAGCCAGTATTCTTCCTCGCCCTCGGCACTCCACAGGCCGAAACCACCGTTATGGCGCTGCATGCCGAGCAGACGCTCGATACCCAGCTCGATACTCTTGCGGCGCTGCTCGTCCGGCTCGCCTTCGAGCCCGAGTTTCTTCAGGCTGGCGGCGTCGGCATACAGCGACGGGTACAAGCCACTCGCAGTCTGTTCCAGACAGCCATAGGGATAGGCCTTGAGCGCACGAATCTGCTCACCCAGGTTCAGCGGCGGGCGGCTGGACAGCGCCAGCACCGCTTCCAGCCCTGCGGGTTCGAAAGCGCTCAGGCTACCCGCCGGCAGGCTCCAGGCCGCGTCCTTGAGTACGCTGCGAAAGTGCTGCAACTGCGCCGGGTAGGCCGGGCGAACGCCCAGCGTCCATTCACGGCTGAACGCACCAAACTCCTCGCCCGGCAGGGCCAGCCCGGACACCTCGACCTGGATGCGCCCTTGCCCCAGCCCGCCCTCGGCCCGCACCGGGATACGCAGTGTGGTGCGCTGGCCATCGTTCAGTTGGACAGGTGCCTGGCTGCTGTCCAGCAGGCGTAACTGGCCTTCTACGTTGACCTGCACCTTCAGCCGCTGCTCGGCACCGGACAGGTTGGTCAGGTCCAGCGCCAGCGTGGTTTCGTCGCCACCGGCGAGGAAGCGCGGCATCGACAGTTCGGCCACCAGTGGCGCGGCGACCAGGGTCTTGGCTTCGGCCATGCCGTAGCGCTCGTCGGTCCAGGCCTGGGCCATCAGGCGCAGCTCGCCGTTGAAGTCGGGGATATCCAGGCTGACTTCGCCTTCGCCCTTGTCATCCAGCTTCAGCGCATCGCTTTGCAGGGCCACGATCAGCACGCTGGTGTCCGGGCGCTTGCCACCGGCAGCGAGGCCGGCGTCACCACCGAAGGCCAGGCTGGCCACACGGCCCTGGCCTTCGATCAGTTGCCCGTAGATATCCAGTTGATCGGCGCCATAGGCCTTGCGCCCGAAGAAGTTGGCGAAAGGATCGGGCGTGGCGTAACGGGTGATATTGAGGATGCCCACATCCACCGCTGCCACCAGCACGTGCACCTGCTCGGGCACGCTGCCATCGGCATTGCGCGCATTGACCCTGACCTTGAGCGGTTGCTTCGGCCGCACCTTCTCCGGCGCATCCAGGCTCAGCGCCAGCTTGCGCGGCGCCCGCTCCAGCGGCAGGTGCAGCAGGCCGACGGCGCGCTTGGGGGTGACCTGTGCCTTGCGCTCGCCGGGGCGAATCACCAGCGCGCTGAGGTAGAGGTCATGCTGCGCCCATTTCTTGTCGATGGGCAGCTCGAAGGTCTTGCCCTCGGCCGGAACGCTGATCGCCTGCCACCACAGCGGCCCCTCACTGGATTCCACCAGCAGATAGCCGTTGCCAGCGGTTGGCGGAGTGACGGTGATCCTGGCCACATCGCCTGCGGCATAGGCCGGTCTGTCCAGCGCCAGCTTGACCTGATCGGGGCGCACCGCGCCGCCCTCGGCATTGTCCTGCCAGCGGTAGCCCGCCCAGAAGCGCAGGCTGCTGAGGCGCCCGGTATCCTGGTCGATCACCTCGACACGGTACGGCCCCCACTCCACCGGGAAACTGACCTTCGCGGTGCCACCGGCTTCGATGCGCAGCGGCTCGTCACTCAGGGTAAGAAACTTCTCGGTGTAGTTGTGCCGCCAGCCTTCGCCATCGGAGAAGCTCCAGAAGTAGTCGCGGCGCTCACGGATCAGACGGACTTGCAGGTTGTCGGCCGCCAGCTTGTTGCCCGCGGCATCGGCGACCAGCAACTCGAACTCGGCCAGGCTGTCGGCGTCGACCTCCTCGCCGTCGAACAGGCCACGCAGCCCCGGCAGACGCTCGGCGGGCCACACTGGCTGCACGATGCGGCGGGTGATCGGCCGGCCACCGGACTCCTGCAGGCTGGCCTGGAGAATCAGGCGCAGCGGCGAGCGCGCATCGCCCCAGCGGTTTTCCGGACGCAATACGGCTTGGCCCTGGTCGTCCAGGCTGACTTCATCGAGTTCCTGGTCCTGGGTCAGGTCTGCCTCGGTGATGTCGCCGAACTGATACCCCGGCAGCTTCGCCACCGCCTCGCGCAGCGGGCGCACGTAGAGCTGGCCACTCAGGCGATTGCCGGCAGCCGGGGCGCCGTAGAGGTAGCGACCGGTCACGGCGAATTCGGCGGTGTCGCCCGGTGCGTAAGGCTCATCGCGGCCCTTGAGTTCCAGCGCCAGGCGCTCGGGCAGGAAGTCTTCGACGAGGAATTCGTACAACTGCGGACTGCCATCGCCCAGGTCGAACAGCAGTTGCCAGCGCCCGGTCGGCGCCTCCTCGGCCAATTGCAGCTGGTATTGATACAGGCCGGAATCGTCGGCGTTCCAGACGAACTTGCGGCTGACCTGCTCATCCGGGCGGCGCACCTCGACGCTCACCGGCTGCGCATTCACCGCCTTGCCGTCGGCATCGCGCAGCAGCGCGTTGAGCGGCACGGTTTCGCCAGGACGATAGAGGTCGCGCGGGCCGAACACGAAGAACTGCAACGGGTGGGCCTTGGGCCCGGCGATATCGAACTCGGCCAGGTCCAGTGCCGGTGCATTCAGGCGCAACAGGCTGGTCTGCTCATCCTGCCTGGCCAGCAGCAACTCGGCCTTGGCCGGCAACGGCAATTGCGCATGGCCCTTGCCGTCGGTCTTGCCCTCGGCGAGCAGCGCACCGTCGCCATCGAGCAGTTCCAGCGCCACCCCGGACTGCGCCTTGCCGCCCTCCAGCGCCTGGGTAAACACATCCAGGCGGTCACGGTAACGGTGGGCCGACAGCCCGATATCGCTCAGGCTGAACAGGGTTGCCGGCTGCGAATAGCTGTAGCTGCCGGCCTCGCGCATCACCGCCAGGTACACGCCAGCCTGCTTGAACGGCTCCAGGCCGGCGATGGGCAGCAACAGGGTTTCACGGGTGTTGCGCGCCGGCTTGAGGTCGAAGCGCCCGCCATAGACCAGATCGGCCATCGGCAGCAGTTGCTGCGACTCCCAGGTATCGAGGCTACTGCTGCGGCCCCAGCGCGAGAGAAACTTCGGCAAGGCCTCGGGCTTGATGCGGAAGAACTCGACGTTGACCTTGTCGACGTTCAGAGCGATCACCGGCAGGCCCTCGGCCAGGCGCGTCGGCAACAGCGAGCCGCGGCTGGCGAAGCCGACGCTGGCCTGCAGGTCGCGGGTTTCGAAGCGGCTGACATGCTCGGCGGCCAGCTTGGCGTCATTGATGCCACGCAGGCCGGCATCGATGGTCAACACCAGCTTGCGCTGCGGCTCCAGGTGACGCAGGCGCAGCTCGGTGAGACTGTCGGTCAGCTCCCAGGCACCATCGACCTTGCCGTCCTTGGCATCGACCAGGTGCAGGCGCTTGGCGAAGGACTGGTCCGGGTCCAGAGGCACGGAGAAGGTCACCGACAGCGCACTGGCGCCGTCCAGCTGAATCTCGGAAACATCGACCACTTCGAGTGGCCGACCGGCATGACGCTCGGCCAGCGCCGCACGATCCATGGCGGGTTGCGCCGGGCGCTGCTCAGTGGCGACAGGCGCGGTACGGGCAGCGGTGACGGAGTCCTGCGAAGAGTCACAGGCAGTGAGCAGGCACAGGACAATGGCCAGAAGCAGTCCTTTGTTCGGCATTACGGGCTCCAGAATCAGGGGACGCAGTGGCCGGTCAGTATAGTGAAGGCCTTGTCGGATGCCGAGGCGGCATTCACAAGGTTTCCATGGTCGAGCTTGACGCGGCCCGCTCGGCAAGGCTTTATCCCTGCTGTTTTTCGCCACCCCACCGACGGCTGTTTCGACCTTGACCAACACCCTGCGCCTGCTGATCTCGTTGCTGCTCTGCCTTTCGACGGCCACCGCCCAGGCGGCGCCGGCGAGCCCCGAGCTGGTGGTCGGCTACTACGACTTTCCGCCGGAGATCTACACCGACGCCGAAGGCTTCGTGCACGGCCCGGTCATCGACCTGACCCGCCAGGTACTCAAGGAGGCAGGCTACCGCGCCGTCTACCGGCAGCTCGCCAGCGCCCGGCTCTATCGTGACCTGATCGAAGGCAACATCGACCTCTGGGTCGGCGCTGCCGGCAAGCCGGGGCTCGTCGAGCACACGCTGGAAAGTCGCAACATCCTCGGACAGACCCGCATCAACCTGTACTTTCGCCCCGACACCCGCCCGCCGAGGATTCCCGAAGACCTGGTCGGCAAGGAACTGATCGTGCTCGGTGGCTACAGCTACTCGCAGGACCTGGCGGCGCTGTTCGACAACGCGGACATGGCCCTGCAACTACGCCGCACCGGCACCCACGAATCGGCCCTGCAGATGCTGATGCACCGCCGCGCCGACTACGTACTGGGCTATCAATCGCCCATGCAGGAAGCCGTGCGCAAGGCCGGCATGGACATGCTGCCGCACCTCGCCCTGCAGGACGTGCCGATCCGCTTCATCATTTCCCGCCGCAGCCACGACAGCCTGGGGCTGCGCGACGCCCTGGACAGGGCCTACGAGCGCCTGAGCCAGGACAACCAGGACATCCGCCTGCCGCTGCCTAGCGCCCGCGCGGCCTGGCCCTTGCCGTAGGCTCGGCGACCAGCGGGTCGTCGGGCCAGTAGTGCTTGGGGTAGCGCCCCTTCAAATCCTTCTTCACCTCGGCATAGGTGTTGGCCCAGAAGCTCGCCAGGTCCTGAGTGACCTGCACCGGGCGCCGCGCCGGCGACAGCAGGTGCAGCTTGAGTGGCTGGCGGCCGGCGGCGATACGTGGCGTGACGGCCATGCCGAACAGTTCCTGCAGACGCACCGCCAGCACCGGCGGCGCCTCGCTGTAGTCCAGCCGGATCGACGAGCCGGACGGCACCTGGACATGGGTCGGCGCCAGGTCGTCGAGTTGCTGCGGCAGTGGCCATGGCAAGGCATTGCGCAGGATGGCGGCGAGGTCGAGCTGGCCGAAGTGGCTCAGGCGGCTGACGTTATCCAGGTAGGGTTGCAACCATTCTTCCAGGGTATCGAGCAGGGCCGCATCGCCCAGGTCCGGCCACGGGCTCTGCCCGTCGCGCTGCAGGTCGAGCCCGCGCAGCAGCGCCACGCGCGCCTGGAACTGCCGCAGTTCCGGCGTCCAGGGCAACAGCTCCAACCCTTTGCGCCGCACCACGCCCAGCAGCGCACTGGCACGGGCCGTGGCGTCGAGCCCCGGCAAGGGCTCGCGGGCGAGGACCAGCTCACCGACCTTGCGCTGACGCTCGGCGCGCAGCACGCCTTCGCGCTCGTCCCAGTCGAGGGCGTCCAGCAGTGTCACCTGCTCGGCCAGCACGCTGTCGAACAGGCCCGCATCGAGGTCGCAAGCCAGGTAGATGCGCTCCTCGCGCTGCCCCTGGCGACTGCCCAGATCAGCGACCACCAGCCACGGATGCTTCATCAGTGCATCGACCTCGCCGAACAACGCTGCCCGTCCATTGGCCAGGCGGTACTCGGCGCCGCCGGCGCGGCGCTGGCACGCGACGCGGTCCGGATAGGCCAGGGCCAGCAGGCAACCCAGCCAGCGCGGGTGCGCCGGATCGTCCACCGGCGTGGCCGGCCGCTCACGCAGGTAGCCCCGGTATTGCCTGGCCAGTTGCTTCACCCGCTGCACGGCCGCCTGTGCCTGCCGAGGCAGGCGTGCCCCGCCCTCGAGCAGCGCCAGGCGGCTGTGCACATCCGCGCCCGCGCCACGCAGGATGTCGCGCTCACCCAGCAAGGCCGCCACATCGCAGGCCATTGCCCCCAGGCCCAGCGCCTGCCCACGCAGCAACAGGTGCCCGATCCGTGGATGGGCCGGCAACACGGCCATGGCTTTTCCATGGGGGCTCAGGCCACCATCGGCCTTCAACGCGCCCAGGCGCCGCAACAGCTCACGGGCCTGGGCGAACGCGGCGGCGGGCGGCGAGTCGAGCCATTTCAACTGCTCGGGCGACATCCCCCAGCGCGCCAGTTGCAAGGCCAGCCCGGCCAGGTCCGCCTGCAGCACCTCGGCGGCGGAATAGGCCGGCAGTTGTTCATGCTGGGCCTGCGACCACAAGCGGTAGCAGACGCCCGGCTCCAGCCGTCCAGCCCGGCCGGCGCGCTGCTCGGCGCTGGCGCGTGAGATGCGCTGGGTGTCCAGCCGTGTCATGCCGGTACCGGGGTCGAAACGCGGCACCCGCTCCAGCCCGGCATCGATCACCACGCGCACGCCGTCGATGGTCAGGCTGGTTTCGGCGATATTGGTCGCCAGCACCAGCTTGCGCTTGCCCACCGGGGCCGGCTCGATGGCGGCGCGCTGGGCATTCAGTTCCAGCTCGCCATGCAGGGGGCAGAGCAGCAGGTCGGGCCGCTCGCCCAGCACCTCAGCCAGTTGCTGGTGCACGCGACGAATCTCCGCCAGCCCCGGCAGGAACACCAGGATGCTGCCACCCTGCTCGTCGAGCGCCTCCAGGCAGGCACGCACCACCGCCGGCTCGATGAAATCCCCTGGCCGCCAGGGCTGCCCCCAGCGGATATCCACCGGAAACATGCGCCCTTCGCTGGTCACCACCGGCGCATCGTCGAGCAGGCGCGACAAGCGTTCGCCCTCCAGGGTCGCGGACATCAGCAACACCTTCAGCGGCTGCTCGTCCCGCAGCAGCTCGCGCCCACTGAGGCTCAACGCCAGCGCCAGGTCGGAGTCGAGGTTGCGCAGGTGGAACTCGTCGAAGATCACCAGGCCCACACCCTCCAGTGCCGGGTCGTCCTGCAGGCGTCGCGCCAGGATGCCTTCGGTCACCACTTCGATGCGCGTGCTCGGCCCGACCCGGCTGTCCAGGCGGATACGGTAGCCGACGGTTTCCCCGACCTGCTCGCCCAACTCACCCGCCATGCGCTCCGCCGCCGCGCGCGCCGCCACCCGGCGCGGTTGCAGCATGAGAATGCTCTGCCCACCCAGCCAGGCCTCCTGCAACAGGGCCAGCGGCACCCGCGTGGTCTTGCCGGCCCCCGGCGGCGCCTGCAACACCGCTTCGTCACGGTCGAGCAAGGCAGCACGCAAGGCCGGCAGGGCGGCATCGATGGGCAGAGGGGTCATACGGGATCTCGGGCAGCCAAGGGGAAACGGACGGTGGATTCTACTGACCCGTCCTGTAAATCGCGCGCGGGAATTTGGCTTTGGCTTATAGTAGAGCGCGCGGAATCAAACCATCAGGAGACCTCCATGCCCATGCGCTCTCGCCTCGTCAGCGGCGTCCTCATTGCCACCCTGGTCAGCCAGCTGACCGCTTGCGGCACCCTGTTCTATCCGGATCGCCGGGGCCAGATCGACGGCCGCATCGACCCGGCCATCGCCGCGTTCAACGCCATCGGTCTGCTGTTCTACGTCATCCCCGGCCTGCTGGCCTTCGGCATCGACTTCGCCACCGGCGCCATCTACCTGCCGGACAACCAGTACAGCCTTGCGCCGGAAACACTGCAGGATGCCATCGGTGCCGACGGCAAGGTCGACATGGCGCGCCTGAAAGCCATCATCGAGCGCGAAACCGGCCACAGCCTGCCGCTAGACGACCCACGCCTGATCCAGCAGCAGGGCAGCCTGGAGCAACTTGCCAGCCTGGGCCTCGTCCGCGCAGCCTGAACATGCAGGACTCACAGCGCTATGCGCTTCTGCTGCGCCGCGCCACCCGCGCGGCGTTGGCGACGGCCCTGCTGCTGGCGCTGTGCAAGGCGGTCGCCTGGTGGTACAGCGGCTCGGTCAGCCTGCTGGCCGGTCTGACCGACTCACTGCTGGATGGCGCAGCCTCACTGCTCAACCTGCTGGCCGTGCACTATGCACTGCGTCCAGCGGACGACGATCACCGCTACGGGCATGGCAAGGCCGAAGCCCTGGCGGGCCTGGGGCAGGCGGCGTTCATCGGCGTCAGCGCGATTCTGGTCGGCATCCAGGGCATCGACCAGTTGCGCCATCCAGCGCCCCTCGGTGCCCATGCACTGGGTATCGCAGTGATGCTCCTGTCCCTGGCCATGACCGCCGCCCTGTTGCTTTACCAGCGCCATGTCATTCGACTGACCGGCTCCAACGCGATCCGCGCCGACGCCCTGCACTACCGCTCCGACCTGTTACTCAATGGCGGCATCCTGTTGGCGCTGATCCTCGCCAGCCTGGGTTGGGAGCATCTGGATGCCATCTTCGGCCTGGCGATCGCGCTGTACATCCTCTGGAGCGCCGTCAGCATCGCCCGCGAATCCGTCACCACCCTGATGGACACCGAGCTGCCCGAACCCGTGAGCACGCACATGCTGCAGCGGGTACTGGCGATCCCCGGCGTACTCGGCTGCCACGACCTGCGCACACGGGCTTCCGGCAACCACTGGTTCGTCCAATTGCACTTGGAGCTGCCCGGCACACTGCCCCTGTCCGAGGCACACGCCCTGTGCGAACAGGCCGAAGCGGCCATCCGCCAGGACTATCCGAAGGCCCAGGTATTGGTGCATGCGGACCCTGTCGAAGGCTGAATGCTTGCACAAGCATTCTCGACGCAAAAAAAAAGACCATGCCCGGGCATGGTCTTTTTCGATTCGTCATTCGCGGGTAGCGAAACCTTCTCGTAGCGCCTTGTAAGCACCAGATACCCGGGCCGGAGGTCTCGGTAAGACCTGCGGAGCTGCAAGGCCCGATAAGGCCCGCGCCAGAACGTCCGTGGCTGAAGTCGAGGTAAAGCTTACGCCCCGAGGGGCGATAGAGGATTGCTTTTATTGCACGAATACCGACTTTATGCGCAATAATTCAGAAGAATATTCCACGCATACGCAAACCACTGAATAAAGGGCATGAAAATGAGCAAGCTCGACCGCTATGACCTGAAGATTCTCGAAGCCCTGCAACACGACGCAAGAATCTCCAATCAGGAGTTGGCCGAACGTATCGGCCTCTCGCCATCGCCCTGCTCGCGGCGCGTCAAGCAACTGGAAGACGACGGTTATATCAGCCGCCAGGTCGCCCTGCTCGACCGCAAGCACCTCGGGCTGAGCCTGACCGCCTATGTGCTGATCGGCATGGACCGCCACACCCCGGAACGCTTCGAGCATTTCCAGGAAGAAATCCGCCGCTGTCCCGAAGTGCTGGAATGCTGCCTGGTCACCGGGATGGATGCGGATTACCAGCTCAAGGTGGTGGTCCCCGACATGGAGCACTACCAGAAACTGCTACTGGGCACGCTGACCCGCATCGAGGGCGTTTCCAGCGTGCGCTCCAGCTTCGTGCTGCAGCAGATCATTTCCAGCACCGAACTGCCACTGGGCCACCTGCGCGATTGAGGTGGCCACAGGGCCGGGTTAACTCTTGAGCCGGTAGCCGGTACGGAAGATCCAGCCGATCACCAGCAGGCAGAGCAGCATGAAGCCCAGGGTCATACCCAGGCTGACCGCCACGTTCACGTCCGACTCGCCGAAAAAGCTCCAGCGGAAGCCGCTGATCAGGTAGACCACCGGGTTGAGCAGGGTGATCTTCTGCCACAGCGGCGGCAGCATCTCGATGGAGTAGAAACTGCCACCGAGGAATGCCAGCGGCATGACGATCAGCGACGGCACGATCTGCAGCTTCTCCCAGCCATCGGCCCAGATGCCGATGATGAAGCCGAACAGGCTGAAGGTCAGCGCGGTCAGCACCAGGAACAGCAGCATCACCAGCGGATGGGCGATCTGGAAGTCGACGAACACCCGCGCCGTGGCCAGGATGATCAGCCCGAGGATGATCGACTTGGTGGCCGCCGCGCCGACATAGCCGATGACGATCTCCAGGTGCGACACCGGCGCCGACAGCACCTCATAGATGGTCCCGGAATAGCGCGGCATGTAGATGCCGAACGACGCATTGGAGATGCTCTCGGTCAGCAGCATCATCATGATCAGTCCTGGCACGATGAACGCGGCATAGCCGACACCGCCCATCTCGGCCATGCGCGAACCGATGGCCGAGCCGAACACCACGAAATACAGCGAGGTAGAGATCACCGGGGTGGCGATGCTCTGCAGCAGCGTGCGCCAGGTACGCGCCAGTTCGAACAGGTAAATGGCGCGAATCGCGTAGAAATTCATGCCGCGTCCCTCACCAGGTTGACGAAGATTTCTTCCAGCGAGCTCTCCTGCGACTGCAGGTCCTTGAATTCGATGCCCTGCTCGTCCAGTGTCCGCAACAGTTCGGCGATGCCGCTGCTCTCGCGCTGGGCGTCGAAGCTGAACACCAGCTCATGGCCATCGTCCGCCAGTGCCAGCGAATACGCGGACAACGCCTCGGGAATCGCCGCCAGTTGCTGCCGCAGTTGCAGGCGCAGTTGCTTCTTGCCGAGCTGGCGCATCAGCGTCGTCTTGTCTTCCACCAGGATGATCTCGCCCTTGCGGATGACACCGATGCGGTCGGCCATCTCCTCGGCTTCCTCGATGTAATGGGTGGTGAGGATGATGGTCACGCCGCGCTCGCGCAGGCCACGCACCATGTTCCACATATCGCGGCGCAGCTCCACGTCGACGCCGGCGGTGGGCTCGTCGAGGAACAGGATGCTCGGCTCGTGGGACAGCGCCTTGGCGATCATCACCCGGCGCTTCATGCCGCCGGACAGTTCATTGATGCGCGCATTGCGCTTGTCCCACAGCGACAGGTCGCGCAGCAGCTTCTCCAGGTACTCCGGCGCCGGCGGCTTGCCGAACAGGCCACGGCTGAACTTCACCGTCGACAGGACGCTCTCGAAGCCCTCGTTGAACAGCTCCTGCGGCACCAGGCCGATGCAGGCGCGTGCGGCGCGATAGTCCTTGAGGATATCGTGGCCATCCACCGAGACCCGTCCCGACCCCGGATTGACGATGCCACAGATGATGCTGATCAGCGTGGTCTTGCCAGCGCCGTTGGGCCCGAGCAGGGCGAAGATCTCACCCCGGCGGATCTCCAGGTCGATGCCCTTGAGGGCGGGCTGCCCCGATGCGTAGGTCTTGCGAAGCTGTTCGATGGAAATGACGGAAGACACGTTTCTGCCCCTGCAACATGCTGGACCGGTGATTGTAGAGAAAAGCGACCCGCGCGGGGCCCAACGACGCGAATTACAGAATCCGTGAACGGGTTCACGGACAGCGGGTGATACGAACCGCACAATCGCCTTGCCCAACGACGAGCAGGGACGCTCACCATGAAACACCTCATCCCCTGGCTTTGCTGGCTGCCTCTACTGGCCCAGGCAGCCTGCCCGAGCTGGCCGCCGGCACAGGCGAACGATGCAATCGCCACGCTCCAGCGGCAACTGCAAACCTGGGAGCACGCCTACCAGCAGGGCCAGCCCCTGATCGACGACGACCTCTACGACCAGGCCCAGGCACGACTGGAGGACTGGCGGGCGTGCTTTCCCGGCATTCGTCCAGCCACCACCGGTGTGCGACATGCCGGCCCATTGGCCCACCCGGTCGCCCAGACGGGCCTGGACAAGCTCGCCAGCGATTCACAGGTCGCACGCTGGATCGCACGCCGCGAGGGCGACCTGTGGATACAGCCCAAGGTCGATGGCGTCGCCGTTACCCTGGTCTACCGTGCCGGCCAACTGCAACAGGCGATCAGCCGGGGCGACGGACGCTCCGGGCAGGACTGGACCCGACATGCCCGCCGACTATCCGCCATCCCGCAAAGCCTGCCGTTGCGTCAGCCATTGACCGTCCTGCAGGGCGAGCTGTACTGGCGACTCGACGACCATATCCAGGCCGACTGCGGTGGCATGGGCGCACGCGCCAGGGTCGCCGGTGCCATGGCCAGCCGCCACCTGCCCGACGAGGCACTGGAGCGCATCGGGCTGTTCGTCTGGGACTGGCCAGATGGCCCGGAATCGATGCTGGAACGCCTGGAAGGCCTGGGCCACATGGGTTTCGATACACAGCCGTTCACCAGGCCATTGCTCAACGCGGAACAGGCGGGCAGTCAACGCCAGCAGTGGTATCGCTCGCCCCTGCCGTTTGCCAGCGATGGCGTGGTGCTGCGCCAGGGTAAACGGCCCCCGGCACAACGCTGGCAGGCCAGCCCTCCTGCCTGGGCCGTGGCCTGGAAGTACCCGCCACGCGCGGTATTGGCCGAGGTGCGCAGGGTCGAATTCAGGATCGGCAGGACAGGCCGCATCACCCCTCGACTGCAACTGGAGCCGGTACTGCTCGATGACCGTCGTATCGGCCGGGTCAGCCTTGGCTCGCTGCAGCAATGGCAAAAACTGGACATACGCCCCGGCGACCAGGTCTCGATCAAGCTGTCCGGGCAGGCCATTCCCCACCTGGAGCACGTCATCTGGCGCGGCAACCCGCGCCCCTCGATACAGGTGCCGAACCCAGAGGACTTCCACGAATCGAGCTGCTGGCGACCGACACCCGGCTGCCGCCAGCAATTCCTGGCACGCTTGCAGTGGCTGGGCGGCAAGCAGGGACTGGACCTCCCCGGCGTCGGCCCAGGCACCTGGGCCAGCCTGCTGGATGCGGGCCTGTTGCCCGACCTGCTGGCCTGGCTGGAACTCGACCCACAACGCCTGCAAGGGATACCCGGTTTTGGCAGCCGAAAAGTACAGACGCTGCTGAACGGCCAGGCCCTGGCCCGCGAACGCAACTTCGCCACCTGGCTAGAAGCTCTGGGGCTACCCGGCGTCAGGCGGATACGCCTCCCGGAAGACTGGCAGGCGCTGCAAAACCCTGAATGGCAGCGCCAGGCAAGCCTGAGCGACAAGGCGACCCTGCGCCTTGTCGCCTATGCCCAACATCCGGAATGGCAGGTACTCCTGCCTTACCTGCGAGAACACGCTATCAATGGCTTTCGCGAACCACCGCCGGCAGCACGAGACGCTCCTCCAACTGCCCCGCCTCACCAAGCCAGTCCTGGGCCTCCCGCTGCAACCAGTTCTCCGCCGCCGCCCGCCGCGCCAGCCGGGCATCGAGAAACGCAAGGCTGAACGCCTGGATGGCCGCGATCTGCTTGTAGTCCTGTGGCGGCTCACGGAAGCTCCCGACGGTCTCGGGAGCACGCCCTGGACGCGCGCCTGGCCCCTTGCCGCCGCCCATGCCGCCCTCGGGGCGACCACCACCCGGACCACCAGGCCCGCCGGCACCACCCGGGCCACCGCTGGGCCGTTCACCACTGCCCTTACGCTCGCGGTCACGCCCCGGTGCGGCCACCTCATCCCATTCCACGGGTGGCTGCAGGACGCCCGTGCCGGACAGCGTCTTGTGCGTGGCATTGGCCAACGTCAGCTGATAACTGCCCGCCACCGGCACGGCAGTCCAGAGCTTCTGCCGCTGCCGAAAGGAGTCGACCCAGTTGAACGGGTCCTCGTCCTGTGGCCCGGTCATGGCCAGGAGCGGCACTGAAATCGACGCGAAGGCCTCATCCTTCTCGCCGGGCGCGACATAAGGGCTCAGCAGGATCACAGCCTGCGGGCGCAGTGCATGCTCGCCGGACAACCATGCCGTCACGGTCTGCGCCCCCAGATCGAACCCCGCCAGGGCGACGCGCTGCCAGTCGATAGCGGCAAACAGCCGATCCCCGCCAGCGGCACGCGAACGCACCTGCTCCAGGGTCAACTCCAGCAAACGTATGCGCTCGGCCAGGGCCGGCTCGCTGAAACTCTTGCGGGCCAGCTCGCGAAAATTGCCGGCCAGCGCCAGAGGGGAGGACAAGAGCGAACGGTCATAGGCGGTCGATTGCACGGACAATACCGCATACCCCGCCTCGGCCCAGGCACTGCGCCAGGCCTCGCCAGCGTTCGCAGACTCTCCCAGCCCAGGCAGATAGATCACCAATGGCAGCGGCTGACCCTGCTCGTTCAGCGGCGACAGCCACTCCACCTGTACCGACTGCTCGCCAATCCGCCAGGTCGCCTGCCGACTCTCGATGGCATGCCTCTGCGGCTGGTAAGCCGACACCAGGTGCTGCCTGACCTGCTCGACGGGTTCGGGCCGCTTGGCCTCGCCACGACCGGAACACCCTGATAGCAGCACCAGGCCTGCCAGAACGGAAACCAACCACAGGGGATGAAAGAAATACGGCCTATCCACGAACCATCGCTCCTCGAATGAACGGAAACGCAGAGTAGCCAACTCGATACCGCGTCAAACAGCCATGCTGGGTAAAGGTAGGGTAAAGCCCGCCCTTGTTTCATCATGCGGCCGTCCCCATTTACCATCGACAAGCCCACCTGTAGCCTGCCTGCCCTGGCGCCACACCGTCGGCCCACCACCTTGCGCGACCTCGCGTTCACTGCGCGCAAGCATCGCCCCATAGCCACTGTCGAGAACAACGATGAGCCAGCCCTCTCCGATCTTCGATGTCACCGATGCCAGCTTCGACCAGCTCGTCATCGAGAACTCGTTCCACAAGCCGGTACTGGTGGACTTCTGGGCCGACTGGTGCGCGCCCTGCAAGGCACTGATGCCACTGCTGGCAAAGATCACGGAGGAATACCGGGGCGAGCTGCTGCTGGCCAAGGTCAACTGCGATATCGAGCAGGAAGTCGTTGCCCGCTTCGGCATTCGCAGCCTGCCGACCGTGGTGCTGTTCAAGGATGGCCAGCCGGTCGATGGCTTCGCAGGCGCACAACCCGAGTCGCAGATTCGTGCGATGCTCGAACCCCATGTGCCCGCACCGACCGCCGCGCCCGCCGACCCGCTGGAAAGCGCGACGGCCCTGTTCAGCGAAGGCCGTATCGCTGAATCGGAAGCCCTGCTCAAGACACTCCTCGGCGAGAACAGCGAAAACCCACCCGCCCTGATCCTCTATGCCCGCTGCCTGGCAGAGCGTGGCGAACTGGCGGAGGCGGAAACCGTCCTCAACGCGGTACAGGGTGACGCGCACAAGCAGGCGCTCTCCGCCGCCCGCGCCCAACTGACGTTCCTGCGGCAAGTGGTCGACCTGCCTGAGGCAGCCGACCTCAAGTCGCGCCTGGCACAGGACGCCAACGACGACGAGGCCTCCTACCAGTTGGCCATCCACCAACTGGCCCGCCAGCAATACGAAACAGCCCTGGACGCACTGCTCAAGCTGTTCGTGCGCAACCGCACCTATGCCGACGGCTTGCCACATAAAACGCTGTTGCAGATTTTCGAGTTGCTGGGCAATGACCACCCGCTGGTGACGCAATACCGTCGCCGTCTCTACCAGGCGCTCTACTGAGCGCCAGCTCCCCCCCTGAGCGCTGGGAACACCAGCGCTACGCTGTCCACAAGGCGTGATGCGCGCCTGCAACAGCGATAGCCACATTGCAGAATTGCCGTTCCTCCCTTGATCGCCATCAAAAAGCCATTACGCGCAATGCGTCACCATCCAGCGATCAATCACAACAAAAGAAACGGCAACGTGCATATGTCCTTGTTCAGCCCTACCAGTATCGGCGGCAAACTGCTGCTGACCTTCCTTGCGGTCCTGCTGCTGAGCTCCGGCAGCCTCGGCATCACCGCCGTCTACCAGGCCACCATGGCCGTTAACGAGCAGGTCGAGCAGGCGCTGCAAAGCATGGCCACCGATGCCGGCAAGATCGTCCGCGCGCGCATGGATACCCGGCTCGCTACCCTCTCCGAAGTCGCCCAGCATCCCAGCCTGCAAAGCCTCGACGACGAGGCCCTGCACTACCTGCAAACCGCGACGAAGCGCCTGGACTACATGGGCATGGGCTGGGTAGACCTGAAAGGCGTCGCCCACTACCCCGACGGCAGCACTGCCGACCTCTCGGACCGCGACTACATCCGCCGGGGCTTCCAGGGCGAAAGCAGCCTGTCGGACGTGGTGATCAGCCGTGCGGTCAACCTGCCGGTGATCATGCTCGCGACCCCTCTGCGCGACCACGGCAATGGCCAGATCAACGGCCTGCTCATCGCACGCATGGATGCC
The DNA here is from genome assembly GCF_013395055.1 of Pseudomonas sp. ABC1. Lineage (NCBI taxonomy): Bacteria > Pseudomonadati > Pseudomonadota > Gammaproteobacteria > Pseudomonadales > Pseudomonadaceae > Pseudomonas > Pseudomonas sp. ABC1. The sequence continues at coordinate 1,801,171 of NZ_CP058349.1, forward strand.
AGCCTGCTCAGCGAAATCACCGACGACCTGGGCTTCGGCAAGCAGGGCTACGCCTTCATTCTCAACCAGGATGGCGCCCTGATTGCCGACCGCAATCGCCAGCGAGTGCTGGAGCAGTACAAGCCGGCCGCCGCCGGCGCCGATACCGCATCGCAGGCCTACCGCGAGATGCAGGTGAGCCGGCAGGGCATCAGCCGCCTGGACGAAGCCGAGCAGCACTACGTCGTCGGCTACCAGCAGGTGCCAGGCACCCAGTGGAAGCTCGGCGTCACCGCCGAACAGGACGAAGTCTTCCAGCGCCTCAATCACCTGCAATGGATGCTGGCCCTGCTCTCCCTCGGCGCCATCCTGCTGGGCATGGTGCTGGCCTGGAGCTTCTGCCAGCGCACAGTGGTGCGCCCGCTCAAGCACATCATGGAAGTCGTTTCGCGTATCCAGCAGACCGGCGACCTGACCCTCAAGGCCCAGGTCCACGGCAAGGACGAAGTCGCCACGGCCGGCCAGGCGCTCAACGGCATGATCGACCGTTTCCGCACGCTGATCGCCAGCATGAGCGACTCCACCGGGCAACTCTTCGCCGCCTCGGAGCAACTCAAGCACAGCAGTGCGACCCTGCTCGAACAATCGACGCAACAAGGCGACATGACCATGAGCGTGGCCACCGCCCTGGAGGAAATGAGCTACGCCATCCATGAGGTCGCGAGCAATACCGCCAACGCATCGGAGAAAGCCGAACGGGCCGTGAAAGAAGTCACCGAGGGTCGCGGCATCGTCGAAACCGAGCAGGCCACCATGGCCGAGCTGACCCGGCAGGTGATCCAGTCCGAGGACATCGTGGCGCAGCTCAACGCGCGCACCGTGGAAATCGACGAAGTGCTCATGATCATCACCGGTATCGCCGACCAGACCAACCTGCTCGCGCTCAATGCCGCCATCGAGGCCGCCCGCGCCGGGGAACATGGCCGTGGCTTCGCCGTGGTCGCCGATGAAGTCCGCTCGCTGGCCGGCAATTCGCAGAGCGCCGCGGGCACCATTCGCGAGAAGATCGTGCTGTTCCGCAATGCCGCCCAGGAAGCCCTGGACCATATGCACCACTGCCGCACCTTCACCCAGCAGGGCATGGAAAGCTCGCAGCAATCGACCCACAGCTTCCAGATGACCGCCAGCTCGGCCGATGAAATCCTGGGCCTCAACCAGCAGATCGCCACGGCCACCGAAGAGCAGAGCACGGTGATCGACGAACTGAACCTTACCGTCGACCTACTCAACACCGGCATCCGCGAAGTCAACACCCAGGCCAGGGAAACCTCCACGGCCTCCGCCCACCTGGCGGAACTGGCCCAGTTGCTGCGCCGCGAGGCCAGCTACTTCAAGGTCTGAACCCAGGCTCCGCGCTCTGGACAGGGCCTTGGCGCGGAGCCGCGTAAATTCCCACACTCATTGTGTGCGCCCACGGAACGATAGAGGCACAAATGCTATCTATCCTCCTGATGGAGTGCCGACTGACCTCGCGAGGCCACACAATGAAAAGGAATCTTCCCGTTACCCAGCAGGAACGCCGCTTCCCGGCAGAACAACGTCTGATCACCGCGACCGACGTCAAGGGACGGATCACCTACTGCAACGACGCCTTCGTCGAGATCAGCGGCTTCAGCCGCGACGAGCTGATCGGCAGCGCCCACAATATCGTTCGCCACCCGGACATGCCCGCAGCGGTCTTCCAGCAGATGTGGGAATGCCTGAAAGCGGGACGAAGCTGGATGGGCATCGTCAAGAATCGCTGCAAGAATGGCGACCACTACTGGGTCAGCGCCTACGTCACACCGATTTCCGAAAAAGGCGAGCTGATCGGCTACGAGTCGGTCCGGGTCAGCGCCGAACCCGAACAGATCGCCCGCGCCGATGCGCTCTACTCACGCATCAGTGCCGGCCGACAGGCACTGGCACTGCCACGTCGCATGCTGGGCATGGCAGGTGTCCTGGGCTTCTCCCTGCTGGCCACCCTCGCCATCCTGCTGACGCACTTCCACGTATCACCCGGCACCAGCATCGTGCTGGCCCTGATCGCGCTGGGCCTGGCCCAGTTGCTCGGCGAATGGCGCTTGCAGCGCACCTTGCGGGCCATCCGCGGCAACGAGAACCTGCACGAAGGCGAAGTGGCGGCCTGTACCTACACCGAACTGCAAGGCTTCCCGGCGCAGTTGAAGATGCTGCTGATCAGCGAACGCGCCAAGAACCGCACTGCCCTGAGCCGCCTGAAGGACTATGCCGACCAGACCACCCACTTGGCGGGACAGAGCGACGAACTGACCGCCCAGGCGGAAAGCTCCCTGCAAGCCATGCGGATCGAGGCGGACATGGCCGCGACCGCCATGCACGAAATGGCCGCGTCCATCGGTGAAGTCGCCAATCACGTCCAGCAGACCGCCGAACGTGCCCGCCAGGTGGCGGACCTGTCCAGCGGTGGCGCCCAGGACGCCCTCAAAACACGTGAAGTCATCGAGCGCCTGACAGGGACGGTGCAAGGTGTCAGCATCTCGGTCGAAGCCCTGGCGGAGGAAACCCAGTCGATCCAGCAGGCCGCCAACATGATCCGCGCGGTGGCGGAGCAGACCAACCTGCTGGCCCTCAACGCCGCGATCGAAGCGGCCCGGGCGGGCGAGCAAGGACGTGGTTTCGCCGTGGTGGCGGACGAAGTGCGGGCCCTGGCACGCAAGACCCAGGAGTCGACCAGCGTCATCGAACAGATCATCGACTCGCTCCGCCAGCGCGCCCAGGAAGCCGTGGTCATCGCCCGCGCCGGCAGCAGCGCGGCATCGGCCGGGCTGGAGCAGGTCATCTCGACTCAGCAAGCCCTGCAAGGCATCGACCAGGCCGTCGAGCACATCAACAACATGGCCCAGCAAATGGCCTCGGCCGCCGAGCAGCAGGCCTGTGTCTCCGAAGCGATCTCACGCCAGATCAGCAATATCGCCCAGGCCTCGGAGCGCAACGCCGACATTTCCGGAGAGTCCTCCCGGGTCGGCCAGGCCCTGACCCAGACCGCCCGCTCACTGCATGCGCTGGTGGCCCGCTTCAGCGCCTGAGCGAGGGCAAATGCTCATCGCGCTCAGATGGCCCTGCGCGGCTCGGTCACCAGGCGCACCGCCATGCCGGCCAGCACCGTCCCCATGACATAGCGTTGTGCCGCCAGCCAGCGCGGGCTGCGGGCGAACCACATGGCCAACCTGGCCGCGGACAGCGCAATGCACAGGTTCACGGCAAAGCTGATGGCAATCTGCGTGAGCCCCAATTGAACACTCTGGGCCAATACCGAACCGTGTTCTGGTGATACGAACTGGGGAAAGATCGACAGGTAGAAGACCGCGATCTTGGGGTTGAGCAGGTTGGTGACGAACCCCATCAGGAACAGTTTCCCCGGTGGATCGACAGGCAGGTCACGCGCCTCGAAAGGTGAGCGCGCACCGGGCCTGACGGCCTGCCACGCCAGGTAGAGCAGGTAGGCCGCCCCGATCCACTTGAGTGCCTCGTATGCGAAAGGAATGGCAACGAAGAGGGCCGTCAGGCCGATGGCAGCCGCGAACATGTGCACGAGAAACCCGGCGACAATGCCGAGGAGCGATATGACACCGGCCCCCGTGCCCTGGCAGATGGACCGGGAGATCAGATAGATCATGTTCGGTCCCGGCGTCAGCACCATGAGCAGGGCCGCACCACAAAACAGGATCAACTCGTTCGACGGAATCATTGCGCTCTTTCCACAGGTTGGGCGGAACTGATCAAACCACATTCCCCGAGTTGCGTACCACTACCACTGCCCTATACGGCTCAGGCGTGGACCGCAGCGCCACGGGCTCGGGGCCACCGCTGAGGTGGTGTCTGCTGGAAGAAACTCGTAGGCCGTAAACCTGCGCACCTAGGCTCCCGCCTTCGCGGGAGCGACGGAGTCGGGGCTTTCCCATGATCACCTCGGTATTTGCCGCGAGCCCGGCCAGCCCCTCGGAGCAACCTTCGCCGACAGGGATGTCGGCGTAGAGCTACAGGGATGTATTCATGCGTGTTGCGTAGAGGGGCTGGCCGGGCTTGCGATGCGCGGGCGAAAACTCAATCCATGGCATTGGTCGGCAGGATCAGGCTGAACAACGAGCCGCGCCCCTGCTCGCTCTCCACCAGCAACTGTCCACCATGGGCCTTGACGATCTGCTCGGAGATGAATAGCCCCAGCCCGAGGCCGGCACTGGTGCCAGCGCCTTCGACACGCTCGAACTGGCAGAAGATGCGTTGCAGGTTCTTGTCCTCGATACCGACACCCTGGTCGCGCACCGCGATGCACGCCTCTCCGCCCTCCAGCAGCCGCACGCTCACCTGGACCGGTTTGCCCGCGCCATAGCGCATGGCGTTGGTCAGCAGGTTGGCCAGCACCTGCTCGATACGGAACTCATCCCAGTGCCCGAACAGCGCGCCGCAGGAGTCGAAGTGCAGCTCGCAGCCGCTGCTTTCCATCTGCGCCCCAAAGCTCTCCAGCACGTTGGCCACCAGTTGGGTCAGGTCGAAGCTCGACGGACGGATCGACAGCTTGCCGGTGCGGATGCGCGAAACATCGAGCATGTCGTCGATCAAACGGATCAGGCTATGGATCTGGCGCTCGTCCTTGTCCACCATCTGCCCCAGCCGCTCCTCGCCGAACGCCGCCAGGTTGCCGCGCTGCAATTGCAGCTTGCGCAACTGGACTTCGAGAATCAGCGTATTGAGCGGCGTCTTCAGTTCGTGCGAGACGATCGACATGAAGTCATCGCGCATGCGCACCGCATGCTCCAACTCGCTCTTGGTATTGCGCAACTCGTCGAGCAGCAGCTCCTGCTCCAGGCGACTCTTGCGCAACGCATCGACCTGCCGTGCCAGCCGCTTGCGGTTGCGGTAGAGGTCAACGAAGACACTGACCTTGCTACGCACCGCGTGAGTGTCCAGCGGCTTGTGCATGAAGTCCACGGCACCGCTTTCATAGCCCTTGAAGGCGTAGTTCAGCTCACGCCCGGCGGCACTGACGAAAACGATGGGGATCTGCTTGGTGCGCTCGGTGCCACGCATCAGCTCGGCCAACTGGAAGCCATCCATGCCGGGCATCTGCACGTCGAGTATGGCCAGTGCGAACTCATGGGCCAGCAGCAGCTCCAGCGCCTGCTCGCCGGAGCTGGCGAAGAACACGCGCATCCCCGGTGCCTGCAACAGCGCCTTCAGGGCCTGAAGATTTTCCGGGACATCGTCGACGACCAGCAGGTTGGCTTCATCGGTTTGATCGGGCATCTGTCACTCCAACTCGCACAGCAGTCGATGGATATCGCACAAGGATAAGATATGGTCGGGTTCGAAACGCTTCAGGGCCGCCCTCGGCATGATATCCATCTCGGCCTCTTCGGGGCGCTGGACGATGGTCAGGCCACCCGCGCGGTGAATGCATTCCAACCCACGCGCGCCATCCTCGCTGGCACCGGTGAGCAACACGCCAGCCAGACGCTCGCCCCAGGCATCGGCGGCTGACTCGAACAACACGTCGATGGAGGGCCGGGAAAAACACACCGGCTCCTCCTGGCTCAGCGCCAGGCTGAAATCCCGCTCGACCAGCAGGTGGTAACCGGGGGCCGCGAAGTACAGCCAGCCGTTGGCCAGCGCCTCCTTGTCGTCGGCCTCCTTGGCCTTCAGCCGGGTCTTGTTCTGGAAAATCTGCGCCAACTGAGTCGGACGCCCATCCGGAATGTGCTGGACCACCAGCACCGGCCGGCGATAGTCGTCAGGCAAACCGCGTAGCACCTCGCTCAGGGCATGCAGGCCACCGGCGGAGGTGCCGATCACGACGGCGTCGATCGCTCGGCCCTGCACGGAGTCTCGAATGCTCATAAGCGACGGAATATCCGTTCCTGCTTGTCGAAGGCCTCGAAGTAAGGCCCCTGGCTGGAAAACTCCAGCGTCTCCTTGCTGCCCAGGCCAAGGAAGCCACGGTGGCACAGCGACTCGCGAAACAGCGAGAACGCGCGGTCCTGCAAGGCCTTGTTGAAATAGATCAGCACATTGCGGCACGAAATCAACTGGGTCTCGGCGAACACGCTGTCAGTGGCCAGGCTGTGATCGGCGAAGGTCACTTTCTGGCGCAACGACTTGTCCATGATGGCCGAGTCATAGGCCGCCACGTAGTAGTCCGAAAGACTGCCCCGCCCACCGGCGCGCTGGTAGTTCTCGCTGTAGCGGCGCAGGTTGTCGATCGGGAAAATGCCCTGCCGGGCGCGCTCCAGCGAGCGTGGATTGATATCCGTGGCATACAGGATCGAGCGCTCCAGCAGCCCTTCCTCCTTGAGCAGGATGGCCATGGAATAGACTTCCTCGCCGGTGCTGCAACCGGCGATCCAGATCTTCAGCGACGGGTAGGTGTGCAGCACCGGCACCACTTGCTCGCGCAGCGCGCGGTAGTAGCCGGGGTCGCGGAACATCTCGCTGACCGGGATGGTGAGGTACTGCAACAGCTCCATGAAGGTCGCCTCGTCATAGAGAATCCGCTGCTGCAACTCGGAAATGCTCGCGCACTGCAACTGCCGTTGCGCCAGCAGCACGCGACGCTTGAGCGAAGCGCCGGAGTAGTCACGAAAATCATGGCCGTACTTGAGGTAGATCGCCTCGATCAACAGCCGGACTTCGATATCGAGGCTACGCTCGGGCATTTCAGAACAACTCCACTTTCGGCATCCAGACACGGATCAGCGAGAACAGCCGGTCCAGCTCGATGGGCTTGGCCAGGTAGTCGTTGGCGCCAGCAGCCAGGCAGCGGTCCTGATCGTCCTTCATCGCCTTGGCAGTCACGGCGATGATCGGCAGGCGCTCGAAGCGAGCCTCCTTGCGAATCTCGCGCATGGCGGTGAAGCCGTCCATCTCCGGCATCATGATGTCCATCAGCACCAGGTCGATGTTCTCGACCTCATGCAGTCGGGCGATGGCCTCATGGCCGTTACGGGCGATTTCCACCAGCGCGCCCTTCTGCTCCAGCGCGCTGGTGAGGGCGAAGACGTTGCGCACGTCGTCGTCCACCACCAGGATCGTGCGGCCTTCGAAGGTCTTCTCGCGGCTGCGGGCGCTCTTGAGCATCTTGCGCCGCTCCGGCGGCATGTCCGACTCGACCTTGTGCAGGAACAGCGTGACCTCGTCCAGCAGGCGTTCCGGCGAACGGGCACCCTTGATGATGATCGAGCGCGAGTACTTCATCAGCGCCGCCTCTTCGTCACGGCTCAGGTTGCGCCCGGTGTAGACGATCACCGGCGGGAAGGAGCAGATGTCCTCACCGGCCATGCGTTCCAGCAACTGGCTGCCATCCATGTCGGGCAGTTTGAGGTCGATGATCATGCAGTCGAAGACCGTATCGCGCAGCAACTCCAGCGCCTGGCGCCCGAACGCCACGGCAGTGATCTCGACATCTTCGTCCTCGATCAGCCGCGAAATGCTGGCGCGCTGCAAGGCATCGTCCTCGACCAGCAGGATGCGTTTGACCTTCTGCGCCAGCCGCGTCTCCAGGCTGAGGAAGACGTCTCGCAGTTCCTCACGGGTGGCCGGCTTCATCGCATAGCCGATGGCGCCCATTTGCAGCGCGGCCTCCTTGCGGTCCTCCACGGAGACGATGTGTACGGGGATGTGCCGCGTCTCCGGTGTTTCCTTGAGCCGCTCCAGCACGGTCAGGCCGGAATGGTCGGGCAGGCGCATATCCAGCAGGATCGCGTCGGGCTGGTAGTGCACGGCCGTCTCGAAACCGGCATCGGCACTCTGCTCCAGCAGGCAGCTGTAGCCCAGCTCATGGGCCAGGTCACGCAGAATGCAGGCGAACTGAGGCTCGTCCTCGATCACCAGCACGCTACGCTCCTTGAACGGGTAGGCCTGGCGGTCATCCGGCAAGCGCTCCACCGGCACAACAGGCACCGGCGCGCTGATCACGGGCGCCACGCTCTCGGCCCGCACCTGCGGCAACCTGGGAGCGGCCGGCACATCATCATGGTTCTCCGGCAGCAGCAGCGTGAAGGTACTGCCCACGCCCGGCTCGCTCTGGACATCGAGCGAGCCGCCGAGCAGTTGCGACAACTCACGGGAGATCGACAGCCCCAGGCCAGTGCCGCCATAGCGCCGGTTGGTGGTGCCATCGGCCTGGCGGAAGGCTTCGAAGACCGCCTGCTGCTCGTCCTCGGCGATGCCGATGCCGGAGTCGCGCACGCAGAACGCCAGCATGCCGTCGTCGCGACGCTCCACCCGCAGGCTGACGAAGCCCTTCTCGGTAAACTTGAATGCGTTGGAGAGCAGGTTCTTGAGAATCTGCTCCAGGCGCTGGCGATCGGCGTACAGGCTGGCCGGCAACCCTTCGCCATACTCGATGGAGAATTGCAGGGCCTTCTCCACCGCCTGCGGCATGAACAGGTTCCGCAGGCTGTCCAGCACCCGCGAGAGGATCATCAGTTCAGGCCGCACCTCCATCTTGCCGGCCTCGACCTTGGCGATGTCGAGGATGTCGTTGATCAAGGTCAGCAGGTCGTTGCCGGCGCTGTAGATCGAGCGTGCGTATTGCTCCTGGTCTTCAGTCAGGTTGCCCTGGGGGTTGTCCGCCAGCAGCTTGGCCAGGATCAGTGAGCTGTTGAGCGGTGTGCGCAGCTCGTGGGACATGTTGGCGAGGAATTCCGACTTGTAGCGGCTGGCCCGCTGCAACTCCTCGGCGCGCTGCTCCAGCAACTGCTGGACGTGCTGCAGGCGCGTATTGCGGTCATTCACCTGGTCGCGCTGACGCTCCAGCTCCAGCGCCTGCTCGGCCAGTTGCTCGTTGCTCTGCTCCAGTTCGGCCTGCTGTTCCTCGAGGTGCTGCTGGGACTCGCGCAGGACACCCGACTGCGCCTCCAGCTCTTCGTTGGCGGCCCGCAGCTCTTCCTGCTGCACCTGCAATTCTTCGTTCAGTTGCTGCGTACCGGACAGGGCCTGCTGCAAACGCTGGCGGTAGCGGGCCGACTCGATCGCCGCGCCCAGGCTCTCCGCGATGCGCTCCAGCAACTCGGCGTCCTGCTCCCGCGCCGGACGCAGGAAACCGATCTCCAGCACCGCATTCAGGGCACCGCCGCTGTGCACCGGCAGGATCAGCACCGAGCTCGGCGCGGCACTGCCCAGCGCCGAGCTGACCCGCAGGTAATCGCCCGGCAGGTCGTCCAGCACACGCAGTCGGCGCTCCAGCGCGACTTGTCCAACCAGCCCTTCGCCCAGTTCCAGTTCGGCCCGGCAAGCCTTTTGCGGTGCGTCGTAGGCGAACTCGGCCACTCGATGCAGACGGCCATCCTGCAACGCATACAAGGCACCGACGCTCACGTCCAGATAGCGCGCCAGAAAACCCAGCACGCCTTGCCCCAGGGTTTCCAGGCTCTGCTCGCCGATCACCGTTTCACTGAGCTGGGTCTGGCCACTGCGCAGCCAGCCCTCGCGCTCCAGCCTGCGCGCATGGGTACGCTGCTGTTCGAGGCTTTCTTCATAACCGTCGGACAGCGCCATCAGGTCGCGCCGCGCCAGGAAAACCAGCACACCACTGAAACCCAGACTGAACAGCAGGAAGGCGCCGATCAACAGCCAGGTCGTGCGTTCAGCCGTCTGCGTGCGCTCAATGCGCACCTGGCGCTCTTCGGTGATGAACGCATTGAACTCGTTGCGAATGCGGTCGATCATCTCCTTGCCGCGCGCCTCGCGGACATACTCAGCGATATCGCCGCCCTGCCGACGCAGCTCGATCACCTGCTGCGAATAGGGCAACCATTGCCGGTAGGTCAGCTCGATCTGCTCGATACGCCGCAACTGCACCGGCTTGCCATCGGCATATTCCCTCAGTGTCTGCAGCCCATTCTCGACCCTGGCCGCCCCTCGGACATACGGATCGAGAAACGGCTCTTCCCCTGCGATCAGGAAGCCGCGCATGCCGGTTTCCTGGTCGATCATCAGCTTGTAGGTTTCGTTGGCGACAGCCACGCCCTGTATCGACTGCGCCACCCAGGCGTTCAGCGCCAACAGGTAATAGACGGTGGCACTGAAAAATATCGCGCTGAACGCACCGAAGCCCAACGGCACCAGTACGTTGCGCCGCAGGATACGCTTGAACTGGAAGGGGTCGATAAAGGCGTCAGTCATCCTCGTTCCTTGCTCGGTCATGCATGTGAGATTCAGGGACTTTACACAGTCACGCCCTGGCTAAATAGAAAAACCCCGCGAAAGCACGACTTGCGCGGGGTTCCGGACAGGCCACGCGGGCCTGCGAAGCGGTCAGCGGCGGGCGATGATCCACACCGCATGCACGATACCGGGGATGTAGCCCAGCAGGGTCAGCAGGATGTTCAGCCAGAAGGCCCCGGCGAAACCCACCTGCAGGAACACACCCAGCGGCGGTAACAGAATGGCGATGATGATGCGTATTAAGTCCATATTCCTCTCCCTTGGAAACTCGCTGCGGAAAACCACTTCCCTATCGACCGGGAGCCTGGAAAGTGGTTCAGCGCAAGGTGACCGCCGCCATGGGCGGCATCAGAACCGGCTCACGATCTCGCGAGCCAGGTTCAGGGGAAATCCGGAGGCGACCGGGTAGGTCGCCAAGGGCGCCCGAGGGCGCTACGAGGAAAATAACGCGACACGACTGCCGTGGTGTGCGTTAGTGACCGGGAGCCTTGTGGGCGCCTGGCCTGCCGAAACCCCATCATGGACGCGCCCCGTATCGGAGACACGGGCACTACGACTTTTGACGGATGCCGGCAGGACTCAAGTATCGCAAAGACACCCGCCATCCGGCTACGGCGAGCGGGACGATTCGTCTACGCGCCCGACCGTCCGGGATGCCTTTTGCCCGCCCACGACACGCCGCCTTGTGTTCATCACTCCTGTGCGAACGCCAGACCAACGAGGTCGGCCTCACAAGCCATTCAGCCCCTGGCCTTGGGCGATGCGCCATCCGGTTTGCGCTTGATGGTCTTGAGCAGGTCCTCGGGGCTGATGAAGCCGACTTCGCCCGCACCGCTGCCTAGCAACGGTTGGTTGAAGATATGCGTCTTCATGCGGCCGATGACGTGCATCTCGCACGGCTTGCAGTCGAACTTCAGCGTCAACACTTCGTCCTGGTGGATCAACTGCATCGGTGCCACTTTGGTGCGCACGCCGGTCACGCCCTTGGCCTGCTTGGGGCACAGGTTGAAGGAGAAACGCAGGCAGTGCTTGGTGATCATCACCGGCACGTCGCCCGCCTCCTCATGGGCCTCGTAGGCCGCGTCGATCAGTTGCACGCCAAAACGGTGATAGAACGCCCGTGCCTTCTGGTTATAGACGTTGGCCAGGAAGCTCAGGTGCGACTCGGGATAGACCGGCGGCGGCACGCTGACCGGCTTGCGCGCGCCACGCGGGTGGGCGGCCAGGCGCGCCTGGGTCAGCGCATCGACGGCATCGCGGCGCAAGGCCTTGAGCTGCGAGTTGGGCACGAACGGCATCGCCGCCCCCACGATCTCGGTCGCCCTGGCGAAATAACAGGTGGTGCCCAGCTTACCCAGGGTGTCCTGCAACTGGCTGCGTGCCTGCTGCGGGTCCTTGGCCTGGCCGAACGGCCCCGCCAGTTCCAGGGCGACACTGATGCCTTCCTCACTGGTGACACGCAGGCCGATACGCGCCTCGTCCAGGCTCACCTGCCAGTCCAGCGCGATGCGCCGCTCGGCGGACGTCTTGAGCAGCGCCTGCTGCCAGTCGTGGTCCAGGTTGCGGTTGAGGACATGGTGCGGACGCAACTGGCGCAGTTGTGGCGGCATCTCGTTGGGCAACACGCGGTATTGCCACTGCTCGACACCCTCGTCCTCGAAGGTCGCCAGTTGCTCCACGGTATTGGCGCGGAAGCCGACGACCTCGCGCTTGACCAGCACGTTCAGGCCATCGCCATTGTTCAGGCGCTCGCGGCTCTGCACCAACAGGTCGTTCTTGCCAACCCCCAGCACTTCGCCCACCGCCAGGCCGACGAACTTGGGCGACTCGAAGGCGCCGATGTCGATCTTGCGCTCACTGACGAAGTAGTCGGTGCTGCCACGGTGGAAGGTCTTGTCCGCATCGGGGATGAAGAAATGCTCGGTACGCCCACTGGAGGCTCGCGCCAGCTCGGGGCGCTCGGTGAGGATTTCGTCGAGCTGCTGGCGATAGGACGCGGTGATGTTCTTCACATAACTCATGTCCTTGTAGCGGCCTTCGATCTTGAACGAGCGCACCCCGGCGTCGATCAGCGCGCGCAGGTTGGCGCTCTGGTTGTTGTCCTTCATCGACAGCAGGTGCTTGTCGTAGGCCACCACCCGTCCCTGGTCGTCCTTCAGGGTGTAGGGCAGCCGGCAGGCCTGGGAGCAGTCGCCACGGTTGGCACTGCGCCCGGTCTGCGCGTGGGAAATATTGCACTGGCCGGAAAACGCCACGCAGAGCGCACCATGGATGAAGAACTCGATGGTCGCATCGACATTGCGGCTGATCTCGTCGATCTGCCGCAGGTCCAGCTCACGCGCCAGGACCAACTGGGAAAACCCCGCCTGCGACAGGAAGCGCGCCTTGTCCAGCGTGCGGATGTCGGTCTGGGTACTGGCATGCAGCTCGATGGGTGGAATATCCAGCTCCATGACGCCCATGTCCTGCACGATCAGCGCATCGACGCCCACCTCGTAGAGCTGCCAGATCAGCGTGCGCGCCGCCTCCAGTTCGTCGTCGTGGAGGATGGTGTTCAGGGTGACGAACACCCTGGCATGGAACAGGTGGGCGAACTCCACCAGCCCGGCGATATCTTCCACGCTGTTGCTGGCGTTGTGCCGGGCACCAAAACCGGGGCCGCCGATATACACGGCATCGGCGCCATGCAGGATGGCTTCGCGGGCAATGGCGGTATCCCGCGCAGGACTGAGCAGTTCCAAATGGTGCTTGGGCAAGGACATGGTTTTATTCTGGTATGGCTGACTTCACGGAGGCGGCATCTTACGTCGCAGCCGGCAGAGCGTACAGGCTCCGCCGGCTGATCCAGCGCGGAAGCGGCGTTATATCGGGAAAGTATGTGACGTTCGGTCTTTTTAGTGGCTGATTCAGCCGGGCGCCATGGCGGCGCCTGGCTTGAATCTGCCTGCTCGGCAAACCGTGACCCGGCGCTGGTCAAACCGGCGTATCAGCCACTGTGGCAGCGGCGGATACCCACAAAGAACCGAACACCCCAGTCGGCGGTGACTGCCGGCCTCAGTCCTTGCGACCCGCCTCGATCAGGCCAAGCCCCTCGTGGAACAGGCGATTGCTGCGCTCGGCGTCGCCCAACTGGGCCAGCAAACGCGCCAGGTCGGCACAGGTGTCGGGGCGATGCTCCAGGCGCAGGCTGGCTTCGAGGTAATCCCTGGCCTTGCCCCACAACTCGTTGCGCAGGCTCAGGCGGCCCAGGGCAAGCAGCAACGTCGGGTTCTCCGGGCGGGCCTTGAGCCAGGCTTCGGCCAGTGCCAGCTGGCGAACCGGATCGCGGCCACGTACCCGGCCATAGCTTTCGACCAGCCGGTCGTCGTACTGGCGCTTGAGCGCCGTTGCCAGTACCTCCTCGGCCTTTTCCTGCTCGCTCAGCAGGCACAGGCCATCGGCATAGGCACGCACCACCGCCGGCTCATCGCGCAATCCTCGGGGCAGTGCCTGCCAGCGCTGCTGCAGGGTCTCTAGCCCTTCCTGAGCCGCCTGCCCGAGGGACGCGGTCCAGGCCAGCTTCTCCAGTTCGAGCTGACGCGCCGGCGACAAGACATGCAGTTTGCTCAGTTCCGGCAGCAAACGGCACAGGGCGGGCCAGTCCTGCAATTGCACATAGAGTTGCTGCAACAGCAGCAGCACATGGTGGTGACGCGGGTATTCGCTGTGCAGTGCGGTCAGGGAGTCGCGGGCAGGCACATAGTCGCCACGGGCAATCTGCAACTGGGCCTGGGTCAAGCCAATCGCCAGGGCCGCCTGTGGTTCACGGTCGAGGGCGCTACCGAGCAAGGCGTCGCTCTGCTGGTATTCGCCCAGTTCGTTGGCGGCACGGGCCGCGCCGAGGAAGTGCACCAGCGGCTGTCGGTCATGCTCCGCCGCCAGGCGCAGATGCCCCAGAGCCTGTTGCCACTGCCCTTCCGCCAGCTCGCGCAGGCCTTTCTGCGACGCCTTGGCCACGCGCCGCTGGCGATGCCGGCGCGACCACGGGTTCACCCAGGAGCCGGAAGCACCAAGCAGCCCCAGTGCCCAGTGGACGAGCACCGCCAGCAGCCAGAGGCCGGCCAGCAGGCCGAGGAAGACCCAGAAGCTCGACTCATAACGGAAACGGTCGTAGGTGATCAGTACATAGCCGCTGCCCTGGCTGATCGCCCAACCGAGAAACCCCAGCAGGGCGACGACCAGCAGCAGCCCAAGGGCCAGTCGGGTCTTGAGGAATGGACGCTTTTTCATGTCGCGGCCCCCTCCTTCCCGGCCTCGGCCGGGGCAGCGTCTTCAGCGGGTTCGAGTTCGGACGTCTCGCGCTTGTCCACATAGGCCTGCAACGCTTGCAACGCCGGCGCCAGGTCCGGCAGCGTCACCTGGACCTGGCGCTCGATCAGGGCCTGCAAACGGTCGCGCAAGCCACGGCTCTGGCCGTTTTCCTCGCTGAAATAGTGGCCGATCAACTCCACCGCCTGGTGCAGGGATTGGCGGTAGACCTCGGTATTGCCATTGAGCACGGCCCACTGGGCCTGTTCGATGGCCAGTGCCAGCGCCAGACGTACTTGCGCCAGACTCTGGCCCGCCAGCAGCGGCTTGATGTTGTCGTTGGCATCGAAGTCGATCCGCACATAACGGGTCAGCTCGTTCAGCCAGCGTTCCCAGCGACTCTGCCCGGCCACTTCAGGCAAGGCTTCCCCAGTCTGGAACTCGGGCAACAGGGTATTCAACTGCGCGGTCTGGCCACGCAGGGCGCCCAATTGCAGGAACAGCCCGGTACGGTCCAGCTCAGGCAGGCTGCGCAAGGCTTCCAGCCCTTCCAGTAGCTTCTGGCGAACACCGTAGGCGGCAGGATCATCCTGCTTCTGCAGGATCAGGTCGGCCTCATGCAAGAGGGCTACGGCGCTGTTGACGTCCTGCATGGCCGACAGGCGCAGCATCGCCATGCGCAACAGGTGCTCGGCCTCGGCCAGCCGCCAAGCCTCGCGACTGCTGCCCAGCACCTGCTCGACACGCCCGGCCAGGTGTTGCTGTTCGCTCTGCACACTGGCCAGCAGGCGGCGGCGCTCTTCCAGCTCGTCGGCCGACGGCAGCCGCTCCAGAGGCGCCAACCGCCCTTGCAGGCGCTGGGCGTTGTCGCTCAGTTGCCCGAGTTGCGTCTGGGTCTCCTGCAACGCTTGCAGCCCCTGGCGCTCCTGGGCAGCGGATTGCTGGATCTGCCACAGGCTGTAACCACCCAGGGCGCTACCCGCCAGCCCCACCAGCAGTGCCAACGCGGCCAGAGAACGCCCGCTGGCGGGAGGCCCGGAAGGCTTCGCCGCGTCGGGTGCAGATTGCCCAGGCAGCGCCTTGGGTTGCTCGGAGTCTTTATGCAGATCAGCTTCGCTCACGTTTCCATCCTTTGCATCAAGAAGCAGGTACGGGCGTATCCCGCAACGCTGCCAGCAAGGCCGTGGTTCCGGCACCACGGCAATCCACTACGTTCAGGGCCTCCATCTGACGCGCCAACTCGGCGACCCTCGGGCTGGGCACGAACAGGACAAGTTCCCGCAACCAGTGCCAGTCATCGCCCGCCAGCACGCGCAACGCGTGCAACCCTTCCCCACTGCTGACCACCAGCGCATTCAGCCGTTCCGAGCGAACGCGCTCGACCAGCGCAGTGGGGTGGTAATCGGGCACGAAACGTCGATAGAGCGCGACACTGTCCACCTCGACACCCCGCGCGCGCAAGGTGTCGGCGAAGAACGTCCGGCCGCCCTCGCCACGCAGAATCAAGACCTTCGGTGTCGGTTGCGCCAGGGCCTCGTCGAGTTCTGGCAAGGCCAGCAAGGCCTCACTGTCGTCCGCCCCCACCGGCCAGCAGGTGTCCAGGCCGTATTCGCGCAGGATCTCGCCGGTCGCCGCACCGACGCTGAACCAGCGCTGCCCGTGGGGCGGCTGCGGCCAATAGCGATCCAGCCGCTCCAGCCCCAGGCGCGCCGCGGGCTTGCTGACCACCACCACGGCGCAGTAGCGATCCAGGTCGAGCAGCAAGGCGCGCTGCTCGGGCGTTTCCGGCAGGGCCTCGATGGCCAGCAGCGGCAAGCTGCTGCTGTGAATGCCCTGCGCGTTCAGTACCTCACCCAGCAGCGCCCCATCGGCCTCGGGCCGAGTGATCAACAGGCGCCATCCGCTCACGCCTGACCGGCCTCGCCGTAGACCGCTTGCAGAATCTCGCCCGCTCCTTGGGCCAGCAAGGCCTCAGCGACGCGAATGCCCAGCGCTTCGGCCTCTTCCAACGGCGCACGCTGCTCGGCACGCAGCAGCAAACGACCGTCCGGCTGGCCAACCAGGCCGCGCAGCCACAATTGCTCCTGCTCGATCACCGCATAACAGGCGATGGGCACCTGGCAGCCGCCATTGAGGTGTTTGTTCATCGCCCGCTCGGCCGTCACACGCACGGCGGTCGGCTCGTGATCCAGGCAGGCCAGCAGGGCATGCAATTCAGTGTCGGCGCTGCGGCACTCGATGCCGACCGCGCCCTGCCCACCCGCAGGCAGACTTTCCTCGGCACTGATGCTGGAGCGGATGCGCTCGCCGAATCCAAGGCGGATCAGACCGGCGGCGGCGAGGATGATGGCGTCGTATTCGCCGGCGTCGAGCTTGGCCAGTCGCGTATTGACGTTGCCACGCAGGAAGCGGATTTCCAGGTCCGGGCGACGCGCCAGCAACTGCGCCTGGCGCCGCAGGCTGGAGGTGCCGACCACGCTGCCTTGCGGCAGGTCATCCAGGCTTTCGTAGCGGTTGGAGACGAACGCATCACGCGGGTCTTCGCGCTCGCAGATGCAGTACAGCCCCAGGCCCTCGGGGAAGTCCATCGGCACGTCCTTCATGGAGTGCACGGCGATATCGGCCTCGCCTTCCAGCAGGGCGGTTTCCAGCTCCTTGACGAACAACCCCTTGCCGCCGATTTTCGCCAGCGGCGCATCCAGCAGCTTGTCGCCTCGGCTGACCATCGGCACCAGGCTGACGGTCACGTCGGGGTGCGCAGCCTCCAGGCGTGCCTTGACGTATTCGGCCTGCCACAGGGCCAATGCGCTTTTTCGGGTGGCAATACGGATATGACGGGACATCGGGGCCTTCCAGCGAACGGACTGCCGGGGATGATAACAGACACGACGGCAGCGACAGCGGCACAAGGCCAGCGGCGGAGGGGCAATCGTATGAAGCCGCTTACCCTCTCCCCGGCCCTCTCCCGCTCGCGGGAGAGGGGGCAAAGGCCTACAAGCCATTCACTCTATGATCGGCAACGAAACCGTGAAGCAGGCCCCGTCATGCCGGTTGCTGACGCTCAGTTCCCCGCCCATCTGCTGCATGATGCCGTAGCTCACGGAAAGGCCCAGCCCGGTCCCCTGGCCAACCGCCTTGGTGGTGAAGAACGGCTCGAAGATACGCTCCATCAGCGCGGCCTCCACGCCACCGGCGTTGTCTTCGACTTCTATCAGCAGATGCTGGTCATGCACGGCGGCGCGGATGCTGATCAAGGGGGTCGCGACACGTGCCGACACCAGTGCGTCGCGGGCATTGACCAGCAGGTTGATCAACACCTGCTCCAACCGGTCCGGATGCCCACTGACCTGCGGCAGTTCGTCCAACTGGCAATTCCACTGTATGCCATGTCCGGCGAGCCCCGGACACACCAGGGAAAGCGCGCCATCGATGGCCTTGGCCGGCTGGAACAACTGGCAATCGGTCTCCGAGCGGCGTCCGAAGACACGCATGTGGTCGACGATACGGGTCGCCCGCTGGACCTGCTCATCCAGCCGCGCCAGTTTGTCGCCGAGGTACTCATCGGTCAGGCGGGCCTCTTCGGCGCGACGGATCAGGTTGCTCAAGGCGATGCGTATCACATTCAGCGGCTGGCTGATCTCATGGGCGATCCCCGTGGCCATCTCGCCCAGCGTGGCCATCTTCGCGCTCTGGTAGAGCAACTGACGCGACTTGTGCAGCTCGGTGTCGTCGCGACCGACGGCTTGCACTTCGAGCAGTTCGCCCTGCTCGTCGAAACTGCCCCGCACGGCCCATAGCCACCAGGCGTTCTCATATCCAGGCAGTTGCATGCACACCTCCAGCATCGCCATCGGTTGCTGCGGAGAAAGGCTCGCCATGCGGGTCTGCAAGGCCTCGGTCTGCTCCGCGGTCATGAAGTCCCGCAGGTCGAGGCCGTCGGGTGACAGGTCCCGGCGTTGCAGGTGATCGAGCAGCGGTCGGTTGGCATATGACAGTCGCAGGTCCGGGCTGTAGCGGCAGATCATCGCCGGCGAGTCCTCGACCAGCGCCCGATAGCGCTCCTCACTCTTGCGCAGCAGGTCGACCGTCTGCCGGATCTCGCTCACATCCAGCAGGATGCCGACCGTTTCCACCGGCACCCCCAGGTCATCGCGCAGCAACGTCACTTCATCCAGCATCCAGTGGTAGTGACCCTGGCTGTCGCGAAGCCGGTAGTGGTGGCTGATCTTGCCTTCGCGCAACAACCGCCGGTTGCCGCGCTTGAAGGTATCGCGGTCTTCCGGGTGGACGAACGCCAGCAGACTCTTTCCATAGAGTTGCTCATGCCGCCAGCCCAGCACGGCGGTCAGGCTGGCGCTGCTGAACTCCAGGCTCAGGCCGCCCTGCTCGTAGCGTTGTACATAGATGATCGCCGGCGCACTGTCGATCAGGCTCTCCAGGCGCGCATGGGCCGAACTGGCCAACGCCTCCTGTTCCTTGACGTGCTGGATGTCGAGGGCAAAACCGACGATCCGCCGCCCATGGCCGCGCCCCAGCACTTCCGCATCGATACGAAACCAGCGGCACTTGCCCTCCACGCAGAGCCGCAGCGCGGTACTGAACGCCTTGCCCTGCTCGGCATCGTCCAGATTGGCCTGGAAAGCATCGCGATCCGCCGGATGGATGCGCTCGAGCCAGTTCCCGTCGTCACCGCACAGCCCCAGCGCGTCACGCAGCGCCGGGGCCAAGGCCCAGCGCCCGGCATCGATCTGGTAGTCCAGCCAACCGCTGCCGAACACACGTTGCAACACATCGTGGCGCGCTACCGTGCGTTGCGCCTCCTCCTCCCGCCGCTGTTGCAACACGGGTGCGGCCAGCGAGGCACAGACCTGATTCCATAACGCTTGCGGCAGTTCGGCCAGGGGCCGGCCTGGCGTACCGGCGCACAACAGCCAGGCCTGGACGCGCCCCTGCTCCTGATAGGGAACGCCCCAGACGGGCTCGTGCAAATGCTCCACCGGCAGCCGCTGCATGCCCGCCAGGCCACGCTCGGCATACTCGCCCAGGCGCAAGGCGAAACGCTCTTCGAGCAACAGCGTCGAGGCGATCCCGAAAGCCTGCACCGACACCCAGCGCCCCTCCTGCTCCAGCAGCAGGGCCGACCAGGCCAGGCCGAGACGCGCCGTCAACGCACCGAGGAATTCTTCGAGTAGTGGCGGGTGCCCTTGCGTGTCGCTGGCACGCAGGCGCATGGCGACATCGCTGACCCGGGACAGCAATTGCAGCATGCCCTCCAGGTCCTGTAGCCGCTGCGTATGATCGAACACGTCCAGAAGCTGTGGCAGATAACCATCGGCAGTGGCGACCATTCCCAGCGCATCCTGCTGGTCCACGCCCCCCGCCCGAGAAACGAGGATGCCATGCGTGCCATGTTCCTTTCGCTCTGTCGCGAGCGTACGGGATTTCAACCACTCCCTCATGTCACACCTCCCTT
Organism: Pseudomonas sp. ABC1; assembly: GCF_013395055.1. Taxonomy (NCBI): domain Bacteria; kingdom Pseudomonadati; phylum Pseudomonadota; class Gammaproteobacteria; order Pseudomonadales; family Pseudomonadaceae; genus Pseudomonas; species Pseudomonas sp. ABC1. Next base: position 1,821,152 of record NZ_CP058349.1, read on the forward strand.
GCGCCAAGCGAACAACTCCAGAACGAACCACTCCTGTGTTTCTCATGTCAGTTAGCCAGCAAGCCAAATGCTTGACAAAGGCCATTCGTCAGAAAGTCGCTAAATACCCCTTATTCAATAGTCGATAGATATAGATGTGTCCAAAAAATGGCAGAAAGCCATTATTCAAGGAGCGAGCATGGCACTACTGATCACCTGGCTGGCCTTGTGCGCCTGGACCGACCTGCGCGGGCGACGCATTCCCAACGCGCTGATCCTCGCCGGGCTGGCGGTCGCCTCCACCTGGCTCATCGCGACCGGGCAGAGTCTGGTCGGTGCCAGTGTCGGACAGGCGTTCCTGGCCCTGCTGGTCGCGCTGCTGCTGACCTTGCCGGGGTATGCCCTGGGGCGGATGGGGGCCGGCGACGTCAAGCTGATGGCCGTGCTGGGCCTCGCCAGCTCACCCGCTCATGTACTGTTCAGCGCGCTGCTCGCCGCCCTGGGCATGGTGATCGTGGCACTGCTCGGCCCGTGCCTGCGGCGCAGCAGTCCCACAGTGAAGAGCGATCCGCTCTACATGCCCTACGCCCCGTTCGTGCTCACGGGCCTGCTGCTCTTCCAGCTCGTGATGGCACAAAGTAATTAATCCCGAAAGAAACCCCTGCGAAGCGCCAGGGTCAGACTAGACGGCACTCGAAGTCATCCGACAATTGAAAACGCCGCGACCTTGCGCATGTAAAAAGGGACGACAGATGAAACCCACTATGGAAAGCCGTGGCTCGTACAAACTACTGATCGTCGACAATGAGCCGTTGATTCTGGAGGAACTGGAGGAGTTCCTCTCCGACCATTCACTGCCCTGCGTGACCTGCAGCTCGCCCCAGGAAGCCATCCAGCGCTTTCATGAAGACAGCGAGATCAACATCGTTCTCAGCGACCTCTACATGCCGGGCATGACCGGTATCGAAATGATCGCCCACCTGCGCGCCTCTGCCGACAAACGCATCTTCGAGACCATCCTGCTCTCCGGTCAGTCCGACAAGCAGGACATCATCCTGGCCTTGCAGAATGGCGTATCCGACTACCTGTCCAAACCCCTGGACCTCGATGCGACCCTGGCCAGCATCCGGCGCCTGTGCGAAGTCATCGAGCAACGCCGCGAAGCCGTGGGCCTGGACACCATATTCAAGCGCTTGCAGAGCATCAGTTCCTCGCTGGAAGAGGTCTATCAGGACATCAGCCAGGTACGAAAACCCGGGCAACCGCCCGAGCACGCGCCGCGCCCAGCCAATATCGACGAAGCCTCGCCACTGGCCAAGCTGTCACCGCGCCAGTTCGAAGTGGCCCGTCTGATCGCCAAGGGCTTGAGCAACTACCAGATATCCCACGAGCTGAGCCTGAGCGAAAACACCGTCAAACTCTATGTGTCGCAGATACTGCGCATCACCCGCCTGCAGAACCGTACCCAGCTGGCCCTGGCGCTGGCGCCAAGGGAATACCCATAGGCGCCATGCTCACTGGCCGCGCTGACTGCGACCGGCCATGTCCTGCTCGAACATCTCGGGAATCTCGTGCTTGAAACTGTCCAGCCAGCGTTGCGCGGCCAGTTCCTTTTCCGCGGGCGTCAATTGCTGCGGTTGCCGGGAAGCCGCCATCCCTTCGCGTTGCAAGCGTAACCAGACCTCCGTGGGCACCTTCGATTGCGCGGGGATCAGGACGCTATGGCGCGGTTCTTCGGCATTGGCCGGGGCAGCCAGCATGGCTGCCAGCAGTATCAGGATCGCGTTCATGGGCAAGATCTCCTGTCTGTTCGCAGCGCCGGCTACTGCCCGGCGCGAATGATGGGCACCGCCCCCGGAGGCACGACCCGGTTACCCGCTGCCGTCCTGATCCGCTGCACGCCTTCTTGTGCAACGACCTCCTCGGCCACCGCCAGGCGCTCATCGACGACGGGCTCCGGAACATGCGGAATACGGGCAGGAACGGCCCTCGGCACAGCCGCCGGCACGGGCTGGGCTACCGGCGCTGGCTGAGCAACCGGCGCTGCCGCTGCGACCCGCGCTTTGAGCGGCGTGCTGGCCGGGGCACGCAGCATGTAGGACGCCGCGGAAGGCGAAGGCACGGCAGGCAGCGCCGCACTGGCGGCCGGCGCAGGGGTTGCGGGCACGCCGACATTGGCAGGGCGCAGGGCGTCCGTGGTGTCCGGATTGCGCAGCAGGGGCGAGGTCGTGACCGGTGCGAAGACCGGAATACTGCGCGGCACGACCCGCGTGGTGCTTTGCGGCGGACTGACGACCGCGGCAGGTGCAGGTGCAGACGTTGCGGCCCTGGCGACGGCAGGTGCAACCGGCGCCTGGGCCGGCACATCGGCGTCGCGCAGGGACTTGGCTCGTTGCTCGGCACGGGCGAACTGCTCGGGGGTGATGGCGAAACGCGCTACCAGCTCGCGAGCGCGCTCCCAGTCATTGCTGTAGAGCAACAGGGTGACGTAGTTCTGTGCCGCATGGTTGCTGCCTTCGTTCAGCTCCATCGCGGTACGCAGTTCGAAGCTGGCCCTGGGCAGGTCACGCAAGCGCAGGTAGGCGACCCCCAGGTCGTTGCGCTTGGCATCGTCCACCGGGTCGAGCAGCACGGCGGTGCGCAGGTGACGCATCGCCAGGTCCGCGTCGCCGGCGGCCAGCGCCAGTTGCCCGAGGCCATGCCGGCCTTCCGCAACCAGGCAGGTACGCAACAGCCCATTGAATTGCTCTTCGGCCTCGGGACGACCAAGCAGGCGCAACACCCTGGCCTTGCGCAGCCGGGCCTCGGGCAAGTCACGCGGCAGCAGGTCCAGGTTGGCGTAGGCCGCATGCAGCTTGCCGCTGTCGATCATGTCCTGGGACAGGTTGATCGCCAGTTCCTGTTCACGGGTCATCGGCACGCAGGCGGGCGGATGCCTGACCGCGCGCTTGTCGTCCCACTCCGTCTTCGGCACCCGGGCACAACCGCCCAGCACCGCCACGATCAGGAAAAACATCATCATGTGCTTCATCCCATACTCCCCAATGCCCGGATGATTGCGATGAACCCCGGCCCCGCCAGGACCATCAGCAAAGCCGGAAACAGAAACAGCATCATGACCATCGACATCTTCGCCGACATCTTCGAGACCCGCTCCTGCAAGCTGGTCATGCGTCGATCGTCGAGGATCGACTTCATCGCCTGCAGGGACGCCATCGCCCCGCCACCCTGGTGGATCAGTTGCTCGAGGATGGCGAAGCTGTCCGTCACCTCGGGCACATCCAGCAATTGCGCGGCCTGGTGCAATTCGTCGCCCAGTTCGAGTCCGGCATCCACCCGCGTCAGGACCTGGCGCAACTCCGTCGACAGTTCCGGGACGATCCGCGCACTTTCCTGCACCAGCACACGCAGGGCCTGCTCCACCGTCATGCCCACTTCGAAGAGAATGCGCAACACCGGCAGCATCGTCGACACATCCAGCGCCAGGCGCTGCTGACGGCTGGCCACGGCACGCACCAGCCAGCGCTTGGGTAGCAGGTAGCCGAGCCCCAGCGCGAACAGGATCGCCATCCAGGCCTGCGGGTGGTGCCCGACTGACAGCCACTGGACGATGATCACCAGCAACGCCAGCAATACCGGGAACCCCAGTTGCACGGCACTGAACAGCATGCGCTGGCCCGGACGGCGCCAGCCCAGGCGGTCGAGCAGTTGCCGGGTATCTCCGTCCAGCCGACCGACCCTGGCCAGCAGTACGCCGCCCTGCAAATCGCGCAACACGGCATTGCCCTGTGCAGCACCACGCACACCGCTCTGACCGATGCGCTGACTGACCTGCCGCATCTGTATCCGCTCGCGCAGGTAGCTGCGCGCCAGCAGGAAGGAAGCGCAGAGCAACAGCAGGGAGCAGAGCAACAGGGGGTTCATGCGATGCTCCTCATCATGCGCCACAGCAACAGGCTGCCGACGACCTGGAACAAAGCCGAGAACATCAGCACCCATTGCCCGGAGGGGTCGTTCCACATACCGAGGATGAACGCCGGATTGGTGAGGAAGATGTAGCAGGCCAGGGCGACTGGCAAAGCGCCGAGCAGGTAGGCGGTGATGCGGGTCTCCCCGGTCAGCGCACGCAACTGCCTGGAGCCCTTCTCGCGGTCGCGAATCAGCACGATCAGGCTCGCCAGCAGGTCGCTGGCGTTGCCGCCATAACGCTGGTTGACTCGCACGCCCAGCGCCAGGATGCGCAGCTCGTCACGCTCGTAGAGATCGGCGAAATCATCCATGGCCTCCTCCAGCGGCATGCCCCGCAGCACGTTGCGCGATGTCCGTGCGAAGGCCGAGCGCATCGGTTCGGTGCTGTCCTGCATGGCTGTCAGCAAGCCATCGGCCAGGGTACGTCCGGATTTCAGGCTGCGTATCACCTGGTCGAGCAGCGTCGGCAACTGCTCGACCATCCGCTGCAGGCGCCGGCGGTACCGCAGTGTCAGCCAGATCCGCAGCAATACCGGCGCCAGTAGCAGGATCAGGATGAACAACGGCCAGTTTCCCAACAGTGCGCTCAACGCCAGCACCGCCAACAGGAAGAACGGCACGAGCCGTACACTGAGGCTCTGCATATCCAGCCCGGCCCGCAGCAGTTCACGCTGCAACCAGGGGAAGCGCAGCGTGCGCCGCTCGGGGTCGGACTCCTGCAAGCGCCCCAGCATCTGCACGGACGCCACCTGGCGACGGCCACGGCGCCACAGCAGCAGCGCCCAGGCCAGCAGCACCAGGGCCAGCAACCCGAGCAGCGGCGTCATCGGATGCCTCCCGCATGCTCGCCGCGCAGCTTCTCGCTCGCAGGGTTCGCCGCCTCGCGCAGGAACAGGTTCTGGTTGCGCCGGTCCAGGCGGAACAGGGTGTTGGTGACGAAGATGCCCTCGCGCACATCGACCACTTCGAGAATCTCGCTGACACAACGGCGGCCATCGGCCAGCCGGGTCAATTGCACCACCATGTCGATGGCGGCGCAGATGGTCTGGCGCATGGTGCGCTCGGGTACCTGGATGCCGGACATGCCCACCAGGCTCTCCAGCCGCAGCAGGGCATCCTGGGCGCTGTTGGCATGCAGGGTACTCATGGAGCCGTCGTGCCCGGTGTTCATCGCCGCCAGCACGTCGAGCACTTCCACACCGCGAATCTCGCCCAGGATGATGCGGTCCGGGCGCATGCGCAGGGCATTGCGCACCAGGGCGCGCGCCGTCACTTCGCCGTGGCCATCGGCGTTCGGCGGGCGTGTTTCCAGGCGCACCACATGGGCATGCCCCAGTTGCAGTTCGGCGGTGTCCTCGATGGTGACGATACGCTCACGGGGCGAAATGAACTGGCTCAGCAGGTTCAGCAAGGTGGTCTTGCCGGTGCCCGTGCCGCCGCTGACCAGAATGTTGCTGCGCCGCTGCACGGCGAATTCGAGAAAATCCAGCATCTCCACACTGAGGGAGCGCGAGGCCAGCAGGTCGGCGCCCTTGTGCATGTCCTTGCGGAACTTGCGCACCGACAGGCAAGGGCCGTCCAGCGCCACCGGCGGAATCACCGCATTCACCCGGCTGCCATCGGGCAAGCGCGCATCGACCATCGGCGACGATTCGTCCAGCCGCCGCCCGAGCGGCGCCAGGATGCGCTGGATAACCCGCAGCAAGTGGCTGTCATCCATGAAGCGCAAGCCACTCTGGTGCAGCACGCCGGCTCGCTCGATAAAGATGTTCAGCGGGCCGTTGACGAGGATCTCCGTCACGCTCGCGTCCCGCAGCAGCACCTCCAGCGGGCCGAAACCGGTCAGTTCGTCGACCAGTTCCTCGGTCAGTTGGTCGACCTCGTAGCGCGATATCGCCAGTTGCCGGCGCCTGATGTACTCCCCGCACTTGTCCGCGACGAAGCGGCTCAACAGCGGCCTGGGGCTTTCCAGCAGGTTCTCGCTCTCGTCCTCCAGCGCCTCGATGATGTGCCGGTGCAACGCCGACTTCAGTGCCAGGGCCTCATTGCCCGTGGCCGGCCCGACACCCGCCCCGTTCATCCGCGCATCCTCTCGAACAGACGCTGCATCACCGTCGCGCCCTGGCGACAGCCCTCGCACCCTTCCGCCACGCCCAGGGCCAGGCGCCCCAGTGCCCGGCTCAGGGCATTTCGCGGCGCCCGCTCGGCCAGCGCCTGCCCCTGGTTGCGCGCGGCCAGGCGCAGTTCGCTTTCCTGGGGCAACGCGTGCACGCATTGCAGTTCGAAGGTGTGCAGCAGCGACTGGGCGTCCGGCGCCACGTTGTCGAGGTAGCGGTCAACCACCAGTTGCGCCGCTTCCAGATTCACGCCGCGCTCCTGCCAGTGGCGAATCTGCTCCAGGTTGCGCCGGCAGCCCGACACGCTCTGGTCCGCATACCAGTAGAGCTTCTGCGAGTTGATCAGCAAGGTGCGCACCGCATCGCTCGGCGGCTGCCCGCACAGGTTGATGATGACCTGGGCGAAGTTCTGCCGCAGCACGCCCAGCAGCAGGTAGAGTTCCGCCGAACCGTACTGGGCGATCGGCCCATCGGCAGCCACCAGCCCGAGCAGGCGCAGGCCTGTGGGATGGCGGGCGAAGGCGCTTTCGATCAGGCCGGCGTCCAGCCTGCGGATATTGCGCAAGGCATCGCCGAAGCTGAAGGTCGCCTCCACCCCCAGCGATTGCAGCCCCTCGCCGGGCGGCATGCCGATGTCCACCAGCAGCGTCGGCCGACCGCACAGCGCCACGGCATGTGCCACCTGACTGACGATCAGCCCCGCATCGGCATCGGCATCGGCGCTGTAGAACAGGCTGATGCGCCCTTGTCCGCGCCGTTCCGGCAGGGCTGGCAGGCGTTGGCACAAGCGCCGGACCAGCCCGCCGATCTCACTGCCGCGCAGACCGTAGGAAATGAAGTCGCGAGCGCCGGCGCGCATCGCGCCAATCACCAGTTGATTGTCGAAACCGTCGCCGATGGCCACCACCGAGACCAGCGGGCGCGCCTCCAGCAAGCCCTCGATCAGCGAGCACTGGGACGTGCTCTGCTCGAAGGAAATCTCCACGAACACCAGCCGCGCCGGGGTGACATCCAGCAAGCCCAGCAACTCATCCAGGTCCTGCCCCGCCCGCAGCAATTGCCCCTGGGCCGTCAGGGCCTCCTGCAGCCAGTCGATTTCCGTCTCCGGGCGTACCGCGACAAGAAAGGTGTCGTCCATCTCCACACCCCCACTCATTGGGACAGCCCGTTGAAGCGGTCGAAACGACCGTCCTCGAGGAACAGCAGCTTGAACGCGTTAGGGTCATAGCGGCGTAGCGCCTCACCGGGCAACTCCGGCAGGGTGGCATCTGCGGCCAGCGGCTGGACCAGGTGGGGCGTGACGATCATCAGCAGCTCCTTGTCCTCGCGCTGGATGCTCGAAGAGCGGAACAGCGCCCCCAGCACCGGAACGCTGCCCAGCCCCGGCAGCTTCTCCACCACCGACTGGTTGCGGGTGTTGATCAGCCCACCGATGACGAAGCTCTCCCCATCGGCCAGGGACACGGTGGTGTCGGTACGCCGAACCAGCAACGCTGGCACCGTGATGCCCTGGATCACCACACCGTTGGTGTAATCCAGCTCGCTGACCTCGGGCGCCACTTTCAGGGTGATGCGTCCCCGGTCGATCACCGTCGGTGTCAGGCTCAGGCGGACACCGAATTCCTTGTATTCGATGCTGATGGTATCGCTACCGGTACTCGGCACCGGGATCGGTACTTCGCCCCCGGCCAGGAAGCTGGCGGTCTGGCCACTGAGGGCCACCAGGCTCGGACGCGCCAGGGTATAGGCGAAGCCGCTGCCCTCCAAAGCGTTCAGGGCCATGAGGAACTGACGACTGCCACCACCAAAAAGAATATTAAAACCGCTCTCGACCAGCGGCGTAGAAGTCGTGACGCCACCAATCCCACCGACAGGAACGGAGGGCAGCGTATTACTGCCAGGGGAGCCAAACAGGAAGTTATTCGAAGAGGTGCCAAACAGACGAATGCCAACCTCTTTGACCTTGGTCCGACTGACCTCGACAAAACGCACATCGGCCTGCACCTGGCTGGGCAGTGACTCATAGCGCTGGAGCTGGGGCGGATTGGCCAGTGCCTGCACCGCCGCCCCGCGTACGAACACCATGCTCTGGCGTGGCACGCTGGAGCAGTCGGTCCAGATGCTCAGGTTGGTCACCCCGCCCTGCCGACCGACCAGCAGGAAAGCGTCACGGCTGGTCAGGTTGACGTCCGCCACCGCCGGATCGCCCACCGCCAGCCGCTTGATCGGCACCGGTAGGCGCAGTTCCTGCTGCATGCCCTGGGCGATCTCCAGGGTCGCCGCCTCGGCCTGCAACCCCGCACAGCCCGGCGGCGGCGCAGCCTGGGCCACCCCAACCAGTGCACAGCACCCCGCCAACAGCCATCCCATGCGTGACATACGGCTTATCTCGCTCATGATCGGTCCTTCGTTCAGAAGTTCTGCCGGGAAACCTCGGCGCCTCGGTGCACCTCGATCGCATTGGAACGTGCAGGCGCTGCCGCAGACTTCGAGGGAGCCGGGCGGGCAACGGGGCGCGCCGCCAACTTTTCGAAGCGAATCAGTTGCCGGGCCATTTCATCCACGTCCCTGGCGGTGGGTGCGCCCGCATAGTGTTTGGCCAACAGTTGTTCGTCGGCACTGCGCACGGCCAGGCGCAACGTGCCCGCCCCCGAGGCCAGCATAAAGCGCGTCACCAGCACCTCGGGCACCGCCAGCACCACCGTGCGCGGCGCATCCCGGCGAGCGGTCGCGGCCTCCTTGCCCTTCTCGGCCTCGTCCACCACCGGTTGCACCGGCTTACCGTCGAGGGAGGTGCCCAGCGCCTTGCCGTAGCTGAGTACACGCAGGCCAGGCACCACCACCTGGGCGGTCTGCTCGGGGTTGTCATCGGTTTTCTTGGCATAGAGCAGCAGGTCGACATAATCGCCGGGGGTCACATGACCTCCCACGCCGATCACCTCGTCCACGGCAATCGCCAGGGCACGCTCATTGGGACGGATCATCCGCGACAGCGGGCCGCCCTGTTCGAAGTGGCTGCCGTGGGCCAGGGTTCCGGCGGGAATATCAAACCAGACACTGCGCCCGACCAGTTCCTCGACGGTGGAGAAACTGCCCACGGGCACGATGCGCAATTGCTCGATGGCGAGGTCTTCCGCCACCAGCGCCACATGAGGACGAATGCCTCGGACGAACACGACGACAGGTTTGCGCTGCTCCTGCTCGACACGTTCACGCACCTGCTCGAACGACGGCATGGTGGTTTCAGTACTGGCGGGAAGACGGTCTTCCGGCGCGGGTACGCGGCTCAGCGCAAGCCCCCAATAACCCGCGAACAGGGCTGCCACGAACAGCACCAGAGAAAGGAAAAGATTGGCGCGACCACTCATAAGACTGCTCTCCCTGCATATCCAGCCCGCATCACCGGAAAACTTCCAGGCCTGCCTGGTGCGCATGACGCGCCCAAGGATACCGACAGCCAACCTGGCCGGTCGTTCACGGCCCCAGCGGCACTGGCAACACGATGCTACTTCATCGTGCAGAACCGTCCATATATGCACTTGGATATAGTCGGATAATACTATTTACGCGTTACATTTAATGGCCAACAATCAAGACTCGACAGATACCCTCAAGGACGTACGCCATGAAAGATCTCATTACGCTGTGCTATATAAAAAGCAGGCTGTTTCTGAAGCGCGAGGACGGGGCTTCGGCTATTGAGTATGGGATTATTGCGGGACTTATTGCCGTAGTAATTATCGCAGCCGCAGCAGCGATAGGAACTGATGTAAAAGAGATATTCGAGAAAATCAGCACGGACTTAAGCGCGGCCTCAGCGTAATCAAAAATACGCAGGATGGGTCGAGCGTAGCGACACCCATCATTTAACGGGTTATCAAGACCGCAATGATTGGTATCACCTTCGGCTCAACCCATCCTACGTATTATCGACGAATAAGAAACACGCTGAGCGAAAACCAGCCTGGCGTTATAGCCATTAATTAATTACGCCACCAAAATCAATAGCACGTGATGACTTCACGCCAACTTTCCAATATACGGTTTTCATCGATACAACCCCGTTCATAAGCTTCCTGTGACATGGTCTGCAACCGTTCTGGCGCGGAAATGACCTCACCCAACATTTGGGCAGCCACTTCGATATCCCCATCGGCAATCAATAACCCATTGCGCCCGTGCTCGATCATGCTCGCCGGCCCGTAGGGAATGTCATAAGCCAGCACCGGGCAGCCGTGGTTCAGGCTTTCCTGAACCGCCAGGGAGAACGCCTCGCGGCGGCTGGTGAGCAGGGAGAAACTCGCCCGATCGAGGATGTCCCCGACGTTCTCGACGTACCCCATCAATCTGACCTGCCCCTGCAAACCCAATGCATCGATCTGCGCCTTGATCGCCTGACGTTGATCGCCTTCGCCATAGATATGCAAGCGCTTGCCCGGATGCCGTTGCAGCAACCTGACCATGATCTGCAGCATGTCCTCGATGCGTTTTTCCACCGCCAGGCGCACGAAGGCCACCAGCAGGTCGGGATCACGCGAATGGAAGTCCACCCGTGCCACCCGTTCGCCGAGGTGGGGAATCGCCTTCAACGCATAGGAGGCCTGGGGAAAGCGCAGCCGCAGGTCATCGCGCTGCTGCGCGGTCAGCACCACACAGGCATCCACGTCCTGACCGGTCAGGGCGGCGCGGTAATGGCCGTTTAGCCGCCCGGTCAACAGGTCATCCTGCCCCGCGCCTATATGGCAACTGTGGATGATGGACACCAGACGTTGCCGCCGCTGCCGCTTCAATTCGCACAGGGGCCGATACCAGGCACGGTGTTTGTCGATCAGGAATACATTGTCCTGCGTGGCGACCAGGCGCGTCAGCCACCAGCCGGCAAGACCGTCTTCAGCATCGAAACTCGCATGGGGCAAGCCATCTTCGTTGAGCAACAGGATGCGCGTGAGGCTGCCACTCTGCGCCTGCCAGAACCGAATCAGACGCACACGCCCCTGTGGCGTGAAACCATCCTCGCGCACCACACGACCCTGCTCATCGAGCTGCTGTGAAAGCGCCAGTTGCCCAAAGCGATTGAAGTGGTCGCGGCGGATCTTCTTGCCCTGGGCGAAGTGGTTGATATAGGCCAGTCGCTGCCGGTTCTCATCACGCCAGACCACATACATCAGCAGCCGCCCCTGCTCGTCATGCACACGCAGGTGCGCGCGCTGCGCCACCGCTTGCTGCGTCCAGCCTGGCTGCCAGGGCAACGTGGCCGGTGGCAGGCCTTCGCCTTCGGCTATCCGCAGGAGGTCTTCGTAGAGGTTGAACAACGCCACCCGCTCATCCACCCAACCAATGCGCTGGTAGTGCGCCCAGTTCTCCATCACCGACAGATTGAGCTTGAGGCTGAGGACCCTGGGCACGATCCCCAGGTGCTTCACGAACAGATTGGCGCGCTTGAGCGCAGAGCGCTCGATGCCGGTCAGGCGCGTACCGAAATCCTCATTGCAGAAATAGCAGTGGCGATCCTCTCCTTCGGGCACAGAAGCGTCTGCCACAGGGGCATCCGCCAACGCCCGCCCAGTGTCCGCTTGCCCCAGGTATTTCCAGTAGGCCACGTAGCCGGACAGGTAGTGCTCGACATCGTCGATGCGCACCCGGTAGCTGTGATGGCGAATGAAGCAACTGCCGACGATTCGCCCAGGGTTCTGGAAGAACATCGCCAGCTCCGGCCAGAAGAAACCGTTGAGCAGGTAGCGCGCCCGATGCTCCAGCGCTCGCTGGAAGGTTTTCAGGTCGAAGCCATCCAGCAGGTGGACCATCTGCGGGTCGCCCTGGATACGCTCGATCATGCTCCGCGCCGCCATCATCAGCTCCAGCAGCGTCGGGTAGGTGGTGATGCGTTCGAGCACGAACCCCAGGTGATCGCGCACATTGTCCAGGCCGAAACGGTAATAGCGCGCGCGTGGCCGATAGCGTGTCAGCTCGTTCACGCAATAGCCCAGCCAATGGTCGTGGGCCTGCCAGTGGCGGGCAGCGATGAAATGGTCGAAGGCCCGTTCGACCGCCGCCAGCCAGCGCTCGTCCTGGGTCAGGCCATAGAGCCGGACCAGGGCGAACGCGGCCTCGCCGTCGTAATAGATGATGCGCGTCTCTTCCTTGACGGACAGTCCGGGGCAATCGAGCACATGCACGAATGCACCGCTGTCCGGCTTCTGCATGAACAGGATGCCCCGGGCCAGCGCCTCCATCAGCGGCAGGTAGCGCCGGTTGCCGGTCAGTTCGGTGTACTTCACCAGTGCCAGGATGCTGACCGCGTTGCCGCCCAGCTTGATCTCGTCGCCGGTGTCGCGCAGGAACGCCGCCTGGCTGCCGTCCGCCAGTACATGGGGATGGATCAGGCGACGTTGCAGGTAATCCAGTGCCCGCTCGATGGCCTGCAACTGCGCCGGCAGACGCTCCAGCTCCCAGCCCTCCAGCAAGGCATAGGTGGAGCTGGCGTGGCGCAAGGCGTTGTAGGTCGGGATGGGCCGGTCGAAACAGGGAAACCAGCCATAGTCATAGGCACCGCTGGCCGTGACCTGGCGCGCCAGGTAGTCCGTGGCGCTGTCGATCAGGGCCCGTACCAGGCGCTCGCCCCAGTCCGGCACCTGGCGGTAGCCGGCGTACGGCCCCTGGTGCTCGATAAGGTGGACGCAACGGGCATCAGCGAACACGGCGCGGGTGGTGAAGGTCCAGATCGGCTCGTCCGCCCGTTGCGGCCAGGACAGTGCCCGACCAAAGCGCTGCTTGGCATAGCGAGCGAGGTTGGCGTCATTGGCCACGGCATGCTCGAAACGGTTGTCGTACAGCAGGGCATTGGCGCCGAGTTCCTCTTCCAGCAGAGCGATGGAAAAATCTTCCGTCAGGGCCAGGCCGTACCTCAGGTAATTGCGCTTGGTCGTGCGCAGGCAGGCCTCCAGCTGTGCCCAGCTCCACTCGCGCACCTGGTCGACCCGATCCACCCGCAGCCACACAGGCCGCACGCCGCTCTGCCGCTGCCAACGTCGCAGCCGCGCTGTACCCACGGCCCAGGCCTGCCCCAGGTCCGCCGCCCTGACGATCTGCACATGGGCTCGCTGCGTACCGTCGCTGGCACTGAAGAACAGCGTGCAGTGCGGCGACTGCACCTCGATACCGTCCAGCAATGGCCGAACCCTGGCCAGCAGGTCACTCAACGACATGTACGCTCCTTGTCCCGCCAGACGCTATCAGCGCTCGCGCAGGGCCTCGCGGCCCCGGTTGAACGGCTTGATCAGATAATCCATGACGGTCTTCTGCCCGGTCTTGATGTCGACGCTGGAAATCATCCCCGGCACGATGGAAAAACGCTTGCCGGCGCTGTTTTCCAGGTAGTCGCTCTGGGTGCGGATATACACCCGGTAGTAGAAGTTGTCCGGCTTGACCTCGTCCTGGATGGTGTCCGGCGAGATCGTCACCACCTGCCCCTCCAGCCCGCCGTAGATGGCGTAGTCATAGGCGGTGATCTTCACCAGCGCCTTCTGTTGCGGATGGATGAAGGCGATGTCGCGCGGGGAAATGCGTGCCTCGATCAGCAACCGCTCGTCCAGCGGCACGATCTGCATCAACTGCCCGTTCGGAGCAATGACACCGCCGATGGTGGTGATGGCGATGTCCTTGACGATGCCGCGCACCGGCGAGCGGTGGGTCAGGCGTTGCAGCGAGTCGGAGCGCCCTTTGAGCACCGAGTCCAGCGTATCGACCTCGGCACTGGCCTTGGCCATTTCCTCCCGCGCCTGCACCACGTACTGCGAGCGCAGCTCCACCGCCTTGAGTTGTAGCTCGGACTGCTGGCGCCGCAGGCGTAGCACTTCCACGTTACTGGCGGCACCGCCAGCGGCCAGAGACTCGGTGATCGCCAGCTCTCGGCGCACCAGCGACAGCGACTGATGGAGGCCCGACAGCGATTCGTCCAGGCGCTTGCGACGGCTCTGGTACAGCCGTGTCTCGGCCGCGATCAGCGCGGGAAAGGCGTGCAGCGCTTCCGGGAAGGCCAGCGCCGACTGGTTCACCTCGGCCTGCAGGCGTGCCAGGCTGGCCATGGCGGCGCGCTGGCGGGCGGCGCTCTCGCCGACGGTGGACTCGGTCAGGGTCGGGTCGAGGCGCGCCAGCACCTGGCCGGCCTCGACGATATCCCCTTCGGCCACCCGCAGCTCGGCGAGGATGCCGCCTTCCAGCGTCTGCACCACTTGCTCGCGGGAACTGGGAATCACCTTGCCGGTGCCGGTGGAGACCTCGTCCAGCTCGGCGAACCAGGCCCAGAGGACGAAGGCCGCCAGGGCCGCCACACACAGCAGGATGATGCGCAACGAGCCGGACAGGCGCGTGTCATCCACGCCGTGCAATTCCTCCAGCTCCATCATCGCGCTCCAGGACGGTGAGGGTGATCTGCTCATGCCTTGCTCCGCTCTGCCAGGGGCGTCGTGCGTGACAGGCGGGCGATGGCCTGCTCCTTCGGCGCATCCAACAGAATACGCCCGGACTCGACCACGATCACCCGCTCGACCAGGCGCAGCACCGCCAGCCGGTGCGTGGCAACCACCAGGGTGCGCCCGCCGATCCAGTCGCCCAGGCGGTCGAGGAATTGCTGCTCGGTGTTGTCGTCCAGGGAGGCCGTCGGCTCATCCAGCAACAGGATGTTCGGCTGGCGCAGCAGCAGGCGGGCCAGCAACAGGGATTGCCGCTGGCCGCCGGACAGCCCCACGCCACCTTCCATCACCGGGTATTCGAGCCCCTGCGGCAAGCGCGCGAGAAAATCGGCGGCACCGCTCATGCCCAGCGCCTCGACGATCGCCTCATCGCTGGCGAGGGGCGCGCCCAGGGTCAGGTTGTCGCGCAGGCTGCCGTGGAACAGCCGGGCATTCTGCGTCAGCAGGCCGACATCGCGGCGCACGTCGGCCGGGTCCAGGTGCGGCATGGCGATGCCGTCCAGGCGCAGGCTGCCGTCGACCAGGTCGATGCCACCCGCCAATGCCTGCAACAGGCTCGACTTGCCCGCACCGTTGCGCCCGAGCACGGCGATCCGCTCACCGGCGCGAATCTCCAGCTTCGCCACCTGCAAGGCCAGCGCGGGCGCATCCGGGCTGTAGCGGAAGCTGGCGTCCTTGAACAGATAGTCCCCGCGCAGGACCGGGCGCTGCACACCGCTGCCGGCCTCGGGGCGGTCCAGCGGCAACTGCATGATGTTGTCCAGGCTGCGGATCGCCACCCGCGCCTGCTGCCAGCGGTTGAGCACCTGGGTCAGTTGCCCGAGCGGTGCCAGCATCCGCGAGGACAGGATGCTGGCGGCCACCAGCGAGCCGGTGGTCATGTCGCCGGCCATCACCAGGGGCGCCCCGAACAGCACCACCACGGCGAACACCGTGCCCTGGATGGTCTGGCTCCAGTTGTTCAGGCCATGCACCAGGCGCTTCATGGCCATGCCCGAGTGGGCCGTCTCGGCGTTGTAGTGGTTCCACTGCTGCTGGATACGGTCCTCGGCCTGCATGGCCTTGATGTCTTCCAGGCCCTGCACCGTCTCCACCAGCAAGGCGTTGCGCAGCGACGATTCACGCATCGAAGCCTGGGCCCGCTGGCCCAACGCCCGCTGTGCCAGCAGTCCGGGCAACAGCATCAGCACCACAGCGGCCAGCGGAATCCATGCCAGCGCCGGTGCGATCAGCCAGAACACCAGCAGGAACAGCAGGAAGAACGGCAGGTCGGCCACCGCGCCGACGGTGCTGGAGGTGATCAGCTCGCGCACCTGCTCCAGTTCGCGCAGTTGCGAGATGAAGCTGCCCGTGGAGCGCGGACGCGCCGAGTTACGCAGGCGTATGGCGTGGCCGAAGACCCTGTCCGACACCCGCATGTCCGCTCGTTTGCCGAGAATGTCCGTGACATGGTTGCGCGTCTGGCGCATGACGAAAGCGAACAGCGCCGCCAGCAGCACACCGCTGAACAACACGTACAGGGTCGGCATCGATTCGGCGGGAATCACCCGGTCGTAGACCTGCATGGAGAAGATCACGCCCGCCAGGCCCAGGGCGTTGATCAGCAGCGAAGCCAGCATGACATGCCCATAGGGCCGCAGGTCGCGCAACACGATGCGCCACAACCAGTGCTTGCGGTATGCCTCGATATAACCGTCCACCCGGCTGTCGCGCCGACCGCCCAGCGGGCGCAGGATGGCGGCACGCCGCACCCCGGCGAGAAACTCGGCCCTGGGCAGTGAGGTCGGCAAGCCCTGGTCGCCCACCAGGCGCAGGCCGACCGTTCCCTCGGCGTCCAGCGACTCCAGCACCCCGACCTGGCCATCGGTCATTTCCACCACCATGGGCAGGCGCCAGGCAGACAGGCTCCCTGCGTCCAGCGAGGTGAAACGCAGCCCCAGCCCGGCCTGTCGTGCCACCAGGGTCCGGCAGGCATCGGCCCCGGAGGCGATATTCCAGCGGGCCGCCAGACGCAGGTTTTCCTCCGAACAGTCCAGTCGATAGTGGCGAGCCACCGCGATGATCGCCTCGACCCAGGCATCCTGGTTGCCTGCCGGGCGCTCTTCGACGTCCGGCTCCTGTTCCAGCGCGTTCATGGCCGTACCTCCACACCCTGGATGCGCCGGCCATCCAGGCCGAAGGCGCTGCGCAGGGCGCCACTGTTGTAGAGACAGGTCAGTTGCAACTGGCGCAGATCGGACAGGATGTTCTGCCAGTCGAAACGGGATTGGTGGATCTCCTGCTCGGAGTTGAGCAGGTCGAGCAAGGGCCGCGTGCCCAGTTGCAGGTATTGCTGGTAGTAGAGGTCGCGGGTCTGCTCGCTGAGCGCATAGCGATTCTGCAGCACCTTGAGGTTGCCACGCAGGCTGAAGGTCTGGCTGCGCGCCTCTTGCAGGTTCTTGCGCGACTGCAGGCTGGCATTGCGCAATGCCGCGTCCGCCGACTCCAGGGCGTGGCTGGCGGCGCGCTTCTGGGCGGACAGTGCGCCGCCCTGGTACAGCGGCATGTTCACGTTGAGGAAGATGCCATGCCGGGTTCGGTCACTGTTGTTGCTGGTGGTGTGGTTGTCGTTCAGATAGTGGGTCAGCGACGGATCGAGGGAGATGGTCGGCAACGACTGGGCGCGCGCACTCTGCAACCGTGCCATCGCCTGGCTGCGCTGCGCCTGGGCCGCCAGCAGGCTCGGAACCAGTTGCGTCGCGGAGGGCTCCGCAGCGCAGTAATCGTCGATGGCATCGGGGAAGGCATCGGACACGGCCATGACAGCCGGCCAACCCAGTTGGTTGGCCAGTGAGCCTCGCCAGCGCTCCAGTTGCGCCTGGTATTGCAATTGCAGGGAGCGCGCCCCGCTGACCCGCGCCTCGCTCTGCACCACATCCGAACGGGAGCTGGCGCCCTTGGCGCTGCGGTCCCGGGCCAGGTCAGCGACCGTCTCCAGGCCGCCCGCCTGTTCGTCGGCGATCCGCAGGAGGTTCTGGTAGCGCTGGACCTCCAGCAGCGCCTGGCCTACCTCGTAGGTCACCTGGTCGATGCTCAGCAGTACATTGGCCTGCTGCTCCAGCATGCCCGACTCGGCCGAACGCACGGCGCTGGACACCTTGCCGAAGTCATAGAGCATCTGGGATGCGGAAAGCACGAAGGAAGGGCTGAAGCCATTGCCTTCATAGGCACTGTCGTAGCCCGCCTGGAAACCACCACTGACCTGTGGGTAATAACGTGCCCGCTCGACGTTGATCTGCTCACCCTGCATCAACAGGCTGCCCACCGCCTCGGCGATCGCCGGGTGCCACTGCACCGCACGCTCCACCGCCATGCCGATGTCCAGCATGGCCGGGGCCAGGCTCGACCGATCATCCTCCTGAGGGGCGAAAGTAAAACCGGGCAACTGGCTGGAAAGCCGGCTATCCAGGGCGGCCGGGCTAATGATCGACGAATCGTCAGGCTCGCCTTGGACGTACAACGGCAGTGCCATGCCAGACAGCAAGAAGGCCAGGAGCGGCATGCTCCTGGCCCATTTCCCGACAGGCCGTCGAAGCCGCATCGGCCCTGCCATCGCGGTGTTGCTCGATGACCTGTCAGTACCGCGCACGCGACTCACCATCCTGGATATATTCCTGCCCATACCCGACTCCCTGGGAGCCGCCACCGATATGCGGGTGGCGGCCTGTTCAGTAGCTGCGCGGCAGTCAGCCTCACACCAGTGCGGTGGATGCCCCCTGCTCATCCTCTTCCGGCCGGCTGCCAAGATGCAGCAGGGCATCCAGCGGCTCGACCAGCGGCGTATCGACGATCAGGGAAGAAGCCAGTTCGATGACTTCTCCGGTATCCAGCACCACTCCCAGCGACTCCGTGGAGAACAACTGGTCCAGCGTCAGGCTCAACTCATCCGGCTGCGCCTGCGACGCATCGTCTTCACTAGACAGACCGAGGTCCAGGGAGAAAAGTTGCGTGCCGAACAGGCCGCCGCCACCGAAGATCGGCAGGTCCGGAATCAATCCACCGATAAGTCCGTCCACCAGATCGGTAAGCCCACCCAGCGTATCCAGCAACGTTTCCAGCAGTGAGCCAACGACCGGGGCGCCCGCCAGCACACCCGCATTCAGCAGTTGCAGGCTCAGGCCGGAAACGACATCACCGATGTCATCCAGCCCATCGGCTCCTGTCGCCAATGTTCCGCTCGCCAGCACCGGAAGACTCAGCAAGTTATCGATGACCGGCGCCAACAGGCTGCCGACCTCCTCCAGCACGCCCGTCACAAGCAGGCCTTCCGGGTCCACATACCCCTCGGCCCCCACAGTGAAGGAAGCACCGACCAAAGGCTCCAGCACGCCGTTGAGACTGATGACCAGACTATTGCTCAGCCCGCCCAGCGGTGTTGCCAGCAAGCCATTCAGCTCAAGTCCCTCGTCCAGAGAAAGCAACAGGTTGCCGGTCAGGAAGCCCAGCGTCGGCAGCCCGCCAGTGGCCGAGCCGCCGGGAAGCAAGCCGCCCAGCAGATCACCCAGGCCACCATTGCCGAGCAGATTGGCAATCGCTCCTCCCGTGCCCAGCAGGTTGTTGAGCAAGTCGTCGATTGGCGTGGAGTTGCTCAGGCCCTGAGCAATGCTGTTGAGCGCACTCACCAACGGAGTCAGCTCACCGTCATCGGCGATCACCAGTCCATCGATCAGTTCGGTCAACGCTCCCAGGCCACCAACCCCTGGGCTGGTCAGGCTTTCCAGAATACTGGTCAGGCCACTCAGCGTACCGCTGTCCGGATCGACCAGTGCATTGACCAGATCGCTCAGCGGCGCGGCAGCCGTTTCGCTGCTCAGGTTGTTCACCAGCGACTGCACCGTCGACACCAAGCCGGTGCCCGATCCGCCGCTACCGCCCGGCAGCAGACTCGGCAGCAAGCCTTGCAACTGAACTTGCAGGTTCGCCAACAGACCGTTGTCGCCCAGCAGACCAGTCACCAGCGGCGTCAGTGGGGTATCGGCTTCCAGGCCTTGCAGGATGCCGTTCAGTGCCGTCACCAGCGGCGTCAGTGCACCGTCATCGGCAATGCTCAGCCCATCGATCAGTTCGGTCAGCGCACCCAGGCCACCACCATCCGTGCTGGTCAGACTTTCCAGAGTGCTGGTCAGGCCACTCAGCGCACCACTGTCCGGATCGACCAGTGCATTGACCAGATCGCTCAGCGGCGCGGCAGCCGTTTCGCTGCTCAGGTTGTTCACCAGCGACTGCACCGTCGACACCAAGCCGGTGCCCGATCCGCCGCTACCGCCCGGCAGCAGACTCGGCAGCAAGCCTTGCAACTGACCTTGCAGGTTCGCCAGCAGACCGTTGGCGCCCAGCAGACCAGTCACCAGCGGCGTCAGTGGGGTATCGGCTTCCAGGCCTTGCAGGATGCCGTTGAGCGCGCTCACCAGTGGCGTCAGCGCACCATCATCAACGATCACCAGGCCATCGATCAGCTCGGTCAGCGCACCCAGGCCACCAACACCCGGGCTGGTCAGGCTTTCCAGAATGCTGGTCAAGCCACTCAGCGCGCCGCTGTCCGGATCGACCAGTGCATTGACCAGATCGCTCAGCGGCGCGGCAGCCGTTTCGCTGGTCAGGTTGTTCACCAGCGACTGCACCGTCGACACCAAACCGGTGCCCGATCCGCCGCTGCCACCCGGCAGCAGGCTCGGCAGCAAGCCTTGCAGCTGACCTTGCAGGTTCGCCAACAGACCATTGTCGCCCAGCAGACCAGTCACCAGTGGCGTCAGTGGGGTATCGGCCTCCAGGCCTTGCAGGATGCCATTGAGTGCGCTCACCAGTGGCGTCAGCGCACCATCATCAACGATCACTAGGCCATCGATCAGCTCGGTCAGCGCACCCAGGCCACCAACACCCGGGCTGGTCAGGCTTTCCAGAATGCTGGTCAAGCCACTCAGCGCGCCGCTATCCGGATCGACCAGTGCATTGACCAGATCGCTCAGCGGCGCGGCAGCCGTTTCGCTGCTCAGGTTGTTCACCAGCGACTGCACCGTCGACACCAAGCCGGTGCCCGATCCGCCGCTACCGCCCGGCAGCAGACTCGGCAGCAAGCCTTGCAACTGACCTTGCAGGTTCGCCAGCAGACCGTTGGCGCCCAGCAGACCAGTCACCAGCGGCGTCAGTGGGGTATCGGCTTCCAGGCCTTGCAGGATGCCGTTGAGCGCGCTCACCAGTGGCGTCAGCGCACCATCATCAACGATCACCAGGCCATCGATCAGCTCGGTCAGCGCACCCAGGCCACCAACACCCGGGCTGGTCAGGCTTTCCAGAATGCTGGTCAAGCCGCTCAGCGCGCCGCTGTCCGGATCGACCAGTGCATTGACCAGGTCACTCAGCGGCGCGGCAGCTGTATCGCTGGTCAGGTTGTTCACCAGCGTCTGCACCGTCGACACCAAGCCGGTACCCGATCCGCCGCTGCCACCCGGCAAGGTGCCTTGCAGAAGATTCTGCAACTGGTCTTTCAAACCAGTAATCAGGCCATTCTCTCCCAGCAGCCCATTCACCAGTGGCGTCAGCGGGGTATTGGCTTCCAGGCCTTGTAGGATGCCGTTGAGCGCATTCACCAGCGGCGTCAAGGCACCATCATCCGCACCCGCCAGCCCCGTGACCAACTCATTCAGGGCGCCCAACCCACCCGTCTGGGTCGTCAGGCTCTCCAGAATCCCGGTCAGGCCGCTCAGGGTTCCGCTATTGGGATCGACCAGGGTATTGACCAGGTCGGTTACCGGCGACAGCAGGGTCTGATCCGTCAGCCCGCCAACGACCCCCTGCACCGTGGTGATCAGGCCAGTCTCGGCGTCGCTGTCCGAGTCTGAATCGCTGTCACTGTCGGAGTCCGAATCACTGTCGCTGTCGGAGTCGCTGTCCGAGTCCGAATCGCTGTCACTGTCGGAGTCGCTGTCCGAATCCGAATCACTGTCGCTATCGGAGTCACTGTCCGAGTCCGAATCGCTGTCGCTATCGGAGTCGCTGTCCGAGTCCGAATCACTGTCGCTATCGGAGTCGCTGTCCGAGTCCGAATCACTGTCGCTATCGGAGTCGCTGTCCGAGTCCGAATCACTGTCGCTATCGGAGTCACTGTCCGAGTCTGAATCGCTGTCACTGTCGGAGTCGCTGTCCGAGTCCGAATCACTGTCGCTATCGGAGTCACTGTCCGAGTCTGAATCGCTGTCACTGTCGGAGTCGCTGTCCGAGTCCGAATCACTGTCGCTATCGGAGTCACTGTCCGAGTCTGAATCGCTGTCACTGTCAGAGTCGCTGTCCGAGTCCGAATCACTGTCGCTATCGGAGTCACTGTCCGAGTCTGAATCGCTGTCTCCGACGCTACCGCCTCGCCGACTGCTGCCGCCGCCACTGTCACTCAACGCAATGGCGGCGCCCACACCCAGCAGGCCAAGGCCAAAGATCAGCCACTCGGGAATGGCGCTGCCCGCCTGCGCCAGCAACAGTAGGTCATCGAGGCTGGAGATTTGCGTGAGATTGAAGCCGGAGAAGGCCGGATCGTACTGTCCCCACCAGAGCGCGCCGGTTTCATCCTCGAAGACGACATCGCTGCGCAACTCTCCATTGACGACGAAGAAATCCCTGACGATGACGGGCTGGCCGGATTTCAACTCAAGTACGAGGTCATTGCCGGAACGGCGCGAAGAAACGATATCAGCAGGTGAAACAGGAATCTTGATAATACTGGCCGAACCAAGGCGAATATTACCGAAGGGCAATTCGGTCGTTTTTCCTGTCGCCTTGGCAACGACGACTATATTTCCAAGTGCATTTTCCATTTCAGACTCCTGGCATCGAACAGCAGAACGATCGATTGATCAATTAACGCCTGCCAGACGCCAGAACTCCTACTCGGCGACAGATGGCGAGACGCCAGATGCCGTCAGTACATATATCCATAAATGTGCCTTGCACACCCATGGACAGTGCCATGACCGCACCTGTTTCCATGCGGCCATATAAGCAAAGGCAAACAAGAGCAACAATATTCCCTTACGACTAATGCTTAACTTCTAACGGGCATTTATTTACCCGCACATCAATAAACCAGTCACTTCCAGCTATTCATATATGACTATTTACAACTTTCAAGCCACATCCAAATATAGGCCAAGGCACATTGAATGAACGCGCGTCATAATTTGCAAAGATTGGTCTGAACACCCAGACCGGCGGAGGGCATGGCATGTCCAGGCGTACAGGCTGGCGACGCTCGCAACGCGGCACGGCGGCCATCGAGTTCGCAGCACTCTTCATGGTCTTTTTCATGCTGGTCTACGGCATGGTCGGCTATGTCATCCCACTCGTTCTGCTGTCCAGCTACAACGAGATATCGGCCAATGCCGTCAGGGCCGCGATGCAGATACCCTCGGGTACGGTCGATTACAACGACCGTATCGAGTATGTGGTCGGCGATGTCATCTCCCACTCCTGGCTCGGCGCGCGCCCTGCGGCATGGCGAGACAAGTGCCAGGGCGAAAGCCGTTACACCCGAATCACGCACCATGCCAACGAGGGCGTCACCGCCTTGAGCGTGTGCATCTCGCACAACACCCCGGAAACCATCATCGCCCCCATGCAGGTCTTCGGCTGGCGCTTTCCGCAACTGCCGGAGACCCTGACTGGTCGCTCCGAGATACGCATCGGCCACTGAGTGCCCAGGGAGTTCCAGGATGAACGGACATCACACAAGCCCGCGGAAACAACAGGGCGCCTTTTCCATCATGGCGGCGGTGGCACTGCTGATGGCCCTCATGTGCCTGGCCCTGGTGGTGGACAGCGGCCGCCTGTACATGGAGCAGCGCGCCCTGCAACGCGCGGCGGACATGGCAGCCCTGGAAGCGGTATCCCGAGGGGGGCTCTGCACCGACGGTACTGCGGTCTCGTATGCACGGGAAGCCGCCAGCCGCCACGGGCTGGACGCGTCGAACACCACGACCGAATGCATCCAGACGCGCGTAGAAGACGGCATCACACGGATCGGCGCCGTCGATGTCGACAGCCGCACGGTTCTCGTCACCCTGCGCAAACCCGTCCCTGCCAGTCTCGTCTTCAGGGCTGGCTGCATGCTGGGGGCCTGCGAGGGTGGCGACCAGGTACAACTCCAGGCTCGAGCCGTGGCCGGGAAGAACGAGCCGCTGGCGGTATTCACGGTCGGCACCCGGCTCGTCACGGTCAACCCGGCCGGATCGTTGCTGGGGCCCACGCTAAACGGCCTGGGCTTGAACCTGGATGACACCAGCCTGGTCGGCTACAACGGCCTCGCGGATGTTTCCATCACCCCCGGCGGGCTGCTGGAAGAGCTGGGTATTCCGCTGGCCACGGACCTGACCCTGGGAGGTCTGGATCAACTGCTCGACACCCGTAAACTAACCCTGGGCGAGATTCTCGACGCCAGCCTCAGGGCGGCGGACCGCAGCGACCTGCTGGGCCTGAATGCCACCCTGCTGAACAGCCTGCAAGCCAGCCTCGGCCTGGGCAATATCGGTCAACTGGAAGTGCCGCTGCTGCGCCAGGACGATGGCACGCCCGGAATCTTCGCGGCCTTGCGGGGTGCCGACAACTCACCATCAGCCCCTGCCGCACCCGCGCTGGGTGCGCAGGTCGATGTCCTCTCGCTGCTGACCAGCGCCATCGGCGTGGCCACCAGCCGACATGCCCTGGAAACCGACCTGAGTCTCAACTTGCTCGGGCTGGCCACCACCCGCCTGAAAGTCGGCCTGATCGAGCCGCCGTCCATTGGTATCGGCGGCATCGGTACCACCGCCTATACCGCTCAGTTGCGCACCTTCCTGGAAATCAAGAGCCAGGGCGCGGGCCTGCTGGGCAACCTGCTGAGCGCCTTGGGCGTACGCATCGACATTCCACTGGTCATCGACCTGGTTTCGGCCAAGGGCGAACTGACCGATATGTGTACGCCTGAGCGTTACCATGAAGGCCAGGAGCATGCCGAGATCGAAGTCAGTGGCACCCTCGCGCAGATCTGCATGGGCGGCGTACCGGACGAGAACGAATTGTTCAGCAAGAAAAACGCCTGCACGGACTATATGACCAGCCATGACTATCTGGATGTAAAGCTACTGGGCTTGAATCTGCTGGGCCTGAGCGGTCCGCCCGTCATTCTCGACGTGCTCGCAATCCCCTCCGCTCCCAATCAGGAAAATCCGCTGGAGCTGGCCGAGGATGAAATCGGTAGCCTGAGTAATCCGCTGGCGCTGGGTACAACGGTGAAAAACCTGCTACCTACCTTGGCCTCTTTACTGCTGGAGCAAAGCTCACCGCCTGCTAACACAGCCAATTTAGTTGCTCGAAGTCTTTGGGATAAAACGGCTTCAGAGACGTGTAATGGACTCACCACAGCCAAATGCCATGAAAAGCGCATGAAAAAAGTAGAAGAGAATCTTACTGGGACGTTCCCGCCGGGGAGCTCTGGGGTGTTGGGGAATTTATTAGAGGGAGTATTAGGCCTAGTAGGCGGAGTACTCGGTAATATAGTGGGCGCACTGACGGGTAATGGCTGTACCACAACGGGCCTGGGCTACTGGACAGTCACCAGCGATCGTTGCGTTGCCTTGATCGAAGCGGAGCTGGTAAAAGAACAAGGTAGCAACAGCGGCCCAATCAGTGGCGCAGTTACCCTGGTGGTAGAACTGCTGGCCAACCTCCTGACACCCATCCTTGATAAAGTCGGCAACATCCTCACAGAGCTGCTCGTCGATCTGCTCGGCATTCGCCTGGGCGTCATCGACGTGCACCTGCAACACCTGGAATGCGGCAACGCGAGGTTGCTGATATGAACGCCTCGACGCGACGCCAGCGAGGCGCCACCGCTATCGAATTCGTCGTCCTGTTCGGCGTGTTCTTCGGCGTGCTCTACAGCGTCATCGCCTACAGCGTTCCGTTGCTGCTGATGCTGACCTTCCAGCACATGGCCGCCGAAGCGGCACGCTCGGCTATCGCGGTCGCGCCAGGGCATGAAGAGAAGATCGAAGCCCACATCTCAAGTACCTTCCAGCGCTCATGGCTCAAGCGCTGGTACGGCCCCTGCTCACAGGGCACCTATGGCCAGTTCGATGCGGATCGACGCAGGTTGACCGTCTGTGTCGGCTACAGCGTCGAAGACTACCGTACTGCGCCCATCGTCCCGGTGCTGCAATTGCCATTGGTGGGGTCGATCCCGCGCCTGCCGGCGCGGATAGAAGGGCGAAGCAGCATCCAGCTGTAGCGGCTGGATCAATCGATACCGAGGGCGGCCACGCTTTCCAGGGTCAGGGCGCCAACGGCCAGGCCGCTGTTTTCCTGGAACTGCATCAGGGCCGCCAGGGTACGGCGCCCCAGCAGCCCGTCGATACGACCAGGCGCAAAGCCGCGCTGGGCCAGTACCGACTGCAGCCGGCGCACCATGCCTTCGTCGATGTCCGCATCGCAGACTGCCTGGCGCGAAACGATGCGCGCCTCGCCTTCGAAGCGGGTGACCTCCATGCGCTGGGTCTTCTCCGGCAAGACGACCTGGCTGGCCTGCACGGGTCGCACCAGTTGCTCGACCTTCAACTGCGCCAGTTCGGGTTCGAGCAACACCTCGACCGCCTGGGCCGGCGTGTCCACCACCCAGCGCGTCACGGTTTCGTACACCGCAGGTTCGATATCTTCACGCACGCTTTCCGCAGCGACCAGCACCTGCGTCTTGAGCGTGCGTGTCACAGCGGGCACTTCCCTGGCGCAGAAAGCCATCACACCGGACTCGCGGGCATAACGGGTTCCAGCCGTGCGGCAAGGGTCGAGCACCGTCTTGGCCTCTTCCAGGGTCACGGTCTGCTGGTGCTCCTCATAGACGGCGGGCACCACCGTATAGCGCTTGATCTCCGGTCGCACCTCGACACGCTCGGTCACCTGCTTATAGGTCGGCGGCTCGATGCGGTAAGTCCGGGTTCCCTCACGGGTGACCACCTGGGTCAGACCATTCTGCAACTCGGCAGGCGTGACGGTGATGCGGTTGACCGAATCCTTGACCACCACCTCAAGGGTGCTCTGCACCGGCTTTGGCTTGACCTGGGCATAGACCCAGCATTGCCCGGCCTGGATCACTGGCTCTGGCGCTGCAAGCAACGGCTGCGGGCTGGCCGGCGGCGCGGCAGGGGTAACGGGTTGGGGGACGGCGCGCTCGGCGGCAGGAGCCGCACCGGAAAGCAGGGCCGACTCGACCGACGGTGTCGCGGATGCAGGAGCGGACGTTCCCTGGACGGGCGCCTGGTCAATCGAAGAACACCCGGAAATGGCAACCAGAAGGCAGCCCAGCAAGCTTGGAGAACGCACGAAAACACCTATCCCTGTCTGTCTACCCGGCGATTCTAGTGCTGTGTCGCCACTGCCAACAACCATGGACTGCATCGACCATCGGCCGATGTCAGCCCATCAGCTTGCGAACACCCGCCACATGCCTGCGGCTGACTGTCAGCGGCTCGCTCTCCAACCCGCCCAGATACAACTGGAAGTGCCCGAGCGGCGTACGCTGCAAGCGCTCGATACGACTGCGCAATACCAGCGCGTTGCGGTGGATACGCACGAAGCGCTCGCCGAACTCATCCTCCAGCGACTTCAACGGCTCATCCAGCAGGACCTCGCCCCCCTCATGGCGCAAGGTGACGTACTTGTGATCCGCGATGAAGTACAGCACCTGCCCCAGGGGGATCAACTCCATGCCCTTGCGGGTGCGGGCGCTGATATGGGTGCGCGGCCCGAAACCGGACACGGCGGCAGGTCGGGTCAAGGCCGCCAACTGGCTGCGGGTCAGGCGTTCGGCGCGCCTCACGGCATTGGCCAGGGCCTCGCGCTCTATTGGCCGCTCCAGATAGGTGACGCCAGAGGCGCGGAAGGCATCGATGGCGACATCATCGTGCTCGATACAGAACACCACCGCGGGCGGCGCATCGCGCTCGCACAGGCGACCGGCGACCTGCAAGCCATCCAGGCCGGACAGACGCACATCGAGAAATAAAATATCCGGGCGCAGCTCATCGATCAGGGCAAGGGCCTGCTCGCCATTGCCAGCTCCCGGCTCCAGCACCCGGTAACCGTCGAGGGTGCCCAACAGGCGGCTCAGGCGCTCACGCGCCAGTGGCTCATCGTCGACAATCAGGACATTCATATGGATCAGGCTTCCTGCATTTGTCACGCATAACGATAGCGTAGACAGGTAAATGACGCCTTCAGCGGCGTTCCAGAGTGAGACTCGCATTCCGCCCCAAAAGTGCCCGCGCCCATGCATCGAGTGCGCACGCCTGGATTTGCGCCACGCCAATGGCCCATCCAAGGTCATTGCATGACGATCTTCGATTTGCCCCCTCTCCCGCTTGCGGGAGAGGGCTGGGGAGATGGGAAAAAGCTTTATGCACTGCCTGATGCCCCATCGCGACGGGCACCGACGCCATGCCAACCCTGCTATCATCGCCGCCCTGTTTTCCCGTATCCCGATTGCAGCGAGCGCATTCATGAGCACCGACAAGACCAACCAGTCCTGGGGCGGCCGTTTCAGCGAGCCCGTCGACGCCTTCGTCGCCCGATTCACCGCCTCCGTCGAGTTCGACAAGCGCCTCTACCGCCACGACATCATGGGCTCCATCGCCCACGCCACCATGTTGGCCAAAGCAGGCGTGCTGACCGATGCCGAGCGCGACAGCATCATCGCCAACCTGAAGGACATCCAGGCGGAAATCGAGGCCGGCAGCTTCGACTGGCGCATCGACCTGGAAGACGTGCACATGAACATCGAGGCGCGTCTGACCGACCGCATCGGCGTGGTCGGCAAAAAACTGCACACCGGCCGCTCGCGCAACGACCAGGTGGCCACCGACATCCGCCTGTGGCTGCGCGACGAGATCGACACCATCCTCGCCGAAATCACCCGCCTGCAGCAGGGCCTGCTGGGCCTGGCGCAAGCCGAGGCCGACACCATCATGCCGGGCTTCACCCACCTGCAGACCGCCCAGCCCGTGACCTTCGGCCACCACCTGCTGGCCTGGTTCGAAATGCTCAGCCGTGACTACGAGCGCCTGGTCGACTGCCGCAAGCGCACCAACCGCATGCCCCTGGGCAGCGCCGCGCTGGCCGGCACCACCTACCCGATCCAGCGCGAGATCACCTGCGAACTGCTGGGTTTCGAAGCGATTTCCGGCAACTCGCTGGACGGCGTTTCCGACCGCGACTTCGCCATCGAATTCTGCGCCGCCGCCGCACTGGCGATGATGCACCTGTCGCGCTTCTCCGAAGAGCTGGTGCTGTGGACCAGCGCGCAGTTCCAGTTCATCGACCTGCCCGACCGCTTCTGCACCGGTTCCTCGATCATGCCGCAGAAGAAGAACCCCGACGTGCCGGAGCTGGTACGCGGCAAGTCTGGTCGCGTGTTCGGCCACCTGAGCGGCCTGCTGACCCTGATGAAAGGCCAGCCGCTGGCCTACAACAAGGACAACCAGGAAGACAAGGAGCCGCTGTTCGACGCCGCCGACACCCTGCGCGACAGCCTGCGTGCCTTCGCCGACATGGTGCCGGCGATCAAGCCCCGGCGCGAAATCATGCGCGAGGCGGCACTGCGCGGCTTCTCCACCGCCACCGACCTGGCCGACTACCTGGTGCGCAAGGGCTTGCCGTTCCGCGACTGCCACGAGATCGTCGGCCACGCGGTGAAATACGGTGTGGAAAGCGGCAAGGACCTGGCCGAGATGAGCCTGGACGAACTGCGCCGCTTCAGCGACCAGATCGGCGACGACGTCTTCGCCGTCCTGACCCTGGAAGGTTCGGTGAACGCCCGCAACCATATCGGCGGCACCGCACCCGCCCAGGTGCGCCTGGCCGTGGCCCGTGGCCACGAACTGCTGGCGGCACGCTGACCTGTGGTTCGACGCGGGCCTCCCGGCCCGCGTAGCACCCTCGACCTGTAACGCCGCGCCGGACGTCTCCGATGCCTGGGTGTCCGGCGCACCATCCCGACGGAGCCGCCATGCCCCTCTCGATCCGCCCCGCTACTTCCGCCGATGCCGCCCTGATCCTGCGCTTCATCACCGACCTGGCGATCTACGAAAAAGCCGAACATGAAGTGAAGACCGATGTGGCCGGCCTGCAGGCCACGCTGTTCGCCGAGGACGGTCCGGCCAACGCGCTGATCGTCGAGCAGGACGGCCAGCCCATCGGCTACGCGGTGTACTTCTACAACTACTCGACCTGGCTCGGCTGCAAGGGGCTGTACCTGGAAGACCTCTACATCTCGCCAGAATCACGCGGCAGTGGCGCGGGCAAGGCGACCCTGCAATACCTGGCACGGCTGGCAGTAAGCGAAGGCTGTGGACGCTTCGAATGGTCGGTACTGGACTGGAACCAGCCCGCCATCGACTTCTACCAGTCACTCGGCGCCCGCCCCCAGGACGAATGGGTCGGCTATCGCCTGACAGGCGAAGCCCTGCAGCGCCTTGCCCAGAGCTGAGGGCCGGACGGACCTCAGCGGGCGAGCCTGGCCTTCATAAGGGCCACGGTGGCCTCCCGTGATGCGTCGCGCTCGGCGGCGATACGCTGCACGTTGGGGTTCTCGCCCAGGCGCTGCAACAACGCCCGGGCCTCGGGCAGCTCCTGCAACAGGTCGAGACCGAACAGCTTATGCGCCACATGCGCCGCCAGTGGCAGGCTGTAGAGCAGGTAAATGTCCGCCAGCGTGAACTGCTCGCCCGCCACGAAAGGCGCAAAGCGCGCCTGGCGCCTGAGCGCCGCGATACCCGCCGGCAGCTCGATCCGGGCGACATCCTTGATGGCATCCGCGACAGTACCGCCGAAGAAGGCCTCCGGGTAACAACTGCGTGCTGGCAGTTCCAGATAAAGCTCGATGGTGCGCGCCAGGGAGCGTACCTGCGCACGCTCGAACGCGTTGTCCGGCAGGAGTGGCTGGCCACCCTGGCTGTCCTCCAGGTACTCGAGGATCGCCGCGGTTTCCGTGAGGAATCCCTGTGGCGTCTCCAGTATCGGCACCTTGCGGCGCGGGCTGATGGCCTTGAAACCGGCAGGAGGCGTCGTCAGTACATTGACCTCCTCGAACGGCAGGGCTTTCTCCAGCAGCGCCAGCTTGACCATGTTGTAGTAATTGCTCAGGGCGAAACCGTGCAGCTTCAGCATGGAGGACATCCGTCATCGTCGGGGAGACTCCTTGTACCCCAGAAGCGGGTGGCTGCCCAGCCCCGGCCATCTGTGCCAGACTCCTGGCAACGCACCGCACGGAATACCCGATGAACACGCACGACGATGAAGAACAGTTCGCCCAGGACACACTGATCCAGGCCATTGAAAATCAACTGGAAGCTGATGAGCCACCCGCCGTGCGAGCCGTGCTCAACAAGCTCACGCTGGTGGGGTACGAGCGCGAAGAGAGCCTGCACCTGATGGCACTGGCGCTGGCCGATGAAATCAACCATATGCTCGAAAAGCAGCGCCCTTTCGATGGCGCCCGCTACGAAGAATTGCTGCGCAATCTGCCTGATCTACCCGAACCGCACGACGCCTGAAAAAAGCGTATTCTGGCCCGAACACACAAGAACGAAGGAAAGGAAAACACATGGCCTACACCCCCGAAAGAACCGCCGAACTGGAAATCCTCGGCCTGTTCAACCTGGATAGCGCCCAGGAGGGCCTGAAGATCCACAAGGACGCATCGTCCCATCTGATCGACGCCGCACAGCGGTTGTATGAGAAAGGCCTGACGACGCAAACCGATGGTGGCTACCTGACCAGCCTTGGCCGCGATGCGGCTGAACATGCCCAGGCGCTGCTGTTGATCCTGTCCTCGAAACAAGGTGCATAAGCACGAGGCAAGCGATACAGGAACCGGACCTTGCGTCCGGTTTCAGCGTTTCTTCAAGTAGCGCGTCAATCCCTGGAACCACAGCACCAGCGCCGGATTGCCGTTGACCTTGATGTGCTGGTCCTGGATGCCCTGCATGAAGGCCAGTTGCTTGTTCTTCGCCTGCAAGGTAGCGAAACCGTAGGATGCATCGCGAAACCCCAGGGAAAACGCAGGATCGTCGCCACGGCCGGAACGGCTGCTGATACGCTGCGCCTTGACGGTGAAATGACGTGCCACCTTGCCGTCGAGCGTATAGAGATCGAAGCTCAGGTCCTTGCCCGCCAGCTCCTGCTGCATCTCCGGGTTATTGCGGCTGGCTCTGGCCAGCAACAGCCCCAGCGCCCAGAGCAGAAAACGGAACTTCATACCAACCCTCCCCAATTCAAAGGCCCGGAGCGGGCAGACCGTTGAAATCGGCTACCGGCTCCGGGCACAACGCTTCAGCCGATGGCGTCCTTGAGCAGCTTGCCTGGCTTGAAGGCTACGGTATTGCTCGCCTTGATGGTCACCGGCTCGCCGGTCTGGGGGTTCTTGCCAGTGCGGGCGCCACGGTGACGCTGCACGAAGGTGCCGAAACCGACCAGGGTCACACTGTCCTTGCGGCCCAGGGCCTGGGTGATTTCATCGAGGATGGAGTTCAGGACACGGTTGGCCTGATCTTTGTTCAAATCGGCCTTTTCGGCGATGACCGCCGCGAGTTCCGGTTTACGCATGGATGGATAGCCTCTGAGACATTCTTGTTGTTGTGTCCACTGCTGGCAAACAGCAGCATTTAAGGCGCTACGACGGGCGTTGACCGCCGCAGACGTCCTGAGAATGGCACGACACTCACGGTCGCGCCAGCCCAAAAACGCAGCCAGGCCGCTTCGTGAGCGGCGTCTAATCCCTTGGTCGAAGATAATCCGGTCAATCCGCCATGAGCGGCGGCAGCAGCGGGGTCAACGCCTGCCGTGCCTGCGTTGCCTGGCCGCACAAGGCATAGCCAAGCAGCAGACCGCCATCGTCGAGGTACAGCGCGCGGATATCATCGCCGTTTCCCGTGACCTGCCAATGCCCCGCCGCCGCTGCGGCAGGGGGCGCGACGACCAGGGCGCAGGCGGGCGTCTTCACCGTCACCGGCATCACCCCGTAGCGCACCGCGCTCGGCTCGCCCGCCAGGGTGCTGGCCAGCGCACGCGCAGCGGCCATCAGCGGCATGACGTAAAGCAGGCTGTGCCCGTCCACCTCGGCACAGTCGCCCAATGCGTGGATATTCGGCTGCGAGGTACGCAGCCAGCGGTCAACCACGACGCCTCGGGCCACCGACAACCCCGCCGCCTGCGCCAATGCCGTACGTGGGCGCAGGCCCACGGCACTGAGGACAATGTCGCAAGCCAGGGTACGGCCATCGGACAGGCGCGCCAGCCGCTCACCACTCTGGCGTTGCAGATGCTCCACCACCGCACCGCAGTGGAACAGCACGCCCGTGCGCTCCAGGGCGCCCTGCACGGCACTCGCCACCTCGCCCGGCAACAGGCCGGGCATGATCTGGCGTGCAGGCGACACCACCTCGACACGATGCCCGGACAGCGCCAGGTCGTTGGCAAACTCGCAGCCAATCAGCCCCGCCCCCATGATCAGAATGCGCGAAGGGCCACGAATGGCCTGTTGCAAACGACGGTAGTCCGCCAGGTCGTTCACCGTGAAAATCGCATCGCTGCCATCACCACCGAGCGAAGCCCGGACCGGCTCAGCCCCCAGGGCCAGGACCAGGTCGCGATAGGAGATCGCCTCGTCGCCGAGCCAGATACGCCTGGCCTGCGGTTCCAGGCGTGTGACCTGGGTGCGGGTACGGACCTCGGCCGCCAGTTGCTCAGCCATTCGCTGCGCACTGGCGGTGACCATGGCGTCGGCATCCTTGCCCTTGCCAAAGCCCGTGGAAAGCATCGGCTTCGAATAGCACTCGCCGTCGTCGGCACTGATCAGGAGCAGCGGCGTCGTCTGGTCCCGTTTGCGGAACTCGCGCGCCAGGGTATAGCCAGCCAGCCCTGTACCGACAATCACCAGAGGGTCGCTCATCCAACGCCCCCTCAGTCCAGCCGGATCATTTCGAAGTCGTCCTTGCCGACGCCACAATCAGGGCACAGCCAGTCCTGCGGGACGTCCTCCCAGCGCGTGCCGGCGGCGATGCCCTCATCCGGCAGACCAAGCGCCTCGTCGTAGATAAAACCGCACACGATACATTGCCACTTGCTCATCACTGCCCCTCTACCGGCCCGCCAGGCCGGACTGATGTTTCCGAGTCGCCCGAACCGCTCATACCTGCGGCCCGGAACCCAGTTTCTGCAACATGTCCAACTCCGAGCGCATACCCGAGGTCTCACGGATACGGCCAAGAATCTCGCGTTTGAGCGCCAGGAAATCCGCGGAAAGCTTCATGTCCTGATGCCGTTCGGCAGGCAGCGGCACCTCATACTGACTGTCGATCCGGCCTGGGCGCGGGGCCATCAGCACGATGCGCGTGCCCAGGTAGATCGCCTCGTCCACGTCATGGGTGACGAAAACGATCGTGCTCTTCTCCAGCCGGTGCACGTGGCGGATCAGGTCGTGCATGACCTCGCGGGTCTGGGCATCCAGCGCGCCGAAAGGCTCGTCCATCAGCAGGATGTCCGGCTTGCCCATCAGCGCCCTGGCAATCGCCACACGCTGCTGCATACCGCCGGAAAGCTGGCTGGGGTACGCATCGGCAAAAGGCTCCAGCCCCATCAGGCCAAGCAGTGCCCAGGCCCGGCCATCCGCCGTCTCGATGTCGCCATCGTGTCGCACGGTGTCGGAAACCACCTTGAGGCGGCGCGAAAACTTGATGTTCTGCATCACGGTCAGCCAGGGATAGAGGCTGTAATGCTGGAACACCATGGCCCGCTCTCGGCCAGGACCGGTAAGCGGCTGCCCACCCAGGAGCAATTGCCCGCTGCTGTGGCTTTCCAGCCCGGCGATGATGCGCAGCAGGGTCGACTTGCCGCAGCCGGAGGCACCGACGAAGGTCACGAACTCGTTATCGCGGATGTCCAGGTCGATGCCACGCAAGGCCTCGATGCTCTTCCCTCGCCCCTGGAACGACTTGCCCAGCCCCTTGATATTGATGGGTGCGGCCATGACTCACCTCTTCTGCCAGTGGAAAGCGCGACGCCCGACCCAGCGAAACAACTGGTCGGTCAACAGGCCGATCAAGCCGATCAGCAAGATGCCGGCGAAGATCGTGTCGATCTGCATGTAGCGCTGGGCGCGCAGGATGGCGTAGCCCAGGCCGGAACTGGCCGCGACCAGTTCCGCCACCACCAGGTAGGTCCATGCCCAGCCACAGGTAATGCGCAGGGTGTCCCAGAGAGCCGGCCCCGCCGAGCGCCAGATCACCCACTGGATGATTTCCCCACGGTTGGCGCCCATGGTCTGGGCGGCCTCGATCTGCGCCATCGGCACCCGGCGCACGTCCTCGGCCACCATCAGCGTCATCTGGAAGAACGTGCCGATGAAAATGATCAGCACCTTCGAGCCTTCGTCGATCCCGACCCACAGCATGATCAGCGGAATGAAAGCCACCGCCGGCATGTAGCGGATGAAATCCAGCAGCGGTTCGAGCAGCGCTTGCACCGGCTTGTAGGTGCCCAGGTAAAGGCCCAATGGCAACGCGAACAGCGCGGCCAGGCCGAAGCCCGCCATGACCCGGTAGACACTGATGGCGGCATCCGTCAGCAATGTGCCTTCCAGCGCCCAGTGCCCGATACGTGCGAGTACCGCCTCGGGGGTTGGCATGAACAGGGGATCGGACAACCCCAGCACACTGGTACACAACCACCACAACAGCAGCGGAATGCTGAGCCCGCAGACGGCCAGCCAGCCCACTTGCCGCGAGGACAGCTCACCACGGATACGCCACCAGCGGTGGCGCGGCAGCACCGTGACAGCATGCGCAGTGACACTATTCATACGCTCGCCTCCAGTCATACGCCCGCCTCCAGCGCCAGCGACGGCAAGGGGGCCAGCGTCCAACCGCTGACCGGTGGCTGCGCCCCCAGCCCGGCCAGCCGCGCGCCCCCGATGCTCGGCAGGTCTTCACCGCATCCTTCCAGCAACACCTGGCCAACACGGCCAGGCAGGCTGGAGAGAAGGATGCTCCAGGGCGAACCACCGCCCTGGATACGCCCAAAGGAAAACTCGCAGTCCAGCAAAGCGTCGCGCCCGGCCTCGTCCAGCCGCGCCAGTTGTTCGCTCAACGGGCCGCCGCCCGCCAGCACGCCGGAGCGCTCTGCCGCGAACAGAAACCAGTCGCCAGCCCGCAACAGGCATGCCTGGCGACCCTCCGCCACCAGCCATAGCGCCTGGTGCCCGCCGCGCGAATCGGGCAGGCGCTGCCAGATTTCAAGGTAGCTGCCATCCAGGGCGGTCTCGTGCACTTCATCGTCGTCGACGAAACGCATGGTGCCGATATCCGCCGGACCGGGTGGCTGGTAGTCCAGCAGCCGGTGCCATTGGCAGCGCTCGCCCACGACCCGGGTAATACCGGCAAAGGCCACGATGTCGCTACGCGAGCGCCAGTCCGGCGCTGGCGCCTGGGGGATGCGCAGGTCGCCATGCAGCACGTCGGTCTGAACCCAGAATACGGGGGTCGTACGGTCCTCCAGGCCATCGGCGGTACGCAGCAGCGTGCGCTGCCAGACACCGCGATAGCGCTCGGGAACGGCCTTGCAATCTGCCTCAGTGCTCATGCCCACCCCCTCACAACACGGCCAGGAAGGAAAGCCCCACCGCGCCATAGAAACGCTCGGTGCGCTGCGGCCCGTCCTGCAGGCTGCCGTAGTCCTCGCTGAAGACACGGTGCGTACGGT
Organism: Pseudomonas sp. ABC1; assembly: GCF_013395055.1. Taxonomy (NCBI): domain Bacteria; kingdom Pseudomonadati; phylum Pseudomonadota; class Gammaproteobacteria; order Pseudomonadales; family Pseudomonadaceae; genus Pseudomonas; species Pseudomonas sp. ABC1. The sequence goes on from NZ_CP058349.1 coordinate 1,857,495, forward strand.
AACGGTGGTAGTTGCCGATCAACTCGCGCATCGGGATGACCTGCGCATAATCCTCGCCGAACAATTGCGCATGCAGGGCAGGCAACCGATACCAGGGGGCCACAGGCTTGTCGTGATGCGCATTGTGATAAGTGAAGTTCAGGAACAGCAGGTTGAGCGCCGGCCAGCGACTGGAGACCAGGTTGCTGAATGTATTGCCCTGCTCGTAGTCACGGTCGCCCTTGTGCGGCAGCTCCAGCTTGCCCTCGATCAGTTGCTCGACGACCTCGTAGGTGTGCTGGTGCATATCGGCCAGCCGCAGTACACAGACCATCAGCATCCAGGCCAGCGCATAGAGCACCAGGGCCAGGGGCGACAGCCAGCCGAGCAGCGCGAACAGGGCGCTGCGCACGACGAACAGCGTCAGCACCTTGCCGCGTCGGGCGCGGTGACTGGGCTCTTCGCTGAAGAACGGCATCAGCATGACCATGTAGTGGATCATCAGGTCCACCGCCGGGATGTGCGCCCACTCCAGTGCCAGCACCAGCTTCTGCACCCAGCGCGGCCGACGCAGCAGGAAGCTGCGCGGATCGAAGCTGATGACATCGGCATTGTCCACGTGATGGCGCATGTGTTTCTTGCGCATGGTCTGGAAGTCCTGGTAGCAGGACCCCGTCAACCAGCCGAAGAACTCACCGACCCGCTCGTTGGTCACCGCACTGGCGAAGATCGTGCCATGGGCGAACTCGTGGATCAGGAATGCGGCGATGATCATGCCGTGGGCCAGCAACAGCGTGCCCAGCAGGTTCAGCGCCAGATGGGGCGACAGCAGCAGCGCCAGGCCGCCGCCATAGGTCAGTACCGCGTACCCCATCGCCAGGGTATTGGGCAGCGTGCCATCGGGGTATCGAAACAGGGCCATGACAGTCCTCCTGGCGACTTATTGGGTCAGGGCATCGATGAAACGGGAGTCGAAGGTGCTGCCGATATCCGGCACTGCCGGTATCTGGCCGCTATTGAGCATCAACTCCGCGATCACCTTGCCGCTGCCGTAGAAGGAAGTGGTGGCTTCGCTTTCCTCGAAATTGAGCCCCATTTCCGCCAGTGGCATGTTGTAGACGCCCTGCATCTGCTCGGCCGCTTCCTCCGTGCTTACTCCCAGCACCTCGCCAACGATGGCGGCGGCCTCCTGAGGATGGCTGTGCATGTACTCCAGCCCGGCCAGGTAGCCCTTGATCAGTGCCTCGATAGCCTTGGCGCGCTTGGTGACCTGCGCCTCGTCGAACACCAGTACGTCGGTGATCAGCCCTGGCGCGTCCTTGGATGAATAGAGCACGTGGTAACGCTCGCCACCGCCCATGGCCACGATGCGGGACACGTTGGGTTCCCATGTCACCCCGGCAGCCAGGCTGCCCGAGGCCATAGCGCCGGGAACTGCATCAGGGTTGATGTTGACGGACTGGATGTCCTTCTCGCTCATGCCATTGCTTTTCAGCGCATGGCTGAGCAGGAACTCGGGCGGAGACAACGGCGCATAGCCAACCTTCTGGCCCGCCAGCTCGCGGATACTGGTAATGCCTTTTGCCGCGACCACGGCATCGCCGCCGTTGGAGTAGTCGATAGGCATAACCACCTTGTACTTGTGGCCCTTGGCCACCGCGCCGATCACCTGATCGTAGGTCAGGGTCGCGCCATCCACGGCCTTGCTGGCCAGGGCGGGAACGATCAGGCCGGGGTCGCTGAAGAACTGCAGTTCGACCTTCACCCCCTGAGCCTTGTACAGGTCGAGCTTGTCGGCGACATACAGCGGGGCGTAACCGGGCCAGATGGAGCTGGCCAGGCGGATCTTTTCCACGGCGTGCGATGTAAACGGAAGCAGGCTGCTGAAAACGCCCAGCCCGAGGCATAGCAGGGTCTTGTGCAGTAATACTCTGGACATCATGGCGGTACTCCTACGGAAAAATAAAAAACCGGGATGACTTCGCGTCTCCCGGGCTTTTATCCCGCCGTGTGACCCCCTCCATGAGGCCGGAAAACTCTCGGACCAGCCATCCACACGCAGTGGACCGGAACCCTAGCTCGCCTTGGTGAAACTCCTGTGTATCGAGTGCAGCATCACAATGTCAGACGCGACTCATCCCCACGTCGCAGAACGTAGCAAAGGATGCGCCAATTCCACGAAAGTCACGCCACACAAGGCTTTCAGGCAAAACGCCCAAGCATCGAATGGCAACGGCTGCACCATCGCACACCAGCGTGCAAGGTATCGGTGCAGGGCAACCACCAGCGGCGCCGACTGCCCGTGCTAGACTCCGCCGGTGTTCCTGCCATGCCCGATGATGCCCGTGTCCGATACTCCCGACTGGCTCAGCGCCACGCGACAACCCCATCCCCTCGCCCCCGACCTGCATGACTGGCTGTTCGACCAAGGCTCCCTGACCCGCCGCCTGACCGCACAGAGCGATGGCCACTTCGACGTGCAGCCCCTGGACGAAGGCTGGCAGCCCCTGCGCCACGATGAATGCACCGCCCTTGGCGGGGCGCCCGGCAGCATCGGCTGGGTCCGCGAGGTCTACCTGCGTGGCCACCGGCAACCCTGGGTATTCGCCCGCAGCGTGGCCTTGCGCAGCGCCCTGGAGCATTCGGGCCTGGACCTGGAGCGCCTGGGCAGCCGCTCCCTCGGCGAACTGCTGTTCAGCGACCAGGCCTTCGACCGGGGCGAGCTGGAAACCTGCCGCTATCCCGCCGACTGGTTGCCCGGGCAGGTACGAGAAGACGGCCTCTGGGCCCGCCGCTCCTGCTTTCGTCGTGGCGAACTGGGCGTGCTGGTCGCAGAAATCTTCCTTCCCGAGCTCTGGCGCGCAGCCAGGGTGAACAGCCACTGAGCATCCGGAGACCATCGGCGTGTACCTGAAACTCCTGCAATCGAGCAACCGCCTGCATCCGCGAGCCTGGGACTTCATCCAACTGGTACGGCTGGACAAGCCCATCGGCGTCTTCCTGCTGATGTGGCCGACACTGGTGGCCCTGTGGATCGCCGGCGACGGCGCACCGGCTATCGGGCATGTATTCATTTTCAGCCTCGGCGTGATCCTGATGCGTTCCGCCGGTTGCGTGATCAACGACTTCGCCGACCGCAATTTCGATGGCCACGTCGAGCGCACCAAGGCCCGCCCGCTGGCCACCGGCAAGGTGCGCGTGCGCGAGGCCTGGATACTCTTCGCCGTACTGATCGGCGCCAGCTTCCTGTTGGTGCTGCTGACCAACGCCACCACTATCTGGCTGTCATTCGGCGCCCTGGCGGTGGCGGCGCTCTACCCCTTCATGAAGCGCTACACCTATTACCCGCAGGTGGTACTGGGCGCCGCCTACTCCTGGGGCATCCTCATGGCCTTCACCGCCGAGACCGGCAGCCTGCCCGCCGCAGCCTGGCTGCTGTACCTGGCCAACGTGCTGTGGACAGTGGCCTATGACTCCTACTACGCCATGGCCGACCGCGAGGACGACCTGAAGATCGGCCTGAAATCTACCGCCATCCTCTTCGGCGACGCCGATCGCGTCATCATCGCCAGCCTGCAAGGCATGACCCTGCTGTGCCTGGCACTGGCCAGCGTGCGCTTCGGCCTGGGCCTGTGGTTCTGGCTCGGCCTCGCCGTGGCGGCGCTGTGCTTCGCCTGGGAATTCCACAGTACGCGCCAGCGCGAGCCGCTGAAGTGCTTCCGGGCCTTCCTGCACAACCACTGGGCCGGTCTGGCGATCCTGGTCGGCACGCTGCTCGACTACGGCCTGCGCGCATCCGTCTGAATGTCACATGGCTGCAATAATTCCGTTATCTAATGCCGAGCGACAGCAACGACAGAGAACGGACCATGAACGGCAAGAGCATCCTCATCGTCGATGACGAAGCGCCCATACGCGAGATGATCGTGGTAGCGCTGGAGATGGCGGGCTACGAATGCCTGGAAGCGGACAACACGCAACAGGCGCACGCCCTGATCGTCGACCGCAGGCCCGACCTGATCCTGCTCGACTGGATGCTGCCCGGCACGTCGGGCATCGAGCTGGCCCGCCGCCTGAAGCGCGACGAGATGACCGCCAACACGCCGATCATCATGCTCACCGCCAAGGACGAAGAGGACAACAAGATCCAGGGCCTGGAAGTCGGTGCCGACGACTACATCACCAAGCCTTTCTCGCCCCGCGAGCTGGTGGCGCGCCTCAAGGCCGTACTGCGCCGCGCCGCGCCGAACGACAGCGAAACACCCATCGAGATCGGCGGGTTGCTGCTCGATCCGGTCAGCCACCGCGTCACCATCGACGGCAAGCCGGCCGAGATGGGCCCGACCGAATACCGTCTGCTGCAATTCTTCATGACGCACCAGGAACGCGCCTACACCCGCGGGCAACTGCTCGACCAGGTCTGGGGCGGCAATGTGTATGTCGAGGAGCGCACCGTGGACGTGCACATCCGGCGCCTGCGCAAGGCCCTCGGCGAAAGCTACGAGAACCTGGTGCAGACGGTTCGTGGTACGGGCTATCGTTTCTCGGTCAAGAACTGAATCCAAGGGGCCTGTACCGTGAATCAAGACTGGCGCGGTGACCTGGTACGCCGGCTGCTGTTGATCCTGCTCGGCTGCCTGGTGCTTGGCCTGGTGTCCGGCGAACTCGCCTGGGCACTGGTCCTCGGCCTGGGCGGCTACCTGGGCTGGACGCTGCGCCAGTTGCTGCGCCTGCTCGACTGGATGAAGCAGAACCCCGACGCCCCGCCGCCGGACAGCCACGGGATATGGGCCGAGGTCTTCGACAGCCTCTATCAGTTGCAGCGCCGCGAGCTGCGCCAGCGCAAACAGCTACAGGCCGTCATCGACCGCGTACAGGACTCCACCGCCGCGCTGAAGGACGGCGTGATCATGCTCGACAGCCAGGGCAACCTGGAATGGTGGAACATCGCCGCCAGCAACCTGCTCGGGCTCAAGCGCCAGCAGGACACCGGGCACCCGATCACCAACGTGGTGCGCCACCCGGCATTCAAGGAATACTTCGAGCGCGGGCAATACGACGAGGCCCTGGAGATCGTCTCCCCGGTCAATGACCGCATCTACCTGCAAGTCAACATCACTCGCTACGGCAACAGCGAGCACATGTTCCTCGTGCGCGACATCACCCGGTTGCACCACCTTGAACAGATGCGCAAGGACTTCGTCGCCAACCTCTCCCATGAGCTGCGCACACCGTTGACGGTGATCGCCGGCTACCTGGAAACCCTGCTGGAAAACAGCGCCGAGCAGCCCGCGCGCTGGCAACGGGCGCTGCAACAGATGGACCAGCAGGCGGGCCGCATGCAGCACCTGATCAGCGACCTGTTGCTGCTGGCCAAGCTGGAGACCACCACCCATCCATCGGCCAACAGCCCGGTGGCCGTCGACCAGTTGCTGAGGTCGATCAAGAGCGACGCCCTGGCCCTGTCGGCGGAAAAACGCCACAACATCTCGCTGGAGGCCGACAGCCATATCCAGTTGCGCGGCAGCGAGAGCGAACTGCGCAGCGCCTTCTCCAACCTGGTGTTCAATGCGGTGAAATACACGCCCGAGGGCGGCGACATCCACATTCGCTGGTCCGGCAACGAACAGGGCGCCAGGCTCTGCGTGCAGGACTCGGGGATCGGCATCGACCGGCGCCACCTGCCGCGCCTGACCGAACGCTTCTACCGCGTCGACTCCAGCCGCGCCAGCACCACCGGCGGCACCGGCCTGGGCCTGGCCATCGTCAAGCATGTGCTGCTGCGCCATATGGGGCGCCTGGACATCGACAGCGCTCCCGGCAAGGGCAGCACCTTCACCTGCCACTTCCAGGCGGCGCAGGTGGTCAAGGCGTGAAGCGGCCAGCCGGACGGAGTCGCCATAACGCCCGGTGCACCGCCTGACGCTTGAAATATCCTGACATCAGCCCCATTCTGTCGCCCTCATTGGTTTACCCAGTACCCTCATGGACCCTTCCTCTAGTAGCGTTTCACCCTCCTATTTCGCCGATGTCGGCCTGATTTTCTTTGCCCTGTTCCTGGTGCTGCTCAACGGCTTCTTCGTCGCCGCCGAGTTCGCCATGGTCAAGCTGCGCGCCACCAAGGTGGAAGCAATCGCCGACGAGCATGGCTGGCGCGGGCATATCCTGCGCAAAGTGCACAACCAACTGGATGCCTACCTGTCGGCCTGCCAGCTCGGCATCACCCTGGCCTCGCTGGGGCTGGGCTGGGTCGGCGAGCCGGCCTTCGCCCACCTGCTGGAGCCGTTGATGGCGGCGCTGGGCATCGAGTCCCAGGCGCTGATCCACGCCTTCGCCTTCTTCACCGCGTTCTTCATCATTTCCTACCTGCACATCGTCGTCGGTGAACTGGCGCCCAAGTCCTGGGCGATCCGCAAGCCCGAGTTGCTGTCGCTGTGGACGGCCGTACCGCTGTACCTGTTCTACTGGCTGATGTACCCGGCCATCTACCTGCTCAACGCCAGCGCCAACGCCATCCTGCGCATTGCCGGCCAGGGCGAGCCGGGCAGCCAGAACGAGCACCACTACAGCCGTGACGAACTCAAGCTGATCCTGCACTCCAACCGCACGCTGGACCCGGGCAACCAGGACATCCGGGTGCTGGCCTCGGCGGTGGAGATGAGCGAGCTGGAAGTCTCCGACTGGGCCAACTCCCGCGAAGACCTGCTGCAGATCGACAGCGATGCCTCCCTGGCCGATATCCTCACCATCATCCGCCGCCACAAATACAGCCGCTATCCGGTCTACGACCACGAGCAGAACGAGTTCATCGGGCTGCTGCACATCAAGGACCTGCTGCTGGCGCTGGCCGAGGATGGCCTGCAGGCCGAGGACTTCGTCCTCGCCGACCTGCTGCGCCCGCTGGAGCGCGTCTCGCGCAGCATGCCGCTGAACGAACTGCTCGAACAGTTCCGCCAGGGCGGCGCGCACTTCGTACTGGTCGAGGAAGGCGATCACAAGGTGGTCGGCTTCCTCACCATGGAAGACGTGCTGGAAGTGCTGGTGGGCGATATCCAGGACGAACACCACAAGACCGACCACAGCATCCTTGCCTACCAGCCGGGCAAACTGCTGGTGCGCGGCGACACTCCGCTGTTCAAGCTGGAGCGCATCCTGCACGTCGACCTCGACCATATCGAGGCCGACACCCTGGGCGGACTGGTCTACGAAAGCCTCAAGCGCGTGCCGGAGAAAAACGAAGTGCTGGAGGTCGAAGGCCTGCACATCGTGATCAAGAAAATGCGCGGGCCGAAGATCATCCTGGCCAAGGTGCTCAAGCAGAAGCCCCAGTTGTCCGAAGACTGATCGCGACAGGCGACGGCGCTGCAACGGCGCCGTCGCGGTTCCTCGCGCATGCGACATCACGCCTGTCGACAAGAACCACTATCATCTTGGACTAACCCTACATATGGGCTAGTATCCGCCACTCGATACAACATCTTGTGCAAAAAGGCGCCGCCCGCCCCATATCCGCGCACAAGGCATACCCCGCCCTTGAACCAGGAGGCTCCCTGCAATGACCCAAGCAGCGAAGGTACGATCCATCAGCAAGGCCGTCGCCGACATCCCGATCCAGGATGCGTCGATGGACATCTGGGACAAGAAGTACCGCCTCAAGGCCAAGGATGGACGGGTCATCGACCAGACCATCGACGACAGCTTCCAGCGCGTCGCCAAGGCCCTTGCTGAAGTCGAGCAGACACCTGAACTGCGCAAGCTGTGGGGCGAGAAATTCCTCTGGGCGCTGCGCCGTGGCGCCATCCCCGCCGGGCGCATCACCTCCAATGCCGGCGCCCAGGAACACAAGCCCGCCACCAGTACCATCAACTGCACCGTCTCCGGCATCGTCGCCGACTCCATGGACGACATCCTCGAGAAGGTCCACGAGGCCGGGCTGACGCTCAAGGCCGGTTGCGGCATCGGCTACGAATTCTCCACCCTGCGCCCGCGCGGGGCCTATGTCTCCGGGGCGGGCTCGTACACCTCGGGGCCGCTGTCGTTCATGGATATCTACGACAAGATGTGCTTCACCGTGTCTTCCGCCGGTGGGCGCCGGGGCGCACAGATGGCCACCTTCGACGTCGGCCACCCGGACGTCGCCGACTTCATCCGCGCCAAGCGCGAAGACGGCCGCCTGCGCCAGTTCAACCTCAGCCTGCTGATCACCGACGAGTTCATGACCGCCGTGCAGGCCAACGCGGACTGGCCGCTGGCCTTCCCGCTGAGCCAGAAGGAAGTCGAGGAAGACGGCATCGACACCACCGACGCCAGCCAGGTGATCTGGCGCGACTGGCCGCAGAAAGGCCCCTACATCACCAACGACCAGGGCCTGACCGCCTGCCGTGTGTACAAGGTGATCAAGGCCCAGCGCCTGTGGGACATGATCATGTCCTCCACCTACGACTTCGCCGAGCCGGGCTTCATCCTCATCGACCGCGTCAACGAGATGAACAACAACTGGTTCTGCGAGGACATCCGTGCCACCAACCCCTGCGGCGAGCAACCGCTGCCGCCCTATGGCGCCTGCCTGCTCGGCTCGATCAACCTGACCCAGTTCGTGCGCGATCCCTTCACCGACCGCGCGCGTTTCGACTGGGACGAGTACAAGGACGTGGTGCGCATCTTCACCCGCATGCTGGACAACGTGGTGGAGATCAACGGCCTGCCGCTGGAACAGCAGCGCCGCGAAATCCAGCGCAAGCGTCGCCACGGCATGGGCTTCCTCGGCCTGGGCTCGACCCTGACCATGCTCAAGATGCAATACGGCGATGCACAATCGCTGGTCTTCACCGAAGAAGTGGCCAAGCAGATGGCCGTGGTCGGCTGGGAAGCCGGACTGGAACTGGCACGGGAGAAAGGCGCCGCACCGCTGATGGACGAAGACTTCGTCGTCACCGCGGAAATGCTCGCCAAGCGCCCGGAAATGGCCGTGGACGGCATCAAGCCCGGCGATACGGTCAAGGGCCGCGTGCTCTGGGCCAGGTACTCGCGCTATATGCAGCGCATCGGTGAGGTCGCGCCGCAATTGATCGAGCAACTGGCCGAGACTGGCAGCCGCTTCAGCCACCACAGTTCCATCGCGCCAACCGGCACCATTTCCCTGTCACTGGCCAACAACACCAGCAACGGCATCGAGCCGAGCTTCGCCCACCACTACTTCCGCAACGTCATCCGCGAAGGCAAGAAGTCCAAGGAAAAGGTCGACGTCTACTCCTCCGAGCTGCTCGCCTACCGGCACTTCATCGACCCCGAGGCCGCCCCCGGCAACGGCCTGCCGGACTACTTCATCACCGCCGACGACATCACGCCGAAGCAGCACGTGGATATCCAGGCGGCGGCGCAGAAGTGGGTCGACAGCTCCATCTCGAAAACCGCCAACGTGCCCAGCGACTACCCCTACGAGTCGTTCAAGGACATCTACGTCTACGCCCACCAGCAGGGCCTGAAGGGCTGCACCACCTTCCGTTTCAACCCCGAGGCGTTCCAGGGCGTACTGGTCAAGGAGGCCGACCTGGCCGCCACCACCTACCGTTTCGCCTTGGCCGACGGCAGCCTCGTCGAGGCCAAGGGTAACGAGGAAATCGAATACGACGGCGAAATCCACAGCGCCGCCAACCTGTTCGATGCCCTCAAAGAAGGCTATTACGGAAAATTCTGAGGACGCGCCGATGAGCAACAAGAAAATCCGCATCGACAGCAAGATCGTCGGCTACGAAGTGGTCAAGCCGGAGCAGGCCGAGGTCGTCGCCGCCACGCCAGAGCCGGAACTCGAGCTGATGCACGAGAAGGTCCAGCGCCCCGAGGCGCTGGAAGGCTCGACCTACAAGATCAAGACGCCGCTGTCCGAACACGCGCTGTACGTCACCATCAACGACCTCGTGCTCAACCAGGGCACCGAGCACGAGCAGCGCCACCCGTTCGAGATCTTCATCAACTCGAAGAACATGGACCACTTCCAGTGGATCGTCGCCCTCACCCGCATCGCCTCGGCAGTGTTCCGCAAGGGCGGCGACTGCACGTTCCTCGCCGAGGAACTGAAAGCCGTGTTCGACCCCAAGGGCGGCTACTTCAAGAAAGGCGGCAAGTTCATGCCCTCGCTGGTGGCCGAGATCGGCGACGTGATCGAGACCCACCTGCGCAAGATCGGCCTGATCGAGTCCGAACGCCTGGACGAGCACCAGAAAGCCTTCATCGAACAAAAGAAGGCCGAACTGAAGGCGGACAGTGCCAGCCAGGACTCCGGCTACCCACCGGGCGCCGCCCTGTGTGGCAAGTGCAACACCACGGCGCTGGTGCAGATGGATGGCTGCCTGACCTGCCTCAACTGCGGCGACAGCAAGTGCGGGTAAAGACTCCGTAGCAGTGATCGTGCGGGGACGGACGGCCCGTCAGCCCCCGCACGAACCGATCGTCGGGTCTCGTCACCAAAGGCACCAGGACCCGCGGCAGCACCTGCCACCTGACGTATGCTCTGACCCCGTACGATCCGACTTCAGACTCCGCTCACGCTGCCGATGACCTTCGACAGTCATTCCTCCGGAGAGGCGACCATGTTGTTCAATCGCTATAAAGCAGAAAACGCTCGCCTCAAGCAGTCCCTCGCGCTCTACACAGAGGCGATACGCCGTCTGGATGACGAACAGATATCCGCGCATTTCGATTCGAACGGACGCTTCCTGCGGATCGGCCCGGTCTTCCGCCAGGAGCTGCAATACGAGCCGGCCGATGTGGAAGGTCGCCACCTGAATGACTTCGTGCCGAAGCATGCCCTCGGCGACCCACACCACCGACGCATCGACGACGCGCTGAAAAAGGGCCAGAGCTTCAGCGGCGCGCTGCGCCTGCTACGCAAGGACGGCCACGAGGCCTGGCTGCGGGTCGTTATCGTGCCCGTGCACAACGCCGACGGCAGCGTGGAATCCTTCTACCTCCACGGTAACAACGTGACCCGCACCATCGAGGCCTCGCTGGAAAACGAGAATATGATGAAGGCCCTGCTGCGCTCGACGGCAGTCATCGAGTTCTCCATGGATGGCAACGTCATCACCGCCAATGACCGCTTCCTAGAGGCAATGGGCTACCGCCTCGACCAGATCAAGGGCAAGCACCACAGCCTGTTCTGCTCGCCGGAAGATGTACACAGCCAGGCCTACAAGGATTTCTGGGGCCAGTTGCGGGCCGGACACTTCGTCAGCAACCGCTTCCGTCGCGTCGACAGCATGGGCCGCGACGTATGGCTGGAGGCGTCCTACAACCCGGTGTCGGACGTCCACGGCAAGCTCTACAAGGTCGTCAAGTTCGCCACCGTGGTCACCGACCAGGTGAACCGAGAGACCTCGGTGGGCGAAGCGGCCAGGATCGCCCACAGCACCTCCCAGCACACGGACCACCACGCCCAGCAAGGCACACTGATCGTCGAACAGACGCTGCAGGTCGTACGCCAGTTGACCGACCGCATGCAGCAAGCCTGCGACTCCATCGAGGCACTGGACCAACAGGGCCAACTCATCGCCAGCATCATCAAGACCATCGGCGACATCGCCGGGCAGACCAACCTGCTGGCCCTCAACGCGGCCATCGAAGCGGCCCGCGCAGGCGACCAGGGACGCGGCTTCGCCGTGGTGGCCGACGAAGTCCGCCAGTTGGCCTCGCGCACGACGCTGGCGGCCCAGGACATCATCGAGGTCATCAAGGAAAACCAGAACCTCACCGCCAATGCCGTCTCGACCATCAACCAGAGCAAGGCCCAGGCCGAGCAGGCGCTGTCGCTGTCCACCGAGGCGGGAGCGGTCATCGAGCAGATCCAGGAAGGCGCCCAGTCGGTGGTGCAGGCAGTCAGCCGCTTCGCCAACGAATATTCCTCCTGAAGCGCGACCAATGTGTTGCCAGGGGGCTATCTTGACGGCTTCCTGCGCGCTCAGAATAATGCTGGCCGCTTGCAATCATTGATCCACCAAGGCTTCGCGCTCCACGGCTCGAAGCCCGCCGGGTGATTCATCACCGGCCGTCCCGACGACATCCCTTTCTTGGGCGCAATTGCATCTCGGTACTCGACACTTGTCCCCAAAGCGGCACGCGCGACCCTGTCTGTCGCGCATACGAGAACAGGAAGCTCCCGCATGTCCCTCGCAGCACTGCACACCGACGAACAATACGCCCTGCTGACGGCCCTCGACCGCTCCATGGCGATCATCGAGTTCTCGCCCGACGGCCAGGTATTGCGCGCCAACCGCAACTACCTCGACATCTTCGGCTACAGCGAGGAAGAGATACTGCAACGCGCCCACCAGAGCTTCTGCATCGACAGCCATGCACAGTCCGAGGACTACCGCAGCTTCTGGAACACCCTGCTGAACGGCCACTTCTCCACCGGGCTGTACCAGCGTATCGCCGCCGATGGCCGTTGCGTCTGGCTCGAAGCGAGCTACAACCCGATCCATGACGACAGCGGCGCCCTGCTCAAGATCGTCAAGTTCGCCAGCGACGTCACCGCCCGCATCGAACACGAGCAGCAGCAGAGGGAATATATCCAGCGCCTGGCTCTGAGCGCGGACAAGGCCTCCAGCGCCCTGATCATGACCGACCGCCACGGCGAGGTGGTCTACACCAACCAGGCGCTGACGCAACTCTTCGGCTACCAGCCAGCCGACCTGCTCGGCCACCCCATCGAGCAGATCTTCAACCTGCCCCATGCCGACGATGACGCCTTCGAGCAGATTCGCGCCGGCCTGCTGGAGGGCAAGAGCTACCACAGCGAAGAAATGATCCTGAACAAGTTCAACCACCCGCTGTGGTGTTCGCTCAGTGCCAGCCCGATCTTCGATGAACAGCAGCGTCTGAGCTACTGCATCACGGTGTTGACCGACATCACCGCCACCAAAATGCGCGAAATGCTCCAGCACAAAGTGCTGGAAGCCATGGCCCGTGAGGCGTCGCTGAGCGAGGTGATGCTGCTGATCTGCCGCGAAGTCGAGCGGATCGCCCCCGAAGTCATTGCCTCCATCCTGCAGGTCGATGAGGAAGGCTTCCTACGGCCACTGGCCTCGCCCAGCCTGCCGGAAAGCTACTCCAACGCACTCGATGGCGTGCATAGCGGCCCTTGCGTCGGATCATGCGGTACGGCCGCCTTCCGCAACGAACCGGTACTGGTGCGCGACATCTCCAGCGACCCGCTCTGGAGCGAGTACAAATCCCTGGCCCTGCCGCTGGGCCTGCGCGCCTGCTGGTCGACACCCATCCCCAGCAGCGACGGCCGGGTCATCGGCACTTTCGCCTTCTACTACCGCGAAAGCCGCAGCCCGGACGACCTCCACAAGCGCCTGGTGGACATGAGCATCCACCTCTGCAGCCTGGCCCTGGAGCGCGAAAGCGCGCGCCTGCGCATCCGCCAACTGGCGTTCTACGACAGCCTGACCGGCCTGCCCAATCGCAGCCTGCTGCTGGCCCAGGCCGAACAGGCGATCGCCAGCGCCAAGCGCAAGAGCGAAAGCCTGGTGGTGCTGTTCATCGACCTGGACCGCTTCAAGCAGGTCAACGACTCCCTCGGCCACCCCGCCGGCGACGAACTGCTCGGCATGATCGCCCAGCGCCTGCGCGAGCAGATGCGCGGCGGCGATATCGTCGGGCGGCTGTCCGGCGACGAATTCGTCGTGCTGCTCAACCCCTGCACCACCGAACAGGCGACCAACACCGTCGAACGGCTGCTCGGCCTGCTTTCGCAGCCCTGCCAGATCGCCGGAGTCAGCCTGATGCCTTCCGCCAGCATCGGCATCAGCCAGTACCCGGAAAACGGCACCGACATGGAAACCCTGCTGCACCGCGCCGACCTGGCCATGTACCAGGCCAAGACCAACGGGCGCAGCCACTTCAGTTTCTTCAGCGATGAAATGAACCAGTTGGCGCAGGAGCGCCTGGCACTCGAAACCGCCCTGCGCGAAGCCTTGCAGCAACGCACCCTGACACTGCATTACCAGCCGCAGATCAACCTCAAGGACGGACGCCTGCACGGCATCGAGGCACTGGCGCGTTGGCGCCACCCGACCTTCGGCAATATTTCGCCCATGCGCTTCATCCCCCTGGCCGAGGAGTGCGGACTGATCGGCCAGCTCGGGCAATGGGCACTGGAGGAGAGCTGCCGCCAACTCGCGGCCTGGCGCAAGGCGGGCCTGGACATCCCTTCCATCTCGGTCAACCTGTCGCCCACCAACTTCCACAACCTGGAGCTGACCCAGCAGATCAACGCCACCCTGGCCGAACACGCCCTGGCGCCCCAGGACCTGACCCTGGAGATCACCGAAAGCGTCCTGCTGGACACCAACCCCAGCACCCTGCGCACCCTCAACGAAGTCCATGCGCAAGGCATCGGGCTCGCCATGGACGACTTCGGCACCGGCTATTCCAGCCTGGGCTACCTGCGGCGCCTGCCACTCAACGAGTTGAAGCTGGACAGAAGCTTCGTCCACGACATGGAACATGACGAGGCCGCCCTGGCGCTGACCCATGCCGTCATCCACATCGGCGAAAGCCTGAAGATGACCGTGGTCGCCGAAGGCGTGGAAAACGAAGCCCAGCGCACCTTGCTCGAACAGCAAGGCTACAAGATCGCCCAGGGCTACCTGTTCTCCCGCCCCCTTGCCCCCGAACAGATGGAAGACTGGATGCGCCGTGCGCGCGTGGACGAATCCTCTGCGCAGAAATGACGCCATGATCGATCGGTAGAGACATCCGCAGCCCGGGCCACAAGCCTGGGTGTACGACTCAAGCCCGCCCTGCCGATTCGATCCCCAGGACATGGAAACCGCAGGCCGGCAATCGGTCGTCTGCCCGACAAACCTGCCGTACCTTTTCGACTCTACCGCCAGCCACACGCAGAAGGCGCCGTTGCGCCTGCTCGACAGTTATCGCGGCAGGCGACCAGTCCAAATGGACTATAGGCAATAGTATTCATTCGACATAAAGTCCGTCATGCCATTTTGGCATCACCCATAAAGTGAAAACAAAGCGTCTTGTTGCCAGCATTAAACGTGCTGCAGTGAATGCTATGGCATCGGTGTGCCCAGCCGTAGAGGCGGCGGTCATTTACTTGAACTAACGGAAGCGGAAACTTCGTTTTATTTCCGCTGGAAGCCTTCACACCATGATCAACAAAAAACAGTACGCCTTTATATTGTTGCCATGCCTTGTATTCAACTCTGGCAGCGCTTTCTCCTCAAGCGATGATGCCTGGGACGAGTTCCGCCGTGATGTAGAGTTGAAGTGCCTGGAGGCTTCTCGCGCCGGTACACCGTCCATGAACATCAAAGAAATCCAGGTCGACCCGTTTGGCTCCGATAACTTCGGCTTCGCACTTGTAAAGTTTGAAGATCGCAACGAGCCGGGCACTCGCTTTATCGCCTGCACTTACGACAAAGAAACCAATAGCGCCGAAACAAGCAGTCCATTTCACCCATAACGATCCGTTGTATCTGCATCGTTTATATCGCGCCACACAGCAGCACTCACAACAACTGCATCTCCATATAACCCCCTGCACAGAGACTCAATCAATGCATAACCTTTCATTCAAGAGCAGCCTGCTGGGCGGGCTCGCACTGGCGGTCGTCATTCCTTTCTCGATGCCCGTGTCCGCCCAGGCTCAGGCCGATGGCTCCTTCAAACTGGTAACCATGTTCCTCGAAAAGGAAGGCAAGTGCTTTGACGGCGGCACACCCGAAGGCATCGCCTCGCAAACAGACTGCGCCACAGCCAAGGCGCCACGCTGGCGGGCAATTGCCGTAAGCGGCGGCAAAAAAGCCAACACATTCCAACTTGCCTCGGTTGATGCACCGGGCAAATGCCTGGAAGGCGCGCGTGGCGTGATGGAGGATCATCACAACGGTGGGGCCGCCTACCTGACTACTTGCGGGGCATATACCG
This sequence comes from Pseudomonas sp. ABC1, assembly GCF_013395055.1. Taxonomy (NCBI): domain Bacteria; kingdom Pseudomonadati; phylum Pseudomonadota; class Gammaproteobacteria; order Pseudomonadales; family Pseudomonadaceae; genus Pseudomonas; species Pseudomonas sp. ABC1. Next base: position 1,873,428 of record NZ_CP058349.1, read on the forward strand.
GCCAGTACTGGCACACCACCGACAATAACGGCGAGTATTTCCGCCTGCGCAACGAATACGCTGACGATAACAGCGCATCGAATGGCCAGCGCTGCCTTGAAGGCAATCGCCTGGATCCGAACTCGGTACTGGCCGGCGCATCCTTCATGGACACCTGCCAGAACGTATCGGGCCAGTTCTTCCGTGTATCCGGCGGCTCACTGGTCAATGGCATTCCGCAATCCAGCTCCGCTGCAAAAGCACAAGCCGGCAATGATGTTGCCAGCGCCTCCGCCACGCCAGAAATACCAGCCAGCACTGCACTCCAGTCCTGCTCGGTCAACAATGCTGCGTGTGAAACATCCACCTCGCGTGGTTTTTATCTGTTCAACAACAATACGGACAATAATCGTGGCCGGATTCAGGTTTATGAGTCCAATGCCGCCAAACCCATACTTACAGTTGAACATGTGACTCTCGCTGACGGCAGAGTCGCTGTAGCCTTCCGCGACGGTTCCAACAAGTACCTGACGGTAGACGACCGCAACTCCGGATACCCGGTCAGCTTCAGCGGCACATCCGCAAACGATGCAAAGTCCCAGTTCCTGTCCGTCCCGGCGCTTGACAGCCCCGGAGCAGGCTTTGCCTCGTTCAAATCCGTTGCCTTCCAGAACCGCTTCCTGCGGCACCAGGGCTACAACCTGTTTGCACACCCGTCGGATAACAGCTCGCTGTTCAAGCGTGATGCAAGCTGGCGCATCCTGAATGCCAACTGACAGCGGCTCACGAAATACATAGGCACGCCGTCAGCAAGGCACCTCTCGAGACCCTGCAATCTCCTGGGGTAGCCGCGCAGAAAAGGCCTGGAGCGGGTTAGAACCAGAGCAGCAGCGCTGGCTTGACCGCCCAGGCTGACCAGTCCAAATGGACTATGGCTGTCCGGCACTGCGCAGAGTAATTTGCCGTGGCGAATGGCCACCAGGAGCCTTGGCTTTCCATATCTCCGACACCATCACCGATGCCCTGCCAAACACCTGTAGCAGCCTCCCGGTCAGAGCAGCCCGCCAACCGGTCGCCTCTGCAGACGTTGAGTTGAGCCAGGGCTGGTAACGCTACATCGCCACTCAAACCAGACGCCCGGGCTCATGCCTGGATAGAACCTGTTACGGGGTCACCCCGTCCACGACTGTGCCTGCCATAGGGAACCGCACATGAACCGCATCTACGCCCTCGTTTGGAACCCTTGCCTCGGTGCCTGGAGCATCGCCGACGAACATGCCCGCCGGCGTGGCAAAGGCTCGGGGGCGGTAGTCGCCGCCGCGGCACTGCTGCTGAGCGTCCCGGCCCTGGCCGCCGACCTGCCCACCGGCGGTACGGTGGTCTCCGGCAGCGGCCAGATCGGTACGCCGAATGCCAACCAGATGGTCATCGACCAGGGCAGCAACAAGCTCGCCATCGACTGGCAGTCCTTCGATATCGGCACCGGCAACAAGGTGACCTTCAACCAGCCCGGCAGTGATTCGATCGCCCTCAACCGCGTGCTCGGCGCCGACGGTTCGAAGATCATGGGCACCCTGGAAGCCAACGGCCAGGTGTTCCTGGTCAACCCCAACGGCGTGCTGTTCGGCCAGGGGGCCAGCGTCAATGTCGGCGGCCTGGTGGCCTCCACGCTGGATATCGCCAACGACGACTTCGAGGCCGGCAACCACCAGTTCAAGGGCAACGGCGGCAACGCCAACGTGACCAACAACGGCAGCATCCGTGCGGCGGACGGCGGCAGCATCGCCCTGCTCGGCGGCACGGTGAGCAACAACGGCGTGATCGTCGCCAACCAGGGCACGGTAGCCCTCGCAGCGGGCAACGCAGTGACGCTGGACTTCGCCGGCGACGGCCTGCTCAACGTGCAGGTCGATGAAGCCGTGGTCGATGCCCTGGTGGAAAACCACCAGTTGATCAAGGCCGATGGCGGCCAGGTGCTGCTCACCGCCAACGCCGGAGACGCGTTGCTCAAGACCGTGATCAACAACACCGGTGTGATCGAGGCGCAAACCCTCGGTGAGAAGGACGGCAAGATCGTCCTGCTCGGCAGCTTCGACGGCGGCACCGTGCAAGTGGCCGGCACCCTGGATGCCAGCGCGCCCAACGGCGGCGATGGCGGCTTTATCGAAACAAGCGGTGCCCACGTCAAAGTGGCCGACAGCGCCAAAGTCACCACCAAGGCGGCGGACGGCAAGACCGGCACCTGGCTGATCGACCCGACCGACTTCACTGTCAGCGCGGGCAGTACCGCCCAGACCGCCAGCGGCATCGGTGCCAGCACGCTCTCCAGCAACCTGGCGAACACCGATGTCACCTTGCAAACCGTTGCCACCGGCAGCGAAGCCGGAGATATCCACGTCAACGCCGCCGTGACCTGGAATGCCGGCACCACACTGACGCTGAGTGCCCATAACAACATCACGATCAACGCGGCCATCACCGCCGAACATGCCAGCGGCAAGGTCGCCTTGGAGTATGGCCAGGCCAGCACCGACGGCGGCACGGCGGACTACAGCATCAATGCGCCGATCAACCTGCAAAGCGGCAACAACTTCAGCACCCGGAAAGGCTCGACCGGCAGTGTGATCAGCTACACCGTAGTCAACGATGCCGCGGCGCTGCAGGACATGAACAACAACCTGGCCGGCAACTATGCCGTGGGCAGCAATATCGACCTGGCCAGCATCACCAACTGGCAACCGGTGGGGAATTATACGAACAACTTCACCGGACGACTCGACGGCCTCGGCCATACCCTCAGCAATCTCACCATCAACCGTGGCAGCGAGAACTACGTCGGCTTGTTCGGCGTCACCGCCATCGGCAGTACAATCCGCAATATCGGCCTGGTGGGCGGCAGCGTCACGGGCAACATCTACGTCGGCGGGCTGGCCGGGGTCGGCCAAGGCACCATCAGCAACACCTATGCCACCGGCAGCGTCACGGGCAACAGCTACGTCGGCGGGCTGGTCGGGGGCAGTATCAGCATTATCAGCAACGCCTATGCCACCGGTAGCGTCAACGGCTCCGGCAATAACGTCGGCGGGCTAGTCGCGTGGAACCTGGGCACCATCAGCAACGCCTATGCCACCGGTAGCGTCAACGGCTCCGGCAACAACGTCGGCGGGCTGGCGGGTTTTAGCAGCGGTGATATCACTGACGCCTATGCCACGGGCAATGTTGAGGGCACCCAGAACGTCGGTGGGCTGCTCGGGCACAACGACGGCAGCAGCATCACCTCAGCTTATGCCTCGGGTAACGTTACCGGTAGCGCTATTGGCAAATCTGTCGGCGGGTTGGTTGGGTGGCACGGCCAGGGGGACATCACAGACGCCTATGCCACCGGCAGTGTGGCTGGCCAGGCAAGCGTCGGTGGGCTGGTCGGGGGCAGTACCAGCAGTATCAGCAACGCCTATGCCACCGGCAGCGTCACGGGCAACAGCTACGTCGGAGGACTGGTCGGTGACAACTACAGCATCCGTAGCAGCATCAACAACGCCTACGCCGTCGGCAGCGTTACGGGCGACAGCTACGTCGGCGGGCTGGTCGGCTACAACGACGGCGGCATCGGCAACACTTATGCCGTTGGCAGCGTCACAGGAACCAACAACGTCGGCGGGCTGGTCGGGTTCAATGATCTTGGCAGCATCAGCGCCAGCTTCTACGCCACCACCGATGCTGCTGGCAACGCGATCAACAATGGCGGCGTGAACGCAGGTGTATTCACTGGCAATGATGATGGCAGCGACAAAACCTGGGACGAGCTGAGCGATCCCAGCACTTACGCGGGCTGGGATACCACCCTCTGGACATTACCGGGTGTAGACGCCAGCAACCCTGGTTATGCCATTGTTCTGCCTTACCTCGCAGCAGTGACCCGTGACGTCGATATTGTTCGCCGCGCCATCATCCGCCCCGCTGGAAACAGCCTCAGCAACACCCCGTCCTATCTCGGCGTACAGGCCTCGAATGGCCAAACCGGCTCGACCGGGGCCAGGCAGCAACCTGACCTGACTCAGGACATGCTGATCACCAACCCGCTCGATGATCGCCTGAACCTGCAAGTCATCAACCACGGCATCCGCCTGCCTGAAGGAATCTGATCCATGCGTTTCGTTTATCCCTTGATTGGCGGCACCCTTTCCCTGCTGTCGCTGTCGATAATGGCGGCTACCCTGCCGGACGCCGGCCAGTCGCAACAGACCATCGACCAACGCCCGCTGCAATTGCCCGGCAAGCAGCGCCTGGAACTGAACCTGCCCGATGCGCCCTCGACCGAGGCGAAAGCTGGCGGGCCGAGTCTGCAAGTCAACAGCTTCACCCTGCAGGGCAACAGCGTCATCGCCAGCGACGCGCTGTTGTCCCTGCTGGGCGACCTGCAAGGCCGTACGGTTTCCCTCGGTGAATTGCAGGCCGGTGCCAACCGCATCACCCGTGCCTACCGCGAACTCGGCTACCCGCTGGCACGGGCCTATATCCCCGCGCAGGAAATCGACGGTGGCGTGGTGCAGATCGCCGTGATGGAAGGTCGCTACGGCGAGGTGGGCCTGAACAACACTTCGCGGGTTTCAGGTGCGGCTCTGGCACCGCTCGCGGCGCTCAAGCCGGGCGATGCGGTACGCGCCGAGTCGCTGGAACGCAGCCTGCTGTTGCTGTCCGACACGCCCGGGGTGGAGGTGAAGTCCACCCTCAAGCCAGGTGCATCGGTCGGCGCCACCGACCTGCTGGTGGACGTGCAACCCGGCCCGCTGCTGTCCGGCTCGGTCGACGCCGACAACTACGGCAACCGCTTCACCGGCGAGTACCGCCTGGGTGGCACGCTCAACCTCAACAGCCCGCTGGGCCTCGGCGATCGCCTGTCCGTGCGCGCAATGGGCTCGGATGAAGACCAGCAGTACGGCCGCATCGCCTACCAGTTGCCGATCGGCCCCTGGGCCACCCAGCTCGGAGTGGCCTACTCGGACATGGACTACGAACTGGCCAAGGACTTCGATGACCTCAAGGCCCACGGCAATGCACGCATCACCAGCCTGTTCGCGAGCCAGCCGCTGCTGCGCAGCCGGGATTTCTCCCTCTATGCGCAACTGCAATTCGACGACAAGCGCCTGAAGGACGACATCGACCTGTTCACCAGCAAGAGCGACAAGCGCTCGCGCGTGGTCATCGCCACCCTCAACGGCAACAGCCGCGACAACCTGTTCGGCGGCGGTGTAAACAGCTTCGCCCTGGCCTGGAGCCAGGGCAGCCTGAATATCGACGGGGCGCTGAATCAGACCATCGATAAGCAGACGGCAGGCACCCAGGGCCGCTTCCACAAGATCAACCCGAGCCTGGTACGCCTGCAACGCCTGAGCGAGCGCTTCAGCCTGTACGGCCAACTGCAAGGCCAGTGGGCCGACGGTAACCTGGACAGTTCGGAGAAGATCAGCCTCGGTGGCGCCTATGGCGTGCGGGCCTATCCGCAGGGCGAAGCATCCGGCGACCAGGGTTGGCTAGCCAACCTGGAACTGCGCTACGCGCTGACCGATGCCTGGCAACTCAGCACCTTCGCCGACCACGGCGAGGTGCGCCTGAACAAGGACACCTGGAGCACGGGCGAGAACCACCGCAGTCTGTCGGCGGCGGGCGTAGGCGCACGCTGGGCCGCGTACGGCTGGCAGGTCAACGCCGTAGCGGCGTGGAAGCTGGGTAACGATGACCCGCAGAGCGACGTCGACCGCAGCCCGCGGGTGTGGGCGCAGGTGGTGCGGTTTTTCTAACCAACCTGCTCGCAGCCTTTAGCTGACGCAGGGGCTGCGATACCCAAGGCATTCGCTCGATGGGTATCGCAGCGCTCAACCCAGGCGACACATCCGCCCGGAAGTCGCGCGAATACCGGCCTCGACGGCATGAGAAGGGCCAACACCGCCTCCCCCACCCAGCAGAAGGGCCTGCCTCACGGCAGCCCCTCTGCTGGGCAACCTCACTTCCTCAATTGCTTGGCATTGGCGAACAGCGAAGCCATCGGGTTGTTCACCGGGGTTTTGGCCTGGGGCTGGGCCGTGGCGGGCTTGCGTTCGCCGCGCGGGGCGTTGCCCTTGCCGGAACGTGGGGCGCCTTCGATCTTCTCGCCGGGGGTATCGCCCATACGCATGGATAGGGCGATGCGGTTGCGCGGGATGTCCACTTCCATGACCTTGACCTTGACGATATCGCCGGCCTTGACCACTTCGTAGGGGTCCTTGACGAACTTCTCCGACAGCGCGGAGATGTGCACCAAACCATCCTGGTGCACGCCGATGTCGACGAAGGCACCGAAGTTGGTGACGTTGGTCACCACGCCTTCCAGCACCATGCCCAGGGTGAGGTCCTTGAGGGTTTCCACGCCTTCCTGGAACTCGGCGGTCTTGAATTCGGGGCGCGGGTCACGGGCGGGTTTTTCCAGTTCCTGGATGATGTCCACCACCGTCACCTGGCCGAAGCGCTCGTCGGTGAATTGCTTCGGATCGAGGCGCTTGAGGAAACCGGCATCGCCGATCAGCGAGCGGATATCGCGGCCGGTATCGGCGGCGATGCGCTGCACCAGCGGGTAGGTTTCCGGGTGTACCGCCGAGGCGTCCAGCGGGTTGTCGCCGTTCATCACACGCAGGAAGCCGGCGGCCTGTTCGAAAGTTTTCTCGCCCAGGCGCGGCACCTTCTTCAGGTCGCTGCGGGACTTGAAGGCGCCGTTGGCGTCGCGGAACTGCACGATATTCTGCGCCAGGGTGCCGTTCAGGCCGGAGATGCGCGCCAGCAGCGCGGCGGACGCCATGTTCACGTCGACGCCGACGGCGTTCACACAGTCCTCCACCACCGCATCCAGCGAGCGCGCCAGCTTCATCTGGGACACATCGTGCTGGTACTGGCCGACGCCGATGGCCTTCGGCTCGATCTTCACCAGTTCGGCCAGCGGGTCCTGCAAGCGGCGGGCGATGGACACCGCGCCACGCAGCGAAACGTCCAGCTCGGGGAATTCACGGGCGGCCAGTTCCGAGGCGGAATAGACCGAAGCGCCAGCCTCGCTGACCATGATCTTGGTCAGCTTCAGGCCTGGCACCTTGCGGATCAGCTCGGCGGCCAGCTTGTCGGTCTCGCGGCTGGCGGTGCCGTTGCCGATGGCGATCAGGTCCACCGCGTGCTTCGCGCACAGCTTCGCCAGTACCGCCAGGGTGCCGTCCCAGTCGTTGCGCGGCGCATGCGGGTAGACCGTGGCGGTGTCCAGCAGCTTGCCGGTGGCGTCCACCACGGCCACCTTGCAGCCGGTGCGCAGGCCGGGGTCGAGGCCAAGGGTGGCGCGCGGGCCGGCCGGAGCCGCCAGCAGCAGGTCGTGCAGGTTACGGGCGAAGACACTGATCGCTTCGTCCTCGGCCGTGTCGCGCAGCTCGCCGAACAGGTCGGTTTCCAGGTGGGTGTATAGCTTGACCTTCCAGGTCCAGCGCACCACCTCGGCCAGCCACTTGTCGGCGGCACGGCCTTGCTGCTGGATGCCGAAGCGCTCGGCGATCATGCCTTCCGCCGGGTGCGCGGTGCCCGGCAGCTCATCGCCAACCTTGAGGCTGGCGGACAGCACGCCTTCGTTGCGCCCGCGGAAGATCGCCAGGGCACGGTGCGACGGCGCGCTCTTGAGCGGCTCATCATGTTCGAAGTAATCGCTGAACTTGGCGCCCTCCTGCTCCTTGCCCGGCACCAGGCGGGCGCTCAGGGTGGCGTGGTCCTTGATGAAACTGCGCAGGCGCGTCAGCAGTTCGGCGTCCTCGGCGAAGCGCTCCATAAGGATGTACTTGGCGCCTTCCAGCACCGCCTTGACGTCAGCGAAGCCTTTCTCGGCATCGACGAAACGCTCGGCTTCGCTTTCCGGTACCAGGGTCGGGTCGGCGAACAACGCATCGGCCAGTTCGCCGAGTCCGGCTTCCAGGGCGATCTGGCCCTTGGTGCGGCGCTTCTGCTTGTAAGGCAGGTAGAGGTCTTCCAGGCGCGTCTTGGTGTCGGCCAGGTTGATCTCACGCTTGAGTTCGGGCGTCAGTTTGCCCTGCTCTTCGATGCTGGCGAGGATCGACGCACGGCGCTCGTCCAGCTCGCGCAGGTAGCGCAGGCGCTCTTCCAGGTTGCGCAACTGGGTGTCGTCGAGGCTGCCGGTGACTTCCTTGCGGTAACGGGCGATGAAGGGCACGGTCGAGCCTTCGTCGAGCAGGGCCACGGCGGCGGCCACCTGTTGCGGGCGTACGCCCAGTTCTTCGGCAATGCGGGAGTTGATGCTGTCCATGAATCTACCTGGGTCAGTCAAACCAAGCAGGCCGGGCCTGCGCGAAAGGCCGGCATTATAAGCACAGGGCAATGACCTGCCACCCGCAAGGCAGGCAATCGCATTTGCCCCCTCTCCCGCTTGCGGGAGAGGGCTGGGGAGAGGGCCGGCGCTGCCATCCCGGGAAAAATCTGCTAACAATGGCCGACCATGCGAGTCAGATGCCTGGGCCATAATGCGTCACCATCATTCCGGGAGTTGCCATGAGTAGCACTGCGCAAGCCAGCGAAGGCGAAAAAATCCTTATCGTCGATGACGATGCCCGACTCAGGCGCCTGCTCGAGCGTTTCCTCGCCGAACAGGGCTATCGCGTGCGGACGGTGGAAAGCGCCGAACAGATGGACCGCCTGCTGGCCCGTGAGCTGTTCCAACTGGTGGTACTCGACCTGATGATGCCTGGCGAGGACGGCCTGTCCGCCTGCCGCCGCCTGCGCGAGTCGAACAACCAGGTGCCGATCATCATGCTCACCGCCAAGGGCGACGAAGCCAGTCGTATCCAGGGCCTGGAACAAGGCGCCGACGACTACCTGGCCAAACCCTTCAACCCACGCGAGCTGCTGGCGCGCATCCGTGCCGTGCTGCGCCGCCAGGCGCCGGTGGTGCCCGGTGCCCCCGGCAGCGAGGACGAAACCGTCACCTTCGGCGACTACCAGTTGTTCCTCGCCACCCGCGAGTTGAAGAAGGGCGACGAGATCCACATGCTCACCACCGGCGAGTTCGCCGTGCTCAAGGCACTGGTGCAGCATGCCCGCGAGCCGCTGACCCGCGACAAGCTGATGAACCTGGCCCGTGGTCGCGAGTGGGATGCGCTGGAGCGCTCCATCGACGTGCAGATTTCCCGCCTGCGCCGCCTGATCGAGCCGGACCCGTCCAAACCGCGCTATATCCAGACGGTCTGGGGCGTCGGTTACGTCTTCGTGCCGGACGGCAGCAAATAATGAAGCCGATGACAGCGCCGAAAGCCAGAGGCTGAACGATGGCGCCTTTCCATCCAGCCTGCAGGCTCTAGCGCTCTTGTCGACGTTCGATCTATGAAAACACCTGTCTGGTTCCCGCAGAGCTTCTTCGCCCGCACCCTGTGGATGGTGCTGATCGTCGTACTCTTCTCCAAGGTGCTGACGCTGGTCTACCTGATGGCCAACGAGGATGTACTGGTCGATCGCCAGTACAGCCACGGCGCGGCCCTGACCCTACGTGCCTACTGGGCGGCGGACGAGGCGACGCGCAGCCATATCGGCAAGGCGGCCAGCCTGCGCCAGGTGGCCGAGCGGGACGTACCGCCGGACGAGTATCACTGGCCCTACTCGGAAATCTTCCAGCGCCAGATGCAGGCCGAACTGGGCGAGGACACCCAGGTCAGGGTGCGAATCCACCCGTCGCCGGCGATCTGGGTGCAGGCACCGACCCTGGGCAGCAGTTGGGTGCAGGTGCCGCTCTATGCCTATCCGCTGCGCGGCCAGCGTATCTGGAGCGTGCTCGGCTGGTTCCTCGGCATCGGGCTGCTCTCCACTGCCGCCGCCTGGATCTTCGTCAGCCAGCTCAACCTGCCGCTCAAACGCCTGATCTACGCCGCCCGGCAGATCGGCCAGGGCCGCCACGTACGCCTGCCGGTCAGCGATACCCCGAGCGAAATGACCGAGCTGTACCGGGCCTTCAACCAGATGGCCGAGGATGTGCAGCAGGCCGGACGTGAACGCGAGCTGATGCTGGCCGGCGTCTCCCACGACTTGCGCACGCCGCTGACACGCCTGCGGCTGTCACTGGAGCTGATGTCCAGCGATGCCGAGCTGACCGAAGACATGATCCGCGACGTCGAGGACATGAACGCCATCCTCGACCAGTTTCTTGCCTTTATCCGCGATGGCCGCGACGAACAGGCGGAAAACACCGACCTCACCGAACTGATCCGCGAAGTGGTCGCGCCCTACAACCAGCAACAGGAAAACGTGCGCCTGTGCCTGCAACCGATGCCGGTGTTCTCCCTGCGCCGCGTGTCGATCAAGCGCCTGTTGACCAACCTGATCGAGAACGCCCTGCGCTACGGCGGCAACGGTGTGGAGGTGGCCGCCTACCTGTCCGGCGACCAGCATGCGCCCTACGTGGTGCTCAGCGTGCTGGACCGTGGCACCGGCATCGCCCCGGAGGAAATCGGCGAGATCTTCAACCCCTTCATCCGCGGCGACCGTGCGCGCGGCGGCCAGGGCACTGGCCTCGGTCTGGCCATCGTCAAGCGCATCGCCTCGCAGCATGGCGGCATCGTCGAACTGCGTAACCGCAAGGGCGGCGGCCTGGAAGCCCGCGTCAGCCTGCCCCTCGGCCTGCTGCTGCCACGGGATGCCGGACGCGACAGCGAGACTGGCGGCCAGTAGCGATCCTCTCGCCCATTCATGGGAAAGGGTTCTTGCCTCTTCAGCCCTCTCCCCAGCCCTCTCCCGCAAGCGGGAGAGGGGGCAAAAGCCAGGGCGTCACGCCCCGGCAATGACAGGGTTCTCAGCCCTTGCCGCGTGTCCGCGTCAGGTTGGGGCCGGCGTTCTTCTCCAGGTGTTCGATGATCAGCCCGGCAACATCCTTGCCGGTGGTTTCCTCGATACCGGCCAGGCCTGGCGACGAGTTGACCTCCATCACCAGCGGCCCGTGGTTGGAGCGCAGGATATCCACACCGGCCACCGACAGCCCCATCACCTTGGCCGCGCGGATCGCCGTCATGCGTTCCTCCGGGGTGATCTTGATCAGGCTGGCACTGCCGCCCCGGTGCAGGTTGGAACGGAACTCACCAGGCTTGGCCTGACGCTTCATCGAGGCGATCACCTTGTCCCCGACCACGAAGCAGCGGATGTCCGCACCACCGGCCTCGCGGATGTACTCCTGCACCATGATGTCCTGCTTCAGGCCCATGAAGGCCTCGATCACCGACTCGGCGGCCTTCTCTGTTTCGCACAGCACCACGCCGATGCCCTGGGTGCCTTCCAGCACCTTGATCACCAGGGGCGCGCCGTTGACCATCTCGATCAGGTCGGGAATGTCATCCGGCGAATGCGCGAAGCCGGTCACCGGCAGGCCGATACCACGTCGCGACAACAATTGCAGAGCACGCAGCTTGTCCCGCGAACGGGCGATGGCCACCGACTCGTTGAGCGGGAACACCCCCATCATCTCGAACTGACGCAACACCGCGCAGCCATAGAAGGTCACCGAAGCGCCGATGCGCGGGATCACCGCATCGAACCCTTCCAGCGGTCGCCCCCGGTAGTGAATCTGCGGCTTGTGGCTGGCGATGTTCATATAGGCACGCAGGGTATCGATCACCTGGACTTCGTGTCCTCGTTGCTGGCCGGCTTCGACCAGGCGACGAGTGGAATACAGGCGCGGATTGCGCGACAGCACGGCGATTTTCATTGGGCACCGGGAAGAGTGAGGGTCTGGGGTTTTTTCTGTAGGTATTTGCGGGATGGGTCGATCAGCCATTGCCCATCGCTCAGTGCCAGGGAGCCTAGCAGCAACCGGTAGCGCATGTGCTTGCGGCAGGTCAGGGTAAACTCCACCGGCCACACATGATGCCCCAGCGCCAGGCGGGTACGCACCACATAGCGGACCTGGGTGTGGCCGTTGGAACTGCGGATGGTCTTGCGCGTGAGCACCTGGGCCTCGCAACGATGGCGCCGCCGTACCAGCGTGCCGAGGTGCGCATCGAAGCGCACCCAGCGCTCGCCATCACGCTCGAATTCGACGATATCGGTGGCATGCAGAGCCGAGGTACGCGCCCCGGTGTCGATCTTGGCACGCAGCCCGACGACACCCAGGTCCGGCAGTGCGACCCACTCGCGCAGGCCGATCAGAGAATGGCTTTTCAACGGTCATGCCTCTGGGTTTTGCGCGAAGTCTAGCAGGCCATTGCGACAAACTCGCCGATTCCTCCTACGCGGAATCAAGGGCCTACTCAGCAGGCGCCGCCGGCACCTCGACAGGCGCGACCGACTCGGTCACGTCCTGCTTGAACACGCCTGTACTCCAGGCGTAATACCCCACGCCTACCACCAACAGCAGCGCCAGCACCCAGGGCCATAGCCGTGGCTTCTCGGCATAGGGATCGCGCAGCGCACGACCGCTGTCCGGCGGCAAGACCGCCATCTGGGTGAGCTCGGTGCCGAACGGAATGCTGATACGCGCCTGGGCATTCACCGCCCAGCCGTTGCCGTCGAGGATCGGCCCCAGGCTGCGGCGGCGCAGCTTGAACCAGGCCAGCAGCATGGACGGCCCGGAAATCGCCAGCAGCACGCCGAGCAACAGCAACGGAACCTGCCACCAGGCCAGCGACAGAATGCCGGTGACCACTGCCGCCAGGGCCGTGCCCAGTGCACCGATGGCCAGGCCGATGGCAGCGAAGATACCGGCGAACCGGGCAATATCGAAGGCGGCCGGTGTCGCCGCCGGGGCCGTGCCGGCGCTGTCGCCGAGGGAGCCGGCGGTCTTGCTGACCATGTCGGCATCACGGCTGGTGGCCAGCTTCTGCACCTGCTCGGAAACCAGGCCGGAAATACGCCGGTACGGCGACCAGAAGGCTTCACGGATGCTGATGGCGTTCTGCACCAGCTTGACCACGGTGGCGTCCCAGTCGTTACCATCACGGTCATAGAACAACCCGTGACGCCCGGCCTGCAGGTCGCCTTCGGTGCCGGCGGTCACCGCCACCACGATATTCAGGGTTTCCCGGCCGCGCACCGGCTCACCACGGCGCGTGCAGGCGCAATAGAGCAGGAAGCAATCACTGGCGGCCGCCACCTTGGCATGCGCCTCGATGTCAGCGACTTCCACCACCAGGTCACAGCTCTTGCCCTCGATGTAAAGGGTGCCCGCCTGAAATACCGCCTTGTCCTGGCGTGAATAAAAGCTCTGGAACGACACGAAGTTACGCAACAGCCGCAGCAGTCCATGGCGCAGGCGGATCAGCTTGTCCAGCTCGACCAGGCCATCGGCGGCCTCGCCCACTGCCTTGTCCTGCTCGACCAGCGCCAGCAACCGGGCCTCGACACCCTGCTCCACCAGTTCGAGGATGCGCTCTCGCTCCAGCACCCCGGCGATCGCGGTCTGCGGCGCCTCGGCCTGCCAGGCCAGGTAGTCGCCGCACAGCGCGACCAGATGACGCCATTGCGCGAGCGTCAGGCTGTCCTGCTCGCCGTAGATCGGCTTCACCACCCGCTCGCGCAGCGCATCGACGGCGCTCTGCCAGGCCGGGTTGAGGCCCTTCTCCAGTGGCAACCGGTCGCCGTGCTGGACCACTGCCAGCGGCAGCCCGGCCAGCTCGTCGGCATCGGCCAGGGACAGTGAAGCCAGGCGCACCAGTTCTTCCTCATGGGGATTCATCAGCACCTGCGCGCGCGGATCGAACTCAGCCATGGCGACACGGTTGAAATAATCGTCGACCTTGCCGCGCACCGCGCTCAGTGCCTCGACCGCGGCCCCGGTGCCTTCGCCGAAGACCTCCAGCCCCTGCTCCGCTGCGTGCGCCTGCCAATCGTGAAGTTGCCGCGCCTGCTCGAAGAAGGCAGCGATCTGCTCCTCGCCGATCGCTGCCTCGCCGCTGCGGTCGGTCTCCGCACCCTGACAGGCAATGATGTCGGCAATGGCGGCCTGCAATCCTTCATCCTCGGTCAGGGTCGCCGGCACCAGGCCATCGCCGTTGTATTCATGCGGCGGGAACAGCAGCGCCAGGTCGTCGGTATCGGCCAGGGTCAGGCAGTCGTCCGTGGGACGCCCCAGTACATCGAGCAGACGCTGGGCTGCCAGCCGCAACCGTACCCCTTCGGCATCATCGGTCAGCGATTGCAGGCGCAGCGGCCCCGCCTGGAACAGCACCTCGGGGTCGACCAGACGCGCCAGGGTCCAGTCCACCGCATCGAGGATTTCCGGTGCGCGAATGCGGCCGTCCCGGTTCAGGTCGATGTAGTCCAGCATGCGCCGGTCCAGCTCCAGGTTGCTGACCGGACAGGCCAGGCTGGCCCAGAGCTTCTGGTCCAGCCCGCGCAGTGCGGCCAGATCGGCCGGGGACTCCAGTTGCACCTGATCAAAACCACCGGCACGGAAGAAGCGCCAGCGGTGCGTGTGTGTCTGCGTCATGTACGAAACATCCTTTCTTTGCCGCCCACGAGCGATTGCCACGGCGGCGCGCCTCGGCAACGGACGAGACACACTGCGAGGACGCTTCCAGCGTACGGGGAAAACTCAGGAGCGAAGGGGTAAGCGAATGCAGGGCCAGCCAGGCCGGCACCATTGCCCGCGATTGTAACCCGGCCAATGTGACCAGGCGACCATGCCTAGGAACGGTAGCCCGCTATTTGCCCCCTCTCCCGCGCGCGGGAGAGGGCTAGGGAGAGGGCAACAAACACCGGACGCCTCTCCCCCGGCCCGCCTCCCATCAGAGAAAGACAGCCGTCATTCGGGATCAATCCTCGCCCGGCGCAGGTTGCAGGCGCGCAAGCTGGGCGCGCCCCACGTCGATGATCACCCTGGCCAACTCATGGCCCTCACCGTTCTCGGCCAACCCCTTGGCAATGCGCCAGCACTGCTGGCCGACCTCCGCAGCGGAACGGGCACCCGCCGCATCGTTGGCCATGATGAACAGACAAGCCCAGCCGAGCAGTTCCTGGCTGGGGATATCGTCATTGGCGCCTTCATCCTGATTACTGCCAAAGGCAAGCGTGATGGGTGACATGCCTGCAGCCTCCGCGATCTGTTCCAGTCGATCGAGTGTCGGGTAGGTCTCGCCCGACAGATAACTACGCAGCGTTGCTTCCGATAGTTTGCATTCGCGAGAAAATCCACGCAAGCTATTCGAACCGATGGCCAGCCTGAGGCGTTCGGAGAAACCATAAAGAACACCACTTGACTCAGATGAGTCGGGTGTTTCGGCACATTCCTCGAGCGTTTTGCTGTCAGTCATTTTATCGTCCCGCGCTAGAGAATAAATTCGCGAATTGTTTGAAAGTCTCGGATATGCGAATTTATTTATTGAACCGCGTTTATTTATTTCGTACCCTGCGACACGCTCAAGCACATGCCACCAATGATTCAGGCAACGACTGCGGGCATTCGATCATTGCCTGGGGCCACTGCAAGACAGTTTCCCAGGCAAGCCGGCCGGTGCGACACAGTACACGGGCTGCGTCCCGCTGAATTCGGGCAACGGACAATTCTAGCGGCATCGGCGTGGCGATACATCGGCAGATGCGTCAAGTCGGCTCGACACGCCCGCCGCGCATCAAGGGAAAGCATGCGCAACCATCAGCCCATCACGCACGATGGGGTGGACTTCGCGCAGCACGCGCGCAGGGTCACGCCCACCGACCGGCAAGGCACCATCACCCTCGCCAACGGCGACTGCGGCGCCATCGTTTTCCACATGCAGCGCTCCCATGGCTGACGGACGCAAACACTGGCACCGTGAGAGCGGCAGTGAGGATATCCATCGGCAAATGCTCGAACAGGGCATCGAGCAGAGTGTCGACGCCGTGGTCGCCATCGATGCGCACAATCGCATCAGCCACTTCAACGCCGCCGCCGAACGCCTGTGGGGCTACCCGAGGGAGCAGGTACTGGGGCACAACGTCAGCATGCTGGTGCCGCTGGAACTGCGCGAACAGCACGACGGCTATATCCAGGCCAACCGCGAAACCGGCCTCAACCGCATCGTCGGCACCAGCCGCGAAGTGCCGGTGACCCGCCAGGACGGTGAACGGCGCTGGGCACTGATGTCCATCTCACGCATCGAGGTCGCCGGCCAGGTGCTCTACAGCGCCGTGCTGCGGGACGTGACCGAACAGCGCCAGATGCGCGAGGAATGGCGCCTGCTGTCCCTGGCGACCCATGAAACCGGCAACGCCGTCATCATCTTCGATGAGCGCCAATGCATCCGCTACCTCAACCAGGGCTGCACCCGGCTGCTCGGCTGGCAGGCCGACGATCACCTCGGTGAAGACTTCCTCGACAGCCTGCTGGCCGCATCGCCGCAGCCGGACCAAGCCGAGAGCCTGCGCCCGTCGCTGGAACACGGCCTGCAACAGGACATCCTGCTCAGCGACAGCCGTGGTCGTCCCCTCTGGTGCGCGCTGGTGGTCAATGGCCTGCATGATCCACAAGGTAACTTCCAGCACGGCGTGGCCGTGCTCACCGAAATCACCCAGGCCAAGATGTACGAAGTACTGCAACTGAAGGTGATGGACGCGCTGTTGCAGGAAGCCGAGCCGGAGCAGACCCTCGAACTGCTGTGCCACGAAGCCCATCACCTGGCGCCCGACCTGGCCCTGGCGGTCGTTCGCCGCGAGCCCGGCATGCACCTCGAACTCCTGGCGAGTGCCGGCCTGGCACCTCGGCAGCAACAGGCGCTGACACGGCTGAACAGCGAAACGCTCGGCACCTCGCACACCCGCCAGACACAGGCATGGCCGCAGGGCCTGCTCGACCTGGCCAGCCTGGCAGTACCGGCCGGCACCCAGGTCCGCCAGATCGACCTGCACAGGGAGTGCCACGAACTGCTGCTTGGCTTCCTGCCGCCGCTGGCGCAAGAAAGTCCGTTCCACACGCACCTGCTGGGCCTTTGTACGCACCTGGCACGCCTGACCCTGGAGCGTGCGCAGGCACAGTCACACATCCGGCAACTGGCGTTCTACGACCCCCTGACCGAACTGCCCAACCGCACCCAGCTCAACCTGCGCGCCAGCACGCTGCTGACCGGCGCACGCAACAGCTCGAAGACCCTGGCGGTGCTGTTCATCGACCTCGATCATTTCAAGCAGGTCAACGACGCCCTCGGCCATGCCGCCGGCGACGACCTGCTGTGTGCCGTCGCCCAGCGCCTGCGGGCAAGCCTGCGCGAAACCGACACCCTGGCACGCCTGTCAGGCGATGAGTTCATCGCCCTGCTCGACCAGACCTCCGACCAACAGGCGGCCGACACCGCCGAACGGCTGCTGGAAGCGATCGGCCAGCCGCTGACGATCAGCGGCCAGTCGCTGTCACCCAGCGCCAGCATCGGCATCAGCCTGTACCCGGACGATGGCGACGACTTGCCCAGCCTGTTGCGGCATGCCGACCAGGCCATGTACCAGGCCAAGAAAACCCAGCGTGGCAGCTTCGGTTTCTCACAGCCCCGCCCCGTTTACGCCGCGTATGCGGACTGCTCCGCCCACGTCCAGGCAAAAAGCCCGGAGCGAGAGGACAGCCCCCGGTAGCGCGGGAAAGAAGCCCGGTGCTTTGCGCCAGCCCGAAACCAGCGCGGCCCGGTCTATCGGTCCACCGTGGTACGCGCCCTGGCCGCCATGGAATCGCTCGCACGGTGGCGCTCGCCGACCATCGCGTCGATGGACCCGAGCACCTCGGAACTGGCCATTTCCGCTTCGCGCATCGCATTCATCATGCGTTCGCAGACCTTGGGATCGTTCTCCCAGTCCTGCCCCAGCAGGACCAGCACTTCATGCACTCGCTCATGCACCTGCTCGTTCGGCTTGGCCATGCGCCGGAAGGCGTCGGTGCCGGCGAAGCGTGCCCGTCCGGTGCCCTCGTAATACCAGCGGCCCAACTCGGACGCCTGCGCATCCTGGCGCGCCACCGAAGCCGCATCGCCGTCACCGTTGGTCTCGATCGCGGTGTAGGCGTTCTGCATGTAGAGCACATGGTCGAGCTTGGCCAGCGAGGCGTCGGACAGGTCCTTGGCCCGCGCCAGCAACCCCAGCGTGAACTCGGTCGATTCGGCAAAGCGCAGGAAGCGCGCGCGGAATTCGGTGACCTGCCCGGCGGCGGTGACCGACACCTCGCTGGCCTGGCCGGTCTGCTCGATCATCACCCCGACCCGCGCCCGCAGGCTCTCGATGATGGTGCCGACCTCGGTCGCCGCGCTCTTGGTGCGTTCGGCCAGCTTGCGCACTTCATCGGCCACCACGGCGAAACCACGCCCGTGCTCGCCGGCCCGCGCCGCCTCGATGGCCGCGTTCAACGCCAGCAGGTTGGTCTGGTCGGAAATCTCCGCGATGATCAGGATGGTCCGGTCGATATGGCGGCTGGCATCCCCCAGTTCCTCGGCGGCAAGGCGCATTTCCGCCATGCGCTCGCCGATGCCTTCCAGCGAAATGCCGATGGCTTCCGTGGTCTGCCGGCTCTCCTGGGCAGCGGAGAGGTTGTCGTCGGCGATCCGCGTGACCTCGTCCATTTCCCGGCTCACCGCACTGAGATCGGCCTGGTTGCCTTGCAGGTTGCCGAGCAGCTTGCTCATGTTGAGCCCGTGCATACCGGAACCCAGGCGGTTGCGCGCGATGTAGTAGGCGTTGTCCTCCATCGCCTGCAAGGCTTCGTTGATGCGCTGCAACGAGTCGGCGAACTGCCCCGGCATGGCGCCGTCCAGCGCACGGCGATGGTATTCGCCCCTGGCCGCGCGGGCGAAGCAGGTGTTGACCTCCTTGAAGTAGGTTTCCACCAGGTCGAACATTTCGTTCAGTTCCCAGGCCACCAGGCCGACTTCGCCCAGCTTGGCCGTGCGCGTGACACGCTGGTGCAGCCGACCCTGGCGCCCTTCATGGAGCACCTGGCGCATGACCCGCAGGGTTTCCAGCGGGCGGCGGAACTGGTGCAGCGTGAACAGCGCGAACACGGCTGTCGCCACGGGAAATACGATGTGCAGGTAACTGAAGCCGCTGCGCAGACTCTCGATCACGGCCAGCGCGACGATGGAAATCCAGAAGATCGCGCAGGCAACGGCGAAGCGCCGGGCGAGGAACAGCGAGTGCCGGCTGAGGTGATGCTGGCCGGGGTCCACATTGTGCTGCATGGTGCGCTCCTCAACCCAGTTGCTGGGCAAGCACGAAACGTTCGTAGGATTGCCCGCCCAGGCGTTCCGCCAGGTGCGCGCGGGAAGCGTCGATGGCACGGGCCGCTCCAGCGGACCGCTCGACGGCCAGCATGCCGGCGTACAGCGCCTGAATCGTCGCCACGCCCTTGGCCGAAGGCCGGCGCCGCACGGAGAAATACCCCACCACCTCGCCGCCCGGCTCGCGGTCCGGCGTGACGTTGGCGAAGACCCAGTAATGGTCGCCGTTGGACGTCAGGTTCTTGATGAAACCGAAGAACTCCTGCCCGGACTTGAGGGTTTCCCACATGAGGTGGAACACGCCGCGCGGCATCTCCGGGTGACGGACGATATTGTGCTGGATGCCCAGCAGGTCCGGCTCGGCGAAATCGGAAATGCGCATGAACGCACGGTTGGCGTAGATGATGCGCCCTTTCAGGTCCGTCTTGCTGATGATCTGCTCATTGTCACCAAGCCTGACCTCGCGCCCGGTCAGCACGATCTGGCCCTTCATATTCGCTGCTCTCTCATTGGTAGCTGGCCTTGAAAATGAAATCGATTATATGTATTTGAACTGCTCGTTCCAATTTCACAACAAGGTGCATTTCTGCAAGATCCAGCCCCGATTATCACGCCCGAACGTGACGAGGGGATGGACGCTACCTGCGTCCCTGCGCCAGAGCGCGACCACGAATGAAACGGCAGCAGACCCTAAGGAAAGTCGCCGGGTGGTTTCTTGACTCATGGCAATACAACATCACTTCAGCCGAGACTATCGACGGCTCGCCGACCTGCCTGCGCAGGCGGCAGGATTGCCCCGCCAGGCCGTACCATCACCCACGGAATGGCCGTATGCTTTCGCGTCTCGACAGCGGGAGCACGATGCATGAGCGAAGAGGACAAGGTCCGCCTGGACAAATGGCTGTGGGCCGCACGGTTCTTCAAGACCCGCGCGCTGGCCAAGGCAGCCATCGAAGGTGGCAAGGTTCACTGCCGGGGCGAGCGCTGCAAGCCCTCGCGCGAGCCGAAGGTCGGCGACGAACTGATGGTCCGCAACGGTTTCGATGAACGCACCGTCGTCATCCTCGCCCTTTCGGCCATCCGCCAGGGCGCCCCGCAGGCCCAGGCGCTCTACCAGGAAACCGCCGCCAGCCTGGCGTGTCGCGAAGAAGCCGCCGCCCTGCGCAAGGCGGGCGCCCTCGGCGTGCAGACCGACGGCCGCCCGACCAAGAAACAGCGCCGCCAGCTCCACCAGTTCCACGACGGCGCGCAATAACCCTTCCGGCGCGTCCTACAACGGCGGCTGGCGGAACAACGCCAGGCGCCGCAGCCACGGAAGCTGCGCCCCCAGGTAGAGGAAAGGCTGCGCCAGGAACGCCAGCAACCTGGCGATCTGCGACCCCAGTGGCGTGCAATAGCCCCAACCCAGCGCCAGCACGGCGATCACCAGCCCGCCGACCAGGTCGTCGCTCAGCCAGTGCGCACCCGCCACCAGGCGCGGCAGCATGAACAACGTCGCCAACCCCAGCACCAGCGCGCGCCAGCGGCCCTGGGTGAACAGCGCCATGAACAGCCCCCACAACAACAGCACCGAGGCATGATCGCCAGGGAAGCTGCGACGGGAACGGTCCTTGAGTTCGAAGACCCGCTCCAGCAGCGGGAAGTGATCGCTCAGGTGATAGGCATCCTCGAATGCCAGCGATGGGCTGACATGCTGCCAGCCCATCGGTACCGCCATGCGGTCGAACAGCACGCGGATGACCAGCAGCACCGACAGCAGTGCGAGGAAGGTGAACAGCGCGGGGCGTACCTGCCGTTCATCGAACACCGCGCCGGTATGGATCAGCAGCACCAGCAGCACGGCCCCCACCAGGATGTCGAAGACGCGGGTGCTGGTCAGCGCCCAGAGCCAGTCCCACAGGGCCAGGTGCCCGAGGGAGCCGTTCAGCAGGTGGAAGACGGCGGCATCCATTGCGTCCCAGACCGCGCGGCCCGGCGCCCACACCCAACTGGCCATCAGGACGAGGGCGGCGACATGGCAGAACAACAGCGACTTGACGCGCCAGCGCGCCTGGGGAGAAAAAGCGGACACGGAAACTCCAACGCATGGACATGCGGGTTCGGCAATGACGGATATGCCCCGCACGGCACGAGGCGCCGCGACCCTATCCATCTGTACGCAAGGCCGCCAGCACAATGCGAGGTTCATTCAGCGCTCGTTCAGCTATGCTGCGCCACCGCATCGTCGGATAGGGCCACACGGCTTTTTACGCGATACTGCGCCACCGCCCGAAGCACCACACAAGGATCCGCCCGTGCCCGGACCGATACTGCGCCTGGCCCTGCCTTCGCCGCTACGCCGACTGTTCGACTACCTGCCCCCCGCTGGCGTGCCGGTCGCGGCCCTGCGCCCCGGCGTGCGCCTGCGGGTGCCATTCGGACGTCGCGAAGTGATCGGTATCCTCGCCGAGCTCAGCGAGTACAGCGACGTCCCACCTGAAAAATTGAAGCCAGCCTCGGAACTGCTCGATCACCAGCCGGCACTCCCGGACAGCCTGTTCAAGCTCTGCCAGTGGGCCGCGCGCTACTACCAGCACAGCCTCGGCGACACCCTGAGCTGGGCGCTGCCGGTGCTGCTGCGCCAGGGCGATCCCGCCGAAGCACGCCAGGAACAGGTCTGGCACCTGAACGAAGGCGCCAGCCTCGACGACCCGCGCCTGGCGCGTGCGCCCCGCCAGCGCGATGCGCTCAAGGCCATTGCCCAGCACACCCACGGCGTCCCCCAGGGACTGCTGAGCAAACTGCAATTGAACCGCAGCAGCCTGGAGCTGCTGCTGGAGAAAGGGCTGCTGCGCATCGAGACGCGCCGCTGCCATGCGGCGCCCAAGCCTCACCACGGCAGTTGGCTGCTGCAACCGCCGCTGACGCTCAACGACGAACAACGCATCGCCTGCGAGGCGGTACGCGCCAGTCTCGGCAGCTTCCACCCGTTCCTGCTGGCGGGCATCACCGGCAGCGGCAAGACCGAGGTCTACCTGCAACTGATCCAGACCGTGCTGGAAGCGGGCAAGCAGGCGCTGGTGCTGATCCCCGAGATCAACCTCGGGCCGCAGACCCTGGCGCGCTTCGAGCGGCGCTTCAATGCGCGCATCGCCCTGCTGCACTCCAATGTCAGCGACCGCGAGCGCCTGGACATCTGGCTGGCGGCCCGCGACGGTGAGGTGGATATCGTCATCGGCACCCGCTCGGCGCTGTTCACCCCGCTGAAATCGCCCGGCCTGATCATCCTCGATGAAGAACACGACGCCTCCTACAAACAGCAGGAAGGCCTGCGTTACCACGCCCGCGACCTGGCCCTGGTGCGGGCCCGCCAGGAGCAGGTGCCGATCCTGCTCGGCTCGGCCACGCCATCACTGGAAAGCCTGCACAACGCCCACGCCGGACGCTATGCGCTGCTCAAGCTGACCCAGCGCGCCGGCGGCGCCAGCGCACCGCGCTTCCTGCGCCTGGACGTGAAGAGCCGTCCGCTCGACGCGGGCATCTCCGGCCCGCTGCAACAGGCCATCGCCCAGACCCTGCAGGCCGGCCAGCAGGTGCTGGTGTTCCTCAACCGTCGCGGCTTCGCACCGACCCTGCTCTGCCACGATTGCGGCTGGACCAGCCAGTGCCAGCGCTGCGATGCGCGCATGACCCTGCACCAGCGCCACGGCGAGCTGCGCTGCCACCACTGCGGCCATGTGCAGCGCCAGCCGCTGCAATGCCCGGACTGCGGCAAGGTCGACCTGCGCCCGGTGGGCGCCGGCACCGAGCGCGCCGAGGAGCGCCTGAACACCCTCTATCCCGACTTCCCGGTGCTGCGCATCGACCGTGACAGCACGGCGCGCAAGGGCTCGATGGAGAAGCTGCTGGGCACCATCAACCGGGGCGAGCCCTGCCTGCTGGTCGGCACCCAGATGCTCGCCAAGGGGCACCACTTTCCACGGGTCACCCTGGTGGCGATCCTCGATGCGGACGGTGGCCTGTTCTCCGCCGACTTCCGCGCCAGCGAGCGCATGGCGCAACTGATCGTGCAGGTCGCCGGACGTGCCGGACGCGCCGGCGAGCCGGGCAAGGTCATCATCCAGAGCCACATGGCCGACCACCCGCTGCTGGTGCAACTGACCGAACAGGGCTACTTCGCCTTCGCCGAACAGGCCTTGTCCGAGCGTCGCGCAGCAGGCCTGCCACCGTTCTGCCACCTGGCCCTGCTGCGCGCCGAGGCGCACAAGCCCGGCCAGGCGGAGGGTTTTCTCGATGAGGCCTGCCAGCAGGCCGAGCACCTGCTGAACGAACTGGGCCTGAACGGCATCGAACTGCTCGGGCCGGTTCCCGCGCCCATGGAGCGCAGGGCCGGGCGCTACCGGGCGCAACTGCTGCTGCAAAGCAACACCCGACCAGCCCTGCACCAATTGCTGGGCACGCTGCTGCCGTGTATGGAGCAACTGCCGGGCGGGCGCAGTGTGCGCTGGTCGCTGGATGTGGACCCGATCGACCTGTTTTGAGTGCTCCGCCGGCTCCTACACCCCTAGGGTGCGCCGCGCGCACCGGCTGCAGACGCCATTGGTGCGCACGGCACACCCTACAAGTGATGGCCTGCGGCTTGCCGCTGCTTCTATAATGCGCAGTTTTCGACCAATGCCTCCGGACGGCCCGAGCAGACCATGAAAGACAGTATTCGCCATCTGATCCAGCAAGCCCTCGACCGTCTGAGTGCCGAAGGTGTGCTGCCCGCCGGGCTGACGCCGGCCATCCAGGTGGAGAACACCAAGGACAAGACCCACGGGGACTTCGCCAGCAACATCGCGCTGATGCTGGCCAAACCCGCCGGGCAGAAGCCTCGCGACCTCGCGGAGAAGCTGATCTCCGCCCTGCCGCCGTCCGCTGAAGTCAGCAAGGTGGAAATCGCCGGGCCGGGCTTTCTAAACTTCTTCCAGAACAGCGATGCCCTGGCCGAGCGCCTTGAAAGCGCGCTGGCCGACGCCCGGCTTGGCGTACGCAAGGCCAACGCCCATCAGCGCGTGATCGTCGACCTGTCCTCGCCCAACCTGGCCAAGGAGATGCACGTCGGCCACCTGCGCTCGACCATCATCGGCGATGGCGTGGCGCGCGTGCTGGCGTTCCTCGGCGACGAGGTGATCCGGCAGAACCACGTCGGCGACTGGGGCACCCAGTTCGGCATGCTGCTGGCCTTCATGGAGGAAAATCCCGCCGCTGCGGAAAGCGAGCTGTCGGACCTCGAAGGCTTCTACCGCGCAGCCAAGAAACGCTTCGACGACTCGCCCGAGTTCGCCGACCGTGCCCGCGAGCTGGTGGTGCGCCTGCAAGCAGGCGACGAGCAGTGCCTGAAACTCTGGCAGCGCTTCAACGATATCTCCCTGTCCCATTGCCAGAAGGTCTACGACCGCCTCGGCGTCAACCTGGGCATGGCCGACGTCAAGGGCGAAAGCGCCTACAACGCCGCGCTGCCGGGCATCGTCCAGGCGCTGCGCGAGAAAGGCCTGCTGACCGAGGACGATGGCGCCCAGTGCGTGTTCCTCGACGAATACCAGAATGCCGAAGGCAAACCGCTGCCGGTGATCGTGCAGAAGGCTGGCGGCGGCTACCTCTATGCCACCACCGACCTGGCGGCCATGCGCTACCGCAGCCAGGAACTCAAGGCCGACCGCGCGCTGTATTTCGTCGACCAGCGCCAGGCCCTGCACTTCCAGATGGCCTTCGAAGTGGCCCGCCGCGCAGGCTTCGTGCATGACGGCATGCAACTGGAGCACATGGGCTTCGGCACCATGAACGGTGCCGATGGGCGCCCATTCAAGACCCGTGACGGCGGCACCGTGAAGCTGATCGACCTGCTCGACGAAGCCGAGCAACGCGCCTACGCCCTGGTCAAGGGCAAGAACCCGGCGCTGGACGAGGCCGAACTGCGCCAGATCGCCCATGCCGTCGGCATCGGCGCGGTGAAGTACGCCGACCTCAGCAAGCACCGCACCAGCGACTACAGCTTCAACTTCGAACAGATGCTCAGCTTCGAGGGCAACACCGCGCCCTACCTGCTGTACGCCTACACCCGCGTGGCGAGCATCTTCCGCAAGCTCGACAGCAACCTCGATGCTCCGCTGGAAGGTCGCATCGTTCTGCAGGCCGAGCAGGAGCAGGCCCTGGCGGCCAAGCTGGCGCAGTTCGGCGAAGTGCTGAACGGCGTTGGCGAGAAAGGCGTGCCGCACCTGCTGTGCGCCTACCTGTATGACCTCGCGGGCCTGTTCTCCAGCTTCTACGAGCACTGCCCGGTACTCGCCGCCGAAGACCCGGAAACCCGCCAGAGCCGCCTGCGCCTGGCCGCACTGACGGGCCGGACCCTGCGCCAGGGCCTGGAGCTGCTGGGCCTGGAAACCTTGGAGCGTATGTAAGTGGCCGCCAGGAAGAAACCCGCACCCAAGCGCGGCGCCAGCCGTTACCAGGCGCCGCAGAAGAAGCCCGTGCCCGGCTGGGTATGGCTGCTGTGCGGCCTGCTGATCGGCGGGTTCGTGATGTTCCTGATGAACCTCGATCCCGCCGGTGACGAGGTCAAGCGTCCCCGGGAGGAAGCCCGCAAGACCGAGGCGCCCAAACCCTCGACGAGCCGCTCGGAGCCCCAGGCCAAGCCCAAGTACGACTTCTATACGCTGCTGCCGGAGTCGGAAGTCATCCTGCCACCCGAGGCGGAGAAGCCGGTCGAGCCAGCCACCAAGCCGGTGACACCAGCAGAAGCGGCGAAGATAGACGCCGCCCGCGCCGAGGCCGCGCTCAAGGGCGAAGTCCCGCCGCCACCGCCACCGGTGATCGCCAAGGCCACGACCACACAACTCTTCCTGCAGGCCGGCTCGTTCCGCAAACAGGGCGATGCCGAGCAAGTCCGTGCGGAAATTCTCATGCACGGGCACAACGTGCGGGTGGAAAGCGGCACCGTGCGGGGCGAAACCTGGTACCGCGTACTGGTCGGCCCCTTCTCCAGTCGTGAGCAGATGAGCAAGGCCCAGCAGTCACTGGCGAAGGATGGCTACAGCAACCTGCTGCCCCAGCAGCGGCAGAACTGAGCCCGAGGCTGGACGCGCCTGCATCCAGCCTCGAACGTCCAGCGGCGGTTTATCGTGGCGCGTAGGCGAAGACATCGGCGCGCATCTGGTGCGCGTCCATGCCCGCCTCCACCAGCGCATCCAGCGTGCCGTAGACCATCGCTGGAGAGCCGCTGGCGTAGACATGCAGCCGTGACAGGTCGGGGAAGTCTTCGCATACCGCCTCGTGCAGCAGCCCGCAACGCCCGCCCCAGCCACACGACTCACTGACCACCTGGTGCACGACCAGCCCGGGCACCTCGCGCCATTCGTCCCAATGCGGTAGCTGGTAGAAATCCTCCGGCGTGCGTGCCCCCCAGTACAGGTGCACCGGATGGGCAAAGCCGCTGTGCCGGCAGTGTTCGATCAGGCTGTGCATCTGTGCCACACCGGTGCCGGCGGCGATCAACACCAGCGGCCCGTCGGGCAATTCGGCCAGGTGCGTGTCGCCAAACGGCATGCGCACGCGGGCCACGCCTTCGCGCCGCAGGAAGGCCAGCAGGTCGGTGGCCGAAGCTTCCCGTGCCAGCACATGCACCTCCAGTTCGCGCCCCTGCCCTGGCGCCGAGGCCAGGGAAAAGGCCGACTCCGCACCGTCCTCACGCTTGATCAGCAGGTATTGCCCGGCGTGGTAACGCGGCGGCTTGCCGGCAGGTGCCAGCAGGCGCAGACGGAACACATCGCCACCCAGGTCATCACAGGCCAGCACCTGGCAGCCGAGCTCGCGCACCGGCAACTCGCCAGGCGCCAGCACGCCATCCCAGAGTACGACGCAATCCTCCAGGGGCACTGCCATGCAGGCGAAGAATTCGCCATGGTCGAGGACGACACCCTGTTGCTGCACACGGCCCTCGACCAGCAAGGCTTCGCAGACATGGCAGTTGCCATTCCGGCAACCGTGGGGGCATTCATAGCCAAGACGTCGGGCGGCATCGAGCAAGGGCTCGCCGGGGCGCACCTCCAGCACCGCGCCGCAAGGCTGCAAGGTCACTTTCATCTGCACGTCACATCAAGACAAATTGCCAGGGGCCATGCAGGCATCACGCCGGCGTTGGCCCGCTGGGTGGCGCCGGACACGGCAAACCACAAAAAGCCCCCGGTCGATGCCGGGGATTCGATTATGCGAGCTGGCTCTCAGTCCAGCCCCAGTTGCGGCCACAATTCGTCGACCCGCGCCGTCACGGCGGGGTCCTTGACGATGGCGCGGCCCCACTCGCGGCTGGTTTCCCCCGGCCACTTGTGTGTCGCATCCAGCCCCATCTTCGAACCCAGGCCGGACACCGGCGAGGCGAAGTCGAGGTAGTCGATCGGCGTGTTGTCGATCATCACCGTGTCGCGCTTGGGATCCATGCGCGTGGTGATGGCCCAGATCACGTCGTTCCAGTCGCGGGCGTTGATGTCGTCGTCGGTGACGATGACGAACTTGGTGTACATGAACTGTCGCAGGAACGACCAGACGCCCAGCATCACGCGCTTGGCATGGCCGGGATACTGCTTCTTCATGGTCACCACCGCCATGCGGTAGGAACAGCCTTCCGGCGGCAGGTAGAAGTCAGTGATCTCCGGAAACTGCTTCTGCAGGATCGGCACGAAGACTTCGTTCAGCGCCACGCCGAGAACGGCTGGCTCATCCGGCGGACGACCGGTGTAGGTGCTGTGGTAGATCGCATCGCGGCGACGGGTGATACGTTCGACGGTGAACACCGGGAAGCGGTCCACCTCGTTGTAATAACCCGTGTGGTCGCCATACGGCCCTTCATCGGCCATCTCGCCCGGATAGATGTGGCCTTCGAGGATAATCTCGGCGCCAGCCGGCACCTGCAGGTCGCTGCCGATGCACTTGACCAGCTCACTGCGGTTGCCGCGCAGCAGGCCGGCGAAGGCGTACTCGGACAGGCTGTCGGGGACCGGCGTAACCGCACCGAGGATGGTCGCCGGGTCGGCACCCAGCGCCACGGCCACCGGATAAGGGCGGTCGGGGTACTTCTCGCACCACTCGCGGAAATCCAGGGCGCCACCACGGTGGCTGAGCCAGCGCATGATGACCTTGTTGCGGCCGATCACCTGCTGGCGGTAGATGCCGAGGTTCTGCCGCTCCTTGTTCGGACCCCGGGTGACGGTCAGCCCCCAGGTGATCAGCGGCGCGGCATCGCCCGGCCAGCAGGTCTGCACCGGCAGTTGACCGAGATCGACGTCGTCACCTTCGATGATCACTTCCTGGCAGATCGCGTCCTTGCGCACCTTGGGCGCCATGGACAGCACCTTGCGGTAGATCGGCAGCTTGGACCAAGCGTCCTTGAGCCCCTTGGGCGGCTCCGGCTCCTTGAGCATCGCCAACAACTTGCCGATCTCGCGCAGGGCGGAGACGTCATCGGCGCCCATGCCCAGCGCGACCCGCTCGGGCGTGCCGAACAGGTTGCCCAGCACCGGCATGTCGAAGCCGACCGGGTTCTCGAACAGCAAGGCCGGGCCCTTCTTGCGCAGGGTCCGGTCGCAGATTTCGGTCATTTCCAGCACCGGCGATACCGGCGTCTGGATACGCTTCAGTTCGCCGCGCTGCTCGAGGGCGCGGATGAAGTCGCGGAGATCGGAATAGTTCAAGGCTGCAGGCTCCAGGCTACAAGCTGCAGGCGGCAAGCAGAGCGGCTTTCAGCCTGAAGCCTGCCACCTGTAGCCTGCCGCTTATTTCCTTTTCATCGACATGAAGAATTCGTCGTTGGTCTTGGTGTCTTTCAGCTTGTCGAGGAGGAACTCGATGGCGGCGATCTCGTCCATCGGGTGCAGCAGCTTGCGCAGGATCCACATGCGCTGCAGCTCGTCTTCGGCGGTCAGCAACTCTTCGCGGCGGGTGCCGGAACGGTTGATGTTGATGGCCGGGAACACACGCTTCTCGGCGATACGACGGTCCAGTTGCAGCTCCATGTTACCGGTGCCCTTGAACTCTTCGTAGATCACCTCGTCCATCTTCGAACCGGTCTCGACCAGCGCGGTGGCGATGATGGTCAGCGAACCGCCTTCCTCGATGTTACGGGCGGCACCGAAGAAACGCTTGGGCTTCTCCAGGGCATGGGCGTCGACACCACCGGTCAGCACCTTGCCGGAGCTCGGGATCACGGTGTTGTAGGCACGCGCCAGGCGGGTGATGGAGTCGAGCAGGATGACCACATCCTTCTTGTGCTCGACCAGGCGCTTGGCCTTCTCGATGACCATCTCGGCCACTTGCACGTGGCGGGTCGGCGGCTCGTCGAAGGTGGAGGCGACCACTTCGCCGCGCACAGTGCGCTGCATCTCGGTCACTTCTTCCGGGCGCTCGTCGATCAGCAGGACGATCAGGTGGCACTCGGGGTTGTTGCGCGTGATATTCGCCGCGATGTTCTGCAGCATGATGGTCTTGCCCGCCTTCGGCGGCGCGACGATCAGGCCACGCTGGCCCTTGCCGATGGGCGAGGCCAGGTCGATGACGCGACCGGTCAAGTCCTCGGTGGAACCGTTACCGGCTTCCATCACCAGGCGCTTGTTCGGGAACAGCGGCGTCAGGTTTTCGAACAGGATCTTGTTCTTGGCGTTTTCCGGACGGTCGTAGTTGATCGAGTCGACCTTGAGCAGGGCGAAATAACGCTCGCCTTCCTTCGGCGGACGGATCTTGCCGACGATGGTGTCACCGGTACGCAGGTTGAAACGGCGGATCTGGCTGGGCGAAACATAGATGTCGTCCGGGCCGGCCAGGTAGGAAGAATCTGCGGAGCGCAGGAAGCCGAAACCGTCCTGGAGAATCTCCAGAACGCCATCCCCGGAGATTTCCTCACCACTTTTCGCGTGCTTTTTCAGCAGGGCAAAAATCACATCCTGCTTGCGCGAACGGGCCATGTTTTCGATGCCCATCTGTTCGACCATTTCCAGCAGGTCAGTGATGGGCTTTTGCTTGAGTTCGGTCAGATTCATAGAGAGATGATCAGGAAGGATGTAAAGACGTTGGGCTTTGTCGGCCGCGAGCAGAATACGAACGGGTCGTCGTGCAATGAGGGAGGCTGCGGCATGCGAGAAGCGACGGGCAAGATGGAGCGTCGCGGAGCGGAATCTAGCACGCACATCACAGTGCGTCTAGACATCCTCACCAAAAGCCCCTGGCAGACGCAAGGGCTTTAGCGGCGGATCTCAGATGTTGCTGTCCAGAAAGGCAGCAAGCTGGGATTTGGACAGGGCGCCGACCTTGGTCGCTTCGACGCTGCCGTTCTTGAACAGCATCAGGGTCGGGATACCACGCACGCCGTACTTCGGCGGAGTTTCCTGGTTCTCGTCGATGTTCAGCTTGCAGACCGTCAGTTTGCCCTGATAGTCCTTGGCGACTTCGTCGAGGATCGGCGCAATCATTTTGCACGGGCCGCACCACTCGGCCCAGTAGTCGACCAGAACGGGGCCGGCGGCCTGGAGTACGTCCTGCTCGAAACTGCTGTCAGTGACGTTGTTGATGTAGTCGCTCATGGATGCTCTCCAGATCGGAACTTGAAAGTGGGCGACATCATATCCCTCTCGCGCCAGGATCGAAAGCGCCAGGCCATATAGCCTCGCAATGGTCTCCAGAGACACAGACTATCGGGTCGGCGCTCATGGCAGAGCGGCTGAAACCTTTTTGCAATATCACTGTAATAGCATCGACCGACGCCTTGACCCGCGCCGAGCCAGGCGCGTGGAACGGCAGAGCCGAACGCGTTGGCGGATGCGGGTGATCGTGTCAGGATGACGATGTATTGCACCGAGAGAAGCTCATGCGCCACAGTTCCCCCGAATCACACCCATTGATTGCAGCCCTCGACCTGGGCTCCAACAGTTTCCACATGGTGCTGGCCCGCACCAGCAACGGCGAGATGCGCATTCTCGAACGACTGGGCGAGAAAGTGCAGTTGGCCGCCGGCCTGGACGAACAGCGCAACCTCGACGAAAACGCCATGCAGCGCGGCCTCGACTGCCTGCGACGCTTCGCGCAACTGGTCAACCACCTGCCCGAAGGCGCCGTGCGTGTAGTCGGCACCAACGCCTTGCGCGAAGCGCGCAACCGCGCAGAGTTCATCCGCCGCGCCGAAGACATTCTCAACCACCAGATCGAAGTGATCTCCGGGCGCGAAGAAGCACGCCTGATCTACCTCGGCGTGGCCCACACCTTCCCTTGTGCCCCCGGCAAGCGCCTGGTGGTCGACATCGGCGGCGGCAGTACCGAGTTCATCATCGGCGAAGTGTTCGACTCCCACCTGCGCGAGAGCCTGCAGATGGGCTGTGTCAGCTTCACCCAACGCTACTTCCGCGACGGCAAGATCACCGCCGCGCGCTATGCCCAGGCATACACCGCCGCACGTCTGGAACTGATGGGCATCGAACAGGGCCTGCACCGCCTTGGCTGGCAGGAAGCGATCGGCGCCTCCGGCACCATTCGCGCCGTCGGCCTGGCGATCAAGGGCGGCGGGCACAGCAATGGCGAGGTCACGCGCGCAGGCCTCACCTGGCTCAAGCACAAGGTGCTGAAGCTGAGCGACGTGGAAAAGATCGACCTCGAAGGCGTCAAGCCCGACCGGCGCAGTGTCTTCCCCGCCGGGCTGGCCATTCTCGAGGCCATCTTCGATGCGCTGGACCTCTCCAGCATGAGCCACTCCGAAGGCGCGCTGCGCGAAGGCGTGCTCTATGACCTGCTGGGCCGCCAGCATCAGGAAGACGTCCGTGACCGCACCCTGAGCTTTCTCATGGAGCGCTACCACGTCGATGCCGAACAGGCGGCGCGGGTCGAGGGCAAGGCGCTGGAAGCCTTCGACCAGGTGGCCGATGACTGGAAGCTCGACGAAGGCCACCGCGAGCTGCTGGCCTGGGCGGCCCGCATCCATGAGGTAGGGCTGGACATCGCCCACTACCAGTACCACAAGCACGGCGCCTACCTGATCGAACACTCCGACCTGCCGGGCTTCTCGCGCCGTGACCAGATGATGCTGGCACTGCTGGTGCGCGGGCATCGGCGCAACATTCCGAAGGACAAGTTCGCCGAGTTCGAAGACGAAGGCACACGCCTGCTGCGCCTGAGCGTGCTGCTGCGCTTCGCCATCCTCTTCCACCATATTCGCAGCGACCAGGACATGCCGGTGGTTCGCCTGAAGGCGGGCGAGCAGAGCCTCGAAGTGCGCTTCCCGGAAGGCTGGCTGGAGGCCAACCCGCTGACCCAGGCCGACTTCCAGGCCGAAGCCGACTGGCTGCAGCGGATCGACTTCAACCTGAAGATACGCTGAGAGCCGTAGGATGGGGCGAGCGAAGCGATCCCCATCAACTCACTCCATCCTACCGATCACTCCTGCCACTGGATGACCAACCCCTCCTGCCGTGCGAAGCGCGGCAGATGGTCGTCCAGTACCGCCCGCATGCGGGCCAGGGCTTCGGCATCCTGCGCCTGGCAGTCG
Organism: Pseudomonas sp. ABC1; assembly: GCF_013395055.1. Classification (NCBI taxonomy): domain Bacteria; kingdom Pseudomonadati; phylum Pseudomonadota; class Gammaproteobacteria; order Pseudomonadales; family Pseudomonadaceae; genus Pseudomonas; species Pseudomonas sp. ABC1. The sequence goes on from NZ_CP058349.1 coordinate 1,906,158, forward strand.
AAACGCAGCCGGTCCGCTTCGGCATACATCAGGCAACGCCCGTAGGGGAACTCGGCACAAGCCTGCCGCTCGTCGAACTCGACGCTGATCTTGTGGCGAAAATGCTTGCACAGCTTGGTCATGTACAGGGAAGCCGAGGCGGTCACGGCACCGCCATGCAGATGGATCATGCAGGGTTCTCTCGTTGTGGAATGGGCAGGGCACGATCAGCCAGCACCAGGCTGAAACCTTGCGAGCAGCGCTCGACGCGCCCCTCGATGCCATAGGCGCGGCGCAGCAATTCGCTGTCGAGCACCTGCTGCGGGCAACCAGCGGCCAACAGGCCACCTTCACCGAGCAGCACCAGTTGGTCGCAGAAGCGCAGCGCCAGGTTGATGTCATGGATGGCCAGCAGCGCGACCGAACCCTGCTCCCGGGTGATCTGGCGCACGGTCTCCAGTACCTTGAGCTGCCAGCGCAGGTCGAGGGCGCTGGTCGGCTCGTCGAGCAGCAACAGTTGAGGCCGTCGCACCAGCACCTGGGCCAGGCCGACCATCTGCCGCTGGCCACCGGACAACTCGTCGAGCCGGCGCATGGCCAGTGGCTCCAGGTCGAGCACCGCGAACAGCTCGGCGATGGCCTGTTGCAGCGCCTCTGGCGCCACGCCCGAAGGCACGGCACGGTTCGCCGCCAGCACGGTTTCATAGGCCAGCAGCGAACTGCCCTGGGGCAATGTCTGCGGTAGATAGGCGACCCGACCGGCACGCTGCGCGGCGCTGTGGCGGGAAATGTCCTGGCCATCCAGTTCGATATGCCCGGTGGCCGGCTGCAAGCCCGCCAGCGCCCTGAGCAGGGTCGATTTGCCGACGCCATTGGCGCCGACCAGCGCCACCAGCGAACCGCTCGGCAAGAGCGGCAGGCTCAGGTCACGCAGGATATGGCGACGGCCATAGCCGGCCGTCAGGCCATTCACCCGCAAGCCGCTCATCGGCGCCTCCTCTGGCTGAGGATCAGCCCCATGAACAGCGGAATACCGACCAGCGCCGTGACGATGCCGACCGGTATCACCAAGCCCGGAATCAGCGCCTTGCTGGCGATCGACGCCAGCGACAGCATCAGCGCGCCGACCAGGGCGCTGCCCGGCAGGTAGAAGCGATGGTCCTCGCCCAGCAGCAGTCGGGCGATATGCGGCGCGACCAGGCCGACGAAGCTGATGGTGCCGACGAAAGCCACCGCCACCGCCGCCAGCAGGCTGACCCGCAACAGCACGACCATGCGCAGACGGTCGACGGCGATCCCGGCGCTGCGCGCCTGGTCCTCGCCAGCCCGCAGGGTGGTCATGGCCCAGGCACGGCGCAGGGAGAATGGCAGGCACAAGGCAAGCACCACGGCAACGATGGCGACCTTGTCCCAGGTCGCGCGGCCCAGGCTGCCGAAGGTCCAGAACACCACCTGCTGCAAGGTATCGCTGTCGGCCATGAACTGGATCAGAGCCACCAGCGCCTCCAGCGCGAAGACCATGGCGATGCCGAACAGCACCACGGTCTCCACGCCGTTGCCGTAGCTGCGCAACAGCAACTGGATCAGCATGATCGAGCCTGCCGCGCAGGCGAAGGCGCCTAAAGGAATGCTGTAGGTATGCGGCAACCCCGGCAGGTACAGGTTGAAGACGATCACCAGCGAAGCGCCCAGCGTCGCCGCCGCCGACACCCCCAGGGTGAACGGGCTGGCCAGCGGATTGTTCAGCGCCGTCTGCATTTCCGCACCGGCCAGGCCGAGCGAAGCCCCGACCACCAGTGCCATCGCCGCATAAGGCAGGCGCACGTCCCAGAGGATCACCGACTCGCCCAGGCTCAGCGCGGCAGGATCGAGTAGACCGCGCAGCACATCGGCCAGGCCCATCGTCGAAGGGCCATTGACCACATCGAACACCAGGCTGGCGAGAATCGCCGCCAGCAACGACAACAGCAGGAACAGGCGCCGGCGCAGGAAGCGCCGGTAGTCGCGGGCCAGGCGGTCAGTCATTCAGGTCGACCCAGTAGGCACCGTGCAGCGGCACCGGCTGGAAGCGCTGGTACAGCTCGGCCAGGGTCCGCTGCGGGTCGATATCGTGCATCTCCTGCGGGTGCAGCCAGGAGGCGATGGCCTGCACTGCCGCGACATTGAACGGCGAGTTATAGAAGTGGTGCCAGATGGCATGGACGCGGCCCTGCTCGACCGCAGTCAGGCCGGAGAAGCCCGGACGCCCGAGCACATGCTTCAGCGAAGCGCGCGCGACCTGTTCATCCGCGCCGACACCCAGTACCACACGACCGGGCTGGTCGCCCTGGTGGCCGACCGCGCCGATTGCCGTGGCGATATACACCTCGGGCTGCGCCTGCAACAGGTACTCCATGCTGAGCATGCCGCTGGTGCCGGGGATCTTCTCCTGCGCCAGGTTACGCCCGCCCGCCGCCTCGACGTAGTCGGCGAACAGCCCGTGGGCGATGCTCTCGCAGCACTCGTCGTTCAGGCCCACGCGGCTTTCGAGAAACACCATGGGGCGGGTCTTGCTGCGCGCCACGGCGGCGCTGACCTTGGCCATTTCCGCCTGGTAGAACGCGACGAAGTCGTCGGCCACGTCACTGCGCCCCAGTAGTTCACCGAGCACCTGGATACTGCGGGTGGTGTTCTGCAGCGGGTTCTTGCGGAAGTCGACGAACACCACGGTGATACCCGCCGCCTGCAAACGCTCCAGCACCTCTTGCGATTGCGGGCTCGGGCCGTGGCCTTCGAGGCCGAACAACGCCACCTGCGGACGCAGCGCGATGGTCTGCTCGATGCTGAAGGAGTCCTCGTTGGAACGCCCGACACGCGGCACCTTGTCGATCTGCGGGAAACGCTCGACGTACTGGGCATAGGTGGCCGGGTCCAGGCGCTCCAGCTCGCCGAACATACCGACCACACGGCGCACCGGATCCTCGCGGTCGAACATCGCCAGGGTGGTCAGGTAACGGCCCTCGCCCAGCACGATGCGCTCGACATTCAGCGGCACCTGCACCTGGCGCCCCGCGACGTCGGTCAGGGTGCGGGTTTGCTCGGCATGGGCCGGCAGCAGCAGGACCATCAGCAGCAGCGATAACAATACTTTCGGCACGACCTTCTCCTTTCGTTTCTATCGTTCATTCAAACCGGCAGCCAGGCGCAACGCCTGGTGCAGCGACAGCGGCAACATATCGCCATGCCCCTGCCCGGCGTATTCGCGGTACGTCACCGCCAACCCCGGCAGTTTCGCCAGGCGACGGGCCATCTGCGCGGCGGCATCGCCCGGCACGGCAGCCTGGGCCTGCCTGCGCGCCGCCAGCAGGCGTGGATCGGCGGACGGACCACCGGCACGCTCGACCGCGCCACGCAGGATCAGCAGACTCGCAGGTGGATGTCCGGCCCGTTCGCGATAACGGCGCTCGGTGTCCAGCAGCAGGCCGTCATGCCACCAGAGCGCCGGACTGGCGGCTACATAGTGGCGGTAGTCTCCCGGATTGCCGAACAGGCTGTCGAGCACGAACAGCCCGCCATAGGAATGCCCCCAGATCGTCTGGCGAGCGCTGTCCAGCGCATGACGGGCCGCGACCCTGGGGCGGATTTCGTGTTCGAGCAGGGCACGGAAAACCGCCGCGCCGCCAGCAGGTCGATGGCGCACATCGTCTTCGAGCAATGGGCCAACCTGGCCTTGCGGGGCCGGTGTGTAGTCATAGGTTCGCGCTGCCACATCGAAGCGCAGCTCAGTGTCGTAGCCAACCATCACCAGCAACGGCGCATCGCCCGTCGCCAGTTCGCCCAGCCAGTCCTCGCGCAACTCGGCCAGGGCGGCGTTGCCGTCGAGCAGCCAGGCCACCGGGTAACCCGCGGGGGGCGCAGGCTTGCGCGGCACCGCGAGGTCGACCCGGTAGTGTCGAAGGCCGTCGGCGGAATCCAGCGTGAAGCGCTCGAAGCGGTAATACTGCGAGCCACGCTCAGCGATGGTTTCGCCCACCGGGCGGGACAGGTCGGGCTGCGCCAGCGCAAGCATTGGCAGCAGCAACAGCGACAGGACATGAATCCAGGCGTTCATCCACTCTCCCGAAAATACGTCCGCCCGGCCAAGGCCGGGCGGAGACAGACTCAACGTCTGACACAGGGTGCGCTATGCGCACCGGAGTGAGAGCCCCTGGTGCACGCAGCGCACCCTACGCCGACCATCTCGATCAGAACGACGTGCTGATGCTGGTATAGAAGGTACGACCCGGCTCATTGTAGGTGTAGGCACCCGCCGCCACGGCATTACCTTCGCGATAGAGGCGCTTGTCGAACAGGTTGCTCACGCCAGCGCCAATGCTCAGGTGCTTGGTCAGTTCATAGCTGCCGCTCAGGCCGACCAAGGCGTAAGGCGATACCGAACGGCGCGCATCACCGGTCAGCACGGCACCCTGGTAACTGTAGCGACCCGGCTCCTGGCGGCCATACCAGGTCACGGTGGCTTGCAGCGACAGCGGATCACTGACCTGCCAGTCGAGGTTCGAGTTGACGGTGTACTCGGGGATCACCGACAGCGGCTCGCCGGTTTCCTTGTTCTTCGATTGCAGCATGTAGGTGAAGTTGGTGTGCCAATCCAGGCTTGCGGCCAGGGGAATGTTGAGGCTGCCTTCGAAACCCTCCACCACAGCCTTGGGCACGTTCTCCCACTGGAAGACGTCGGCGTTGGCATACGCAGGGTTGGTCCCGCCAGTGGCGAGGCCAATGGCCCCATGCCCTGCTTCGATCTTGTTCTTGTAGTCGTTGCGGAAGTAGGTCAGGCCCGCGACCCAGCCATCCCGCGCGAACTCGATACCCAGCTCCTTGTTGACGCTGGTCTCGGCGTCCAGCTTCTCGTTGCCCACCAGGTAGCAACTGCCACCGGCGCCCCAGCAGCCCTGGCCGCGGCTGTACAGCAGGTAGTCGGCGTTCATCTGGTACAGGTTCGGCGCCTTGTAGGCGCGGGCGATACCGGCCTTCAGGGTGAAGTCGCTGCCCAGCGACTGGGACAGGTTGAGCGATGGGCTCCAGTTGCTGCCTGCCTTGCTGTGATGGTCGAAGCGCAGGCCCGGGGTCAGGATGGTGCCTGGGCGCAGCTCGATATTGTCCTCGACGAACAGCGAGGCGATACGGGCGGACGTCTTGGTGCTACGCCCGGTGTCGGCAAGACCGCCGATGGAGCCGGCCTCGGAGGTCGTCTGGGTGTTGGATAGCGGGTCTTCCATTTCCTGGTTGACCCACTCGGCGCCGAGGGTCAGCACCTGTTCCAGCGCACCGGACAGCGGCAGGTTGACCTCACTGTGCACCGTGGTGCTCTGCAGTTCGATGCTGCCGAACTCAGTGCTGTTGATGCTGCCTTCCGGCCCGCCGGCCAGACCTTCCTTGAGGCGATTGTTGCGGGTGCGCTCGTACTGCACGTAGCTGAGCGTGGAACCGAAGTCCCAATCGCCACGGTGGGTCAGCGCATAGTTCTGGCGGTACATCGTATTGGTTTCACGACCGATCCAGGGTGTGCGGAAGGCCAGCAAGGACGCCGCGGAAGCGTTATTCATCGAGTCGCCCGCGTAGATATTGCCCTGGCGGCTGTAGCCGGCCTCCAGTTCGATGACCTGCGACGGGGCCAGTTGCCAGGAGAGCATGCCGTTGATATCACGGTTGCGCACCCCTTCACGCCCGGCGGTGATGAAATTGCCGATGGTGTGCCCGGTGTTGATGTCCTCGTCGTCGGCATCGGTCTTGTTCAGGTTGCCGTAGACACGGTAGGACACGGTGTCGGTCAGCGGACCGTTGAGGCCGAAGTTGAAGCGACGGGTCGCGCCTTCTTCGCTGTGTTCCGGCATGTTCATGTAGACCGTGGCGTTGCCATGGTGCTCCTTGCCCGGCCCCTTGGTGATGATGTTCACCACACCGCCCATCGAGCCCGAGCCATAGCGCGCAGCCGCCGGGCCACGCAGCACTTCGATACGTTCGATCTGCTCGGCCGGCACCCAGTTGGTGTCACCACGGGTGTCGCGCTCGCCACGCCAGCCATAACGCACCGCATTGCGCGAGCTGACCGGCTTGCCGTCGATGAGGATCAGGGTGTTCTCCGGTCCCATGCCACGGATGTCGATCTGACGGTTGTTGCCCCGCGCGCCCGAACCGCTGTTGCCAGTCAGGTTGACGCCGGGCTGCTTGCGGATGATGTCGGCGATATCGTTGACCGCCCCACCCTTGCGGATGTCCTCACTGGTGATGATGGACACGCCCAGTGCCTGCTTGAGTTCTTCCTGGGCGGTGCCGAGCACTTCGGTCACGTCCAGCTCGAGCGGCGCGTCTTCGGCCAGCGCCAACCCCGGACAGGCCAGGAAAACGGCCAGGGCCAATGGATTCAGCAGGTGCTGCCGGTACAGATTCGCGTACATGGTGGGCCTCCCCCGATATGCGATCTCCAATCAGGAAATCGACAAGCAATAATGCGAATGATTTGTATCAATAAAAATCGGGGTGTAGTCTGTCACGACCGTTACGGCAGAAATTTTGCGTTTCGGGATTTGTTGTTTGCGCAAACATCATCCGACCGGAGGGAGGTCGACATGGGCAGCCATGGCCATATCGTCAGGACTGGAGAGTTGTCGAACCTGGTCGGAGACGCCATTCACCTTGTGGAACGGGAGCCAAGCCAGGACCGGCTGTTCCAGGGCCACCTGAGCTGGCAGAAGCTGCGCAGCGGCTTGTCGCTGCACTGCTCAGACTGTGTGGAGCTGCACAATTTCTCCACCCAGGTGAAGGTCAACCCGCACCTGAACTTCATTCTGTTCCTCGACGGGCAGAGCGATGTCCGCTTCGATGATCGCGCCTTCACCTTCGGCGTACCACGCAAGGCCGGCAAGCCCCGCAGCGAAGGGATCACCATCGCACTGAACGAACCGGCGCTGTTCTCGCGCCAGGCCAGGCGCGGGCAGCATATCCGCAAGGTGTCCATCAGCCTGTCACCAGAGTGGTTCGAATCAGGCGGTTTCGATGGGCATGAATCCCTGCGCGAGCTGGTCGGCATCGACCGGCAAAGCCTCAGCGTGCATCGCTGGACGCCATCGGCGCGTCTGCTGGCACTGGCCGAACAGACGCTGCATCCGGTCGCCAGCAGCAATCGCCTGCTGCACAACCTCTATCTGGAAAGCCGCGCCCTGGAAATCGCCAACGAGGCGCTCAGCCAGTTGACCCACCAGCCCGCACGCATCCCCACCAGCCTGCATGCCCACGAACACGCGCGCATCCGCAGGACCCTGGAGCTGCTGCACAGCGGCCAGGCCGATGGCTGGTCACTGGAGCAGATCGCCCGCGAGATCGGTTGCAGCACCAGCACCCTGCACCGCCAGTTCCAGGCCAGCCAGGGCATGTCCTTGTTCGAGTACCAGCGACTGAGCAAACTGCAACAGGCCCGTGACGCACTGGAACACCAGGGCGCCAGCATCGGCCAGGCCGCCTGGCTGGCCGGCTACAACAGCGCGGCCAACTTCTCCACGGCGTTCAAACGCACCTTCGGCATCAGCCCGAAGCAGGTGCGCACACGCTTCTAGCGTTTCATGGTTGTAGGGTGCGCCATGCGCACCAAGGGCCTCAGCATCGATTTCAGGTGCGCACAGCGCACCCTACCGACTCAGACGTTTACCGCAACAGCATCCCCAGACCTCATTGCAAGGTCCGGGGGCTTGCTGTCAGTGCTTGACCTGGCTGGTCAGCCGCTCCAGCAGGGCCGTCTGAACGTTACGCGGGTTCTGGTTGCCGGTCGGCGTGCTGCGCAGGTAGCTGCCGTCAGGTTGCAGCACCCAGCTCTGGGTGTTGTCGGTGAGGAAGCCTTCCAGCTCCTTCTTGACCCGCAGCACCAGCTTCTTGCCTTCCAGCGGGAAGCAGGTTTCCACGCGACGATCGAGGTTGCGCTCCATCCAGTCGGCACTGGAGAGGAACAGCTTCTCGTCGCCGTCGTTGTAGAAGTAGAAGACCCGGCTGTGCTCAAGGAAGCGGCCGATGATCGAACGCACCTGGATGTTGTGCGACACCCCGACGATACCCGGCCGCAGGCAGCACATGCCGCGCACGATCAGGTCGATCTTCACGCCGTTCTGGCTGGCCTTGTACAGCGCCCGGATCATCTTCGGATCGGTCAACGAGTTGACCTTGAGCATGATGTGCGCCGGCTTGCCTTCGCTGGCGTGCTGGGTTTCCTGCGCGATCAGGTCGAGCAGGGTCTTCTTCAGCGTGAACGGCGAATGCAGCAGCTTCTTCATGCGCATGGTCTTGCCCATGCCGATCAACTGGCTGAACAACTTGGACACGTCCTCGCAGAGCGCATCGTCGGAGGTCAGCAGGCTGTAGTCGGTGTACAGCTTGGCATTGCCGGCGTGGTAGTTGCCGGTGCCCAGGTGCACATAGCGGTTCAGCTCGCCGTTCTCGCGGCGCAGGATCAGCATCATCTTGGCGTGGGTCTTGTAGCCGACCACGCCGTAGATCACCACCGCGCCGGCCTGTTGCAGGCGGCTGGCCAGTTGCAGGTTGGACTCCTCGTCGAAGCGCGCCCGCAGCTCGATCACCACGGTGACTTCCTTGCCGCTACGCGCCGCTTCCACCAGCGCATCGACGATCTCCGAGTTGGCGCCCGAACGGTACAGCGTCTGGCGAATGGCCAAGACGTTGGGGTCCTTGGCGGCCTCGCGCAGCAAGTCGACCACCGGCGTGAAAGACTCGTAGGGATGCAACAGCAGCACATCCTGCTTGTTGATGACGCTGAAGATATTGCCGCTGTTCTGCAGCAACTTCGGGATCACCGGGGTGAACGGCGTGTATTGCAACTCCGGGTGGCTGTCCAGCCCGGTGATGCTGAACAGGCGCGTCAGGTTGACCGGGCCGTTGACGCGATACAGCTCGCCTTCCGTCAGGTTGAACTGCTTGAGCAGGAAGTCGGACAGATGCTGCGGGCAAGTATCGGCCACCTCCAGGCGCACCGCGTCGCCATAGCGGCGCGAGATCAGCTCGCCACGCAGGGCGCGCGCGAGGTCTTCGACGTCCTCGGTGTCTACCGACAGGTCGGCGTTGCGCGTCAGGCGGAACTGGTAGCAACCGTTGACCTTCATGCCGTGGAACAGGTCATCGGCATGGGCGTGGATCATCGACGACAGGAATACGTAGTTGGCCCCCGGACCGCCCACTTCCTCCGGAATGCGGATGACGCGCGGCAGCATGCGCGGTGCCGGCAGGATCGCCAGGCCGGAGTCGCGACCAAAGGCGTCCACGCCCTCCAGCTCGACGATGAAGTTCAGCGTCTTGTTCACCAGCAACGGGAACGGGTGCGTCGGGTCGAGGCCGATCGGCGTGATGATCGGTGCGACCTCCTCCCGGAAGTAGCGGCGCACCCAGGTCTTGATCTTGGTCGTCCAGTTGCGCCGGCGAATGAAGCGGATCTGGTGCTTGGCCAACTCCGGCAGCAGGATGTCGTTGAGGATCGCGTACTGCCGTCCGATCTGCTCGTGGGCCACTTCGGAAATCCGCGCCAGCGCCTGGTGCGGCTGCAGGCCATCGGCCCCGGCCAGTTCGCGGGCGAAGGTGACCTGCTTCTTCAACCCGGCCACGCGGATCTCGAAGAACTCGTCGAGGTTGCTGGAGAAGATCAGCAGGAACTTCAGCCGTTCGAGCAGCGGATAGGACTCATCCAGAGCCTGCTCCAGCACACGGATATTGAACTGCATCTGCGACAGTTCACGGTGGATGTAAAGACTGCTGTCATCCAGATTCACTGCCACCGGAGCGGGTGCGGGCACCTCCTCCGGCTGAACCTCCGGTTCCACGCGCTGCTCTTCCGGCTCCGGCACGGCTTGCTCCTGCTGGCTGGCTTCGAGCAGTTGCGTGTCACTGAGTCCTTGGTTCGTCATTGCATCGCCTCATCGGGCTCACTGCCCGTTTTTCAGTTGTTGTGCCGCCTGCTTGGCGAAATAGGTCAGGATGCCATCGGCACCCGCACGTTTGAAGGCGGTCAGGGATTCGAGGATCACCGCGTCGCTCAGCCAGCCGTTCTGGATGGCTGCCTGGTGCATCGCGTACTCGCCACTGACCTGATAAACGAAGGTCGGCACCTTGAAGGCGTCCTTCACGCGCCACAGCACGTCCAAGTAGGGCATGCCCGGCTTGACCATCACCATGTCCGCGCCTTCGGCCAGGTCCGCGCCCACTTCGTGCAGGGCTTCGTCGCCGTTGGCCGGGTCCATCTGGTAGGTGAATTTGTTGCCCTTGCCCAGGTTCGCCGAGGAGCCGACCGCATCGCGGAACGGGCCGTAGTAGGCACTGGCGTACTTGGCGGAATAGGCCATGATCCGCACATTGACGTGCTCGGCCACTTCCAGCGCCTCGCGGATCGCCTGGATACGGCCATCCATCATGTCCGACGGCGACACCACCTGGGCACCGGCCTCGGCATGGGACAGCGCCTGGCGGACCAGTGCATCGATGGTGATGTCGTTGAGCACGTAGCCTTCGTCATCGATGATGCCGTCCTGGCCATGGGTGGTGTAGGGGTCCAGCGCCACGTCGGTGATCACGCCCAGTTCGGGGAAACGCTCGCGCAGTGCGCGGATCGCCCGCTGCACCAGCCCGTCCGGATTCCACGCCTCGGCGGCATCCAGGGACTTGCGGTCGGCCTCGATATAGGGGAACAGCACCACTGCCGGCACGCCCAGCTCCACCAACTCCCCGGCCTCGACCAGCAACTGGTCGATGGACAGGCGCTCGACACCCGGCATGGACGCCACCGGCACACGACGATTCTCGCCTTCCAGGATGAACACCGGCAGGATCAGGTCATCCACCGTCAGGCGATTTTCCCGTACCAGGCGACGGGAAAAATCGTCACGGCGATTGCGACGCAGACGGGTGGCGGGGAACAGCCGGTTGGCAGGAACGAAACTCACGACAGACTCCTGGCCCGCAATACGGGCTACTTAGCGGTTATAAGCCTGACACATGACGGATTCATGACAGCGCACGCTATCGAGGCCAGGCAACCCGACCATTGTCGACCAGCCCGCCGCGCTCGACCAGCACCCATGTCAATGTCCCGCGCAAAATGGACTTATGGCGTGTCTATACAGGCTTAGGTAGCATCCTTTCATTACCCGAGTCGCTCAGGAGCACCAAGATGAACAAGAAAGTCGCCGTCATTCTGTCTGGTTGTGGCGTCTACGATGGGTCGGAAATCTACGAAAGCGTCTCCACCCTGCTGCGTATCGACCAGCGTGGCGCCAAGGCCCAGTGCTTCGCCCCCGACATTCCCCAGCACCACGTGGTCAACCACCTGACCGGCGAGCCAACAGCGGAAAGCCGTAACGTGCTGGTCGAGGCCGCCCGCCTGGCACGCGGCAACATCAAGCCGCTGAGCGAAGCCCGTGCACAGGACTTCGATGCCCTGATCATCCCTGGCGGCTTCGGCGCGGCGAAGAATCTCTCCAACTTCGCCTTCGAAGGCGCCAAGGCCAGCGTGCAGCCGGACGTCCTGGCCGTGGCCAAGGCCTTCGCCGCCGCCGGCAAGCCGATCGGCCTGATCTGCATCGCGCCGACCCTGGCCCCGCACATCTTCGGCAAAGGCGTGATCTGCACCCTGGGCAGCGACGAAGACCCGGCAGCCGAAGCCGTGCGCGAGCTGGGCGCCCAGCACGAAGCCTGCGAAGTCAGCGACATCGTCGAAGACCCCGAACACAAACTGGTCACCACCCCGGCCTATATGCTGGCGCAATCCATCAGCGAAGCGGCTTCGGGCATCTACAAACTGGTGGACCGGGTGCTGGAACTGACCCAGGAAGCGGAAAGCGAGCAATCGTAGAATCGGCCGGGTGCGCACCGCGCACCCAACGGACACTCACGCCGCGGCGCGGCGGATGCTGGCCAGCAGTGCGGCGGCGCCGACGAACAGCCCGGCGAAGGTGCGGTTCATCAGGCGCTGCTGGCGTGGGCTGCGCAGCAGCCGCAGGACCCGTGAGGCCAGCCCGGTGTAGCCGGCCATGACGATCAGGTCGACCATCACCATGGTCACTCCCATCGCCAGGTACTGCTCCAGCAGCGCTTGCCGTGGATCGAGGAACTGCGGCAACACCGCCAGGATGAAGACGATGGCCTTGGGGTTGCTGGCATTCACCAGAAAGCCACGCAACAGCAGGCTCAATGGCCGGCCGATCAGTCGCTGCGCATCGCTGTCCAGCGTCATCACTGGCGCTTGCCACTGACGGATCGCCAGCCACACCAGATAAGCCACGCCAAACCACTTGATCAGGCTGAACGCCAGCGACGACGTCGCCAGCACTGCCCCGAGCCCCGCCGCCACCACGGCGATCTGCAGGACCAGGCCAAGTTGCAGGCCAATGGCGTTCCAGTAACCCCGCCAAAAGCCATAGTGCAGCCCACAAGACATCGACGCGATGGCACCCGCACCCGGCGACAGGCTGATGGCCCAGCAGGCCACGAAGAATGCCAGCCAGGTTTCGAATGCCATATGCGCCTCCCCCTCCAGTCACCGTAGGGTGCGCCAGGCGCACCGGTTTTTCCGCCCTCAGTCCGGCAGGTCCTTGCCCAGCTTCACCGGATCCTTGAGGTTGCGCTTCAATGCCTTGCGCATGCGGATGTTCAAGGCTTCCACACCCAGCGAGAAGGCCATGGCGAAGTAGACGTAGCCTTTCGGCACGTGTACGTCGAAGGCTTCGGCGATCAGCAACGTACCCACCACGATCAGGAACGACAGCGCGAGGATCTTCAGCGTCGGGTGCTTCTCGATAAAGTCGCTGATGGTGCCAGCGGCCATCATCATCACGATCACCGCGATGATGATGGCGGCGATCATCACCGGTACGTTCTGCACCAGGCCGACGGCGGTGATCACCGAGTCCAGCGAGAAGATGATGTCGATCACCGCGATCTGCAGGATCACGCTCAGGAAGCCGGCCTTGGCCGCACCGCCCGGTCCGCTCGCTTCCTCTTCCTCGCCCTCGACGCTGTGCCAGATCTCCAGGGTGCTCTTGAACAGCAGGAACAGGCCGCCGAAGAACAGGATCAGGTCACGCCCGGAAACCCCTTCGCCGAAAACGCTGAACAGATCGTTGGTCAGGCGCATCACCCAGGCGATTGAGAGCAGCAGCAGGATGCGCGTGCCCATCGCCAGGGACAGCCCGAAGAAGCGCCCCTTGGCCTGCTGGTGCTTGGGCAAGCGGCTGACCAAGATGGAGATGAAGATGATGTTGTCGATGCCGAGGACGATTTCCAAGGCGGTCAGGGTCAGAAACGCGACCCAGATTTCCGGGTTGCTGAGCCATTCCATGTCGGGTTACTTCTCGTTGGGTGTGTTGTTGAGAAACTGCACTTCAGTGCCCCGCCAGCGGCGGACGGCTTTCTGGAAGAACAGGCTGTTGGGCACCTGCACGATAGCGCCGGTGCCACTCTCGGGGCTTTCCTCGAGGGTTGTATAAAGCAGATTTATTGCAATCACGCGCCCTTTGACAATGGGCTTGTCGAACGCTTCGACGATCTCCACCACGTCGCCCAGGCGGAAGGGGCCGACAGTCAGGATCAGTATCGCGCACAACAGATTGGACAATACGCTCCAGATCGCGAAGAAAGCGATGGCCGCCACCGCGACGAAGCCGGAAAAAGCCGTCCACAACACCGTCGCCGATACGCCGAAGCGCTCCAGCACCATGATCAGCGCACCGCCCATGATGAACCAGCGGATACCGCCCCGCACCGGCAGGATCAGCTCCGGCGGCAGCCGGTAGCGCTCCGAGAGGCGTGTCACACCACGGGTCAACACACGTTGCAGGACATACGCCACCAGCAGGATCAGCAGCACCTGCAGGCCCAGCGCAAGTTGCGCGCTCCACTCATCCATCAGCAACATCAGTTGCTCTTTCACGAAGCATTCTCCAAGTCTGCCTGTAGCTGCTCGAGTGTCTCCAGGACCTCGAGCCAGCGCTCTTCGAGGTCGGCTTCGCGAGCCTTGAGGCTGGACTGCTCGGCCAGCAGGGTGCGCAGGTCATCCTTGCGCGCCGGCTCATACAGCGCATTGTCGGCCAGTTGCACTTCCAGTCCGGCCAGGCGCTCCTGAAGCGTACCCAACTCCTTCTCCAGCTTCTCGGCCTGGCGTTTGTGCGGCGCCAGTTGCTGGCGCAACGCGGCGGCGGCCTGGCGTTGGGCGCGCTTGTCGGTCCGCTCGCCACCGTCCACGCTCGCGCTCGCCGGTTGCTGGCGTGAGCGGAACTCCAGCAGCCAGCGGGAATAGTCCTGCAAGTCGCCGTCGAACTCGACGACGCGTCCATCGGCCACCAGCAGAAACTCGTCGGTGGTGCTCTTGAGCAGATGCCGGTCGTGGGAAACCACCAGTACCGCACCCTCGAAATCCTGCAACGCCAGGGTCAGCGCCAGGCGCATTTCCAGATCGAGGTGGTTGGTCGGTTCATCGAGCAGCAGCAGGTTGGGCTTGTTCCAGGCAATCAGCGCCAGGGCCAGGCGCGCCTTCTCGCCACCGGAGAAGTTCAGCATTGGCTCGTCGCAACGCTCGCCCCGGAAATCGAACCCGCCGAGGAAGTCCCGCAAGGTCTGCTCGCGCTCGCCCGGCGCGATCCGTTGCAGGTGCAGCAACGGGCTGGCGGAAGGGTCGAGGGCGTCCAGCTGGTGCTGGGCGAAATAGCCGATAGCGAGGTTTTCCCCACGCTGCAAGCGGCCACCGAGCGGCTCCAGCTCACCGGCCAGGGTCTTGATCAGGGTCGACTTGCCCGCGCCGTTCGGCCCGAGCAGGCCAATGCGTGCACCTGGCACCAGTTGCAGCTTGACCTTGTCCAGCACGCGCTTGTCGCCATAGCCCAGTTGCCCTTCGGCCAGGTCGAGCAGCGGGCTGGACACCTTGTCCGCCTCGCGGAAGCTGAAGTCGAACGGCGAGTCGATGTGCGCCGGCGCCAGCTCTTCGAGCTTTTCCAGCGCCTTGATACGGCTCTGGGCCTGGCGCGCCTTGGTCGCCTTGGCCTTGAAGCGGCGGATGAAGCTTTCCATGTGCGCACGCTGCGCCTGCTGCTTCTCGAACGCCTGCTGTTGCTGCGCCAGGCGCTCGGCGCGGGTGCGCTCGAAAGCCGAATAGCCACCGCGATAGAGCGTCAGCTTGCGCTGCTCCAGGTGCACCACGTGCTCGACCACCGCATCGAGGAAGTCACGGTCGTGGGAAATCAGCAGCAGCGTGCCGGTATAAGCCTTGAGCCAGTCCTCCAGCCAGAGGATGGCATCCAGGTCGAGGTGGTTGGTCGGCTCGTCGAGCAGCAACAGGTCGGACGGGCACATCAGCGCCTGGGCCAGGTTCAGCCGCATGCGCCAGCCACCCGAGAAGCTACCGACCGCAAGGTCCATCTGCTCGCTGGCGAAACCCAGCCCGGCGAGCAGCTTGCGCGCGCGGGCATCGGCGCTGTAGCCATCGGCCTGCTCGAACTCGGCATGCAGGCGCGCCAGCGCGGTGCCGTCGTGGGCCTGCTCGGCGACCTGCAAATCGCGCTGGATACGCCGCAGTTCGGCGTCGCCATCGAGCACGTAGTCCACGGCAACGCGCTCCAGCGTTTCGATCTCCTGGCGCATATGCGCGATGCGCCACTGCGGCGGTATCTGGCAGTCGCCACCATCGGCGACCAACTCACCGCGCAGCAGGGAGAACAGCGTGGATTTGCCGGCACCATTGGCGCCGATCAGACCGGCCTTGTGGCCAGGGTGCAGGGTCAGCTCGGCGCCATCCAGCAAACGCTGGGGACCACGCTGTAGAGAGAGATTCAATAGTCGGATCATAATGGCGGCGGAGTTTATCAGTTCGTCCAGCGCGCCATTGCGCTCAGCGAGAAAAAATCGTCATGCACAACCCCGCTCTCTGGCCTTTCGCCCTGCATTGCTATGTAAAGCCCGGTATCCAGGACACCTGCCTGCGACTACAGCGGGAACATGGACTGGATGTCTGCCTGCTGCTGTGCTGCTGCTGGCTGGAAACACGCCGGGTCGCCTTCAGCGCGCAGCGCCTGGAAAGCCTGCAGGCGCGCATCGGCGACTGGCAGCGAGAGATCACCCAACCACTGCGGCAACTGCGCATGGCCTGGCGTGCGGCAGCGCAGCGCGACGACGGCCTGCACGACCTGCGCGAGCGGCTCAAGGCGTTGGAACTGGATGCGGAGCGAATGGCGCTACAGCGCCTGGAGGCGCTCAGCCATGCCTGGCCAGCCGAGCGGCAGGCCGAGACATGGCTGGAACATTACCTGCCCACGGACGACGACACGCAACGACTGCGCGCCGCCGCCCAAGCGACTCACTCCGAGCTGGCAGGCTTCTGAGCGGGCTTGGCAGCCGGCTTGCGGGCCGCAGGACGACGCGCCGCTGGTTTGCTGGCAGTGCTGGCGAGTGCGGGCTTGGCGGCCGGAGTGGCAGGCTTCTTCGCCGCTGGAGCGGTGGACGCTGCCGGTTTGCTGGCAACGGGGCGCTTGGCCGCTGGCTTGGCGGCAGGTTTGGCAGCAGCAGGCTTGGCAGCGGGTTTAGCGACAGGCTTGGCGGCGGCAGCCGGTTTGGCAGCAGGAGCCTTGGCCGCAGCAGCGGGTTTGCTGGCGGCCGGCGTACGACGGCGACTGGTCGCCTTGGGCGCCACACCCTGCTCCAGCGCCTGACTGGCGGCACGCTCGACATCCGCAACACCCAACGCCAGCTTGAGGCTGTGCTCGGCATCCTGCTTGAGCTTGGAGATATAGGTCAGGGTTTCGCCCTGGCGGGTCTGCAGCAGCGCCAGCAGGTCTTCCAGTTCACCGATACGCGCTCGCGCCTTGGCCTGCGCCTTGGCCTTGCCGGCAGAAGCCGCTTCGTCGAGCTGGGTACGCGCCTTGAGCAGTTTTTCCTGGGCCTTGCCACGCTGCTTTTCCAGCTTGGCGAGGATTTGCTCGGCCTCTTCCCGGGCTTTCTCGCAAGCCTTTTCCAGATGGTCGATCAGACTGCGGGAGAGCTGCTGCAGAAGGTGCAGCGGGGTGGTGAGCGATTGCTTCTTCGAAGACATGAATGCGCCTCCTGGCGATTGGGGTGCGGCCATACTAGACCGCTCCCCGCCACTCGCCAAGAGAGCGAAGTAGTCAGACCGTTTCGGGCACCTGGCGGTGTGCGGTATGCAGCACTTCGATCAAGCAGTCTTCCAGTTCGAAACGCTCGTGCAGCAGTTGCCCGATCTGGTGCAATTCATCGACCAGTGCGGCATCTTCCGCGGCTCGCTCGCACTGGTCGTTGAACGCCAGCGCATGCTCGGTGATTGCCTGCAAACGCGGGTAGATGCGTGTCGCCAGCTCGATCCCCTGATGATTGCCAAAGGCTTCGGCTTCCCTGACCAGTTGCTCGTAGACACCGAAATGGCCCGCGGAAACATAGTCGAGCAGCAGTTGGCAGAAACGCTGCCGGCTTTCCTTCGTAGTCGCCTGCGCCCGTTGCAGGTCGGCATAGACCTGCACCAGTTCATGGCGCTCCTGCAACCAGCGATCGATCAGCAGATGGACGCCTCCCCAGCGCTCCTGGGCATTACGGCAGCTTTCCAGCATGTGTATTCACCTCGTTCGTGGGCACATGGGCGCCATGGAATCCGTGCGGATGAGCGGCATGGACGGCAGCGTTCAATTGGGTATGACTATCATCGATACCGTCCGTCCATCATGGCCCGAGACGCTTGTAGAAGCCAGATGTTTCCCTCAACGCCCCGGGCGGACGGCCTGCCAGACAGCGAACACCAGCATGCCGACGAACGCCAGCAGGCTCCACTCGGGGATGCTCATGCCCAGCAGCGTCCAGCTCACTTCGGCGCACTCGGCGGTGCCGTGCAGCACCAGGCGGACAATGTCCTGGAACGGCAGCGCCTCCATCATGTATTCGAGACTGGGCAGGCAACTGGGCAACTGGTCGGCCGGCACGCTCTGCAACCAGACCTGACGAGCCGCCGTGGCGCCCCCCGCCAAGGCGAACAGCAGGGCGATAGCACTGTAGATCCGACGCCCGGTCCGCGCCGGATCGTGGATCGCGGCCGCCAGGCAGGCCAGGCCGAAACCGATCACGCAGATGCGCTGCACGATGCACAGCGGGCAAGGCGCCAGCCCGACGACATGCTCCAGATAGAGCGCGGCCACCATGATCAGCAGGCAGGCGAGGAAAGCGAGAAAGAACAGTGGACGGGGACTGGCGAAGTTCATGATCGGTCTGCGTGGGTGAAGAAGGGCTCTACGGTAGAGGAAAGCGGGAATGAGCGTCCAGCTTCTCCAACCGTCCCCCAAGGTAATCGCATGACTCTCTTCATTCCGCACGCTTCTGCCCCCCTCTCCCGCTTGCGGGAGAGGGCCAGGGAGAGGGAAGAAAAACGTCATGCAATTGCCTGAATCGATTCGCCAATCAGAACGACCGCTGCGCCCCGTCCGCCAACTGGGTAATGTGCTGCAACTCCAGCAACTGCCAATGCCGCTGGCGACCCTTGACGTAGCCATGCTGCTGCCAGTCGGAGAACAGCCGGCTCAGGGACTCGGCACGAATGCCGAGGTTGGCCGCCAGCTGCCGCTGGCTCAAGGGCAGTTCGATGGCGGCGCCCTGCTGCTGGTATTGCAGCAACAGGTAGGCCGCCAACCGCTGGGCCGCCGAGCTGCTGGTCATCCACTCGACCTCGTTGATGCGCCGATAGAGCCGATGGCTGAGGGACTGCAACAACCGCAGCGACAGTTGCGGAAAACGCTCACAGGCATCCAGCAACGCCTGCTGGCTCAAACGCCAGTAGCGCGTCTCCTGGGTGGTGCGGGCGTTCATCGGATAGCGCCCATGGGGCATGAACATCGCCGCATCGGCGACCAGTTGTCCCCGACCAAACTGGCTGAACACCCGCTCGTCCCCATCCATGTTGAAGCGCAGCACCTCGACCTGGCCGCTCTCGATCAATAGATAGTGGTGGGCCGGCTCGCCCTCGCGGAACAGGAAAACACCCGCCGCCGAGTGTTTCAGTACCGCATCCGCCAGCAGCGCCGTCCTGACCGGCTCCGGCATCGACTCGAACAGGGGATGGGCGGCCAGCAGGCTGTCGGCCTGCCTGTATGCCAGCGGCACCTTGGCGTTCGTCATGGGGCAGGCCTGCGCTATCGAGAGGAGTTGTCGATCAAGGATATTTCTCATCCCCATGATCGGCAATACACGACCTCCGAAAGGCCCGGCCAACGCGTGTGCAAGCCCGCCAACGATCCACCTGCGGCACAGCCTCGCAGGTTCGGCTGCCGGTCTTAACAAATGTCATGGGGCAATTCCGACAAACGTGGAATGATTCGCATCTGTAATGAAAACCCATTCATCCTGCGAAGAAGACGCCCATGCCTCGCACCCGTATCTGGCTTTCCTGCCTACTTCTTTCAGCCTTCGCCTGCCTGTCGGCGCAAGCCGCACCAACGAAGAAAGTCGAGACGATCCGCCTGGCCGGCCCGAACGCGATCTTCAGCCTGCCGCTGTTGCACATGCTGGATAGCGGGGCGCTGGACGCCTACGCCGAACACGTCGAGTTCCGCCAGTGGGACGGCCCGGACCAGTTGCGCGCCCTCCTGCTGCAAGGCCAGATCGACTACAGCGCGGCGCCGGTAATCCTGCCGGCGCTGCTGCGCAACCGTGGGGAGCCGGTCAGGCTGCTGAACACCTCGGTGTGGAACGTGGTCTGGCTGATCAGCCGCGATCCAAAGGTCAAGGGCTTCGCCGACCTGCGCGGCGAGACGGTGCTGTCGCCGATCCAGCGCGAGTTTCCCGGCCTGCTGCTGAACGAAGTGCTCGGCGAGCTGCGGCTCGAAGCAGGCAAGGACATCCACTTCCGCGCCCTGCGCAGCGGCCCGGACGCGATTGCCCTGATGCAGGCAAAACAGGCCGAGCACATCCTGCTGGTCGAGCCGGCCGCCTCTCTGTTGCTGCAACGCAACCGGCAGCAGGGCGGCGCACCGCTGTACCGCGTGCAGAGCCTGGAGCAGGCCTGGGCGCAGGTCTTCCCCGACGCCGCGCAACTGCCGATCGCCGGGTTGATGGCCAGCCGTAACGTCGCCGATGACAGCGAACTGAATACCCATGTGGCCGACGCCTATGCGCAGTCGGCGCGCTGGTGTGCGCAACAACCCCGGGCCTGTGCCGAACTGGCGCACCGCCACTGGCCGCACATGCCGGTCGAGGCGCTGGAGGAAGCGATTGGCACGGTGGACCTGGACCTGCATTCCGCGCGGGACTTCCGCCCGCAGCTGCAGGCCCTGTATGCGCGCCTGCTGCGGCAGTCACCCGAGCTGATCGGCGGACAGTTGCCGGATGATGGACTGTACGGACCATGAGCCAGCGCCCTATCCCGTCCCGGCGGCGCACCGCGCCTGGCTGGGCCGTCGTCGGCGTCCTGGCGCTGCTGCTCGGTTGGCAGTACCTGGCGAGCCACAGCAGCCCGCTGCTGATGGCGACACCGCTGGAAACGCTGCAAGCGCTGCTACGCCTGGCGACCGATGCCCAGGCCCGCCAACAGGCCTGGACCACCCTCGGGCGAATCGCCACCGGCGTCAGCCTGGGTTGCCTGCTGGGCTTCAGCCTGGGCGTGCTGGCCGGGCTGGATGCGCGCCTGCGCGGCCTGCTCGAACCGTTGCGCTGGCTGCTGATGGCGATCCCACCGGTGGTGGTCGTGGTGCTGGCTATGCTCTGGTTCGGTCTGGGCACGCGCATGGTGGTGTTCATCAGCATCCTGATGCTGGCACCGGGCATGTACGTGAACACGGTCAAGGGCATGTTGCTGGTCGACCGCAACCTCACGGAAATGGTGACGGTCTATCGCCTCTCGGCCTGGCAGCGCCTGCGTCATCTGTATGTACCCGCGCTGGCTGCGCCGCTCTCGTCGGCGCTGCTGATCGCCACGTGCGGCGGTGTAAGGCTGATCGTCATGGCCGAGTTGCTCGGTGCCGAGGACGGCGTCGGCTACGCTCTGGCCAATGCCCGCAGCATCCTCGACAACGCCGGCATCTATGCCTGGGCCTTGCTGGTACTGCTGTGGGTGGCACTGCTGGAGTTCGCCCTGCTGCAACCGATCCAGCGGCGTCTCTGCGCCTGGCAGGAGAACGGCCATGCTTGAGCTAAGACACGCGAGCCTCGGCCATGGGCGCACGCCGGTGGTAGAGGCGCTCGACCTGCGCCTGAGCCCTGGCCAACGCCTGGGCATCCTCGGCCCCAGCGGCAGCGGCAAGAGCACCCTGCTCAAGGTCGCCGCCGGGCTGCTCGCGCCCTTGCAGGGCGAATGCCGCAACACCTTCGCCAGGCCGGTGCTGGTCTTCCAGGAGCCTCGCCTGCTGCCCTGGCAGACAGTGCTCGACAACCTGCTGATCGCCCTGCAGGCCGCCGGCCAAGCGCCTCACCAGGCCCGGCAGAACGCCGAACGATGGCTGGCACGTACCGGCCTGTCGGCAGCAGCCAACCTCTGGCCAGGACAGCTCTCGGGCGGCATGGCGCAACGGGCCGCCCTGGCGCGTGCTTTCGCCGTGCAGGCGGACCTGCTGATGCTGGACGAACCCTTCTCCGCCCTCGACCCGGCACTGCGCAACAACCTGATCGAGCTGTGCCGGACCTACCTGCGCGACAGCGGCGCGGCCTTGCTCTGCGTCAGCCACCAGCCCCATGAAGTGGTGGAGCTGGCCGACCAATGCCTGTTGCTGCACCAGGGCCGCGCCCAGCACCTGGGGTTGGACGAGGCATCCGACGACGACGCGCGACGGCACCTCGCCCAGTGCCTGCAAGCGCGACTGGTCGCCATGGAGCCCGACTGCTCATGAAACGACGCCCGAAATCCACTGGCCTGCCGCTCCCGCGACTCGACCGATTCGTTGCAAAACCCTGGCCCTGGCGCTCACCCGCCGACGCCATGACCGATGGAAATTCCTCTCGCACGGGTGATGTCCACCCCTTTGTCTCTCTGGAGATCCGCATGCCGTACCGTCCGTTGCCCCCCTCCCGCCGCATGCCCTGGCTGTTGCTGCTGGCCAGCCTGCCGCTCGCGGCCCAGGCCGCCGAACCGACCGAACTGAGCCCGCTCGACATCAAGGGCCAGGCCAGCAGCACCTCGCTGACGCCATCGGCCAGCCAGGTACGCGAACGCCTGGCGCGGGTGCCGGGCGGCACCAACCTCAGCGAGCCGCAGCAGGAAACGCGCCTGGCCAGCCTGCGCGACGCGCTGGACTACCAGCCGGGCGTGGTGATCCAGGAGTTCTTCGGCGGTACCGACCAGCCACGCCTGAACATCCGTGGCTCGGGCATCCAGAGCAACCCGGTCAACCGCGGCGTCCTGCTGTTGCAGGACGGCCTGCCGCTGAACGAGGCGGACGGCTCCTTCGTCATCAGCCTGCTGGAACCGCGCAACGCGTCCCACATCAGCGTCCGCCGTGGCGCCAATGCCGGCTCGCCCGGTGCCACCAGCCTCGGCGGCGAGCTGGACTTCCAGTCGCTGACCGGCGCCGACGAGCGCGCCCACCTGCGCCTGGAGGGCGGCAGCTTCGGCCGCTACGGCCAGCAACTGGCCGGCGGCCTGCAACAGGGCGACCTGGATGCCCGGGTCAGCCTGAGCAACGACAGCTACGACGGCTACCGCCATCACTCGAACTCACGCCGCACCCTGCTGCAGAGCAACTTCGGCTTCCGTCGCGGCGAGGACTTCGACAACCGCACCTACCTCAACTGGGGCACGCTCAAGTTCAACATTCCCAACGTCATCACCAAGGCCCGCCTGAAATCCGAGCCGCGTAGCGTACTGGGCGACGGCACCACGCCCCAGGACAACCTGCTGAACATCTACCGCCGCGACCCGCACCGCGAAACCGAGCAACTGCGCATCGCCAACCGCAGCCGCTGGGGCGACGAGCAACTGAACCAGACCTTCGGCATCTATGCGCAGAACACCGACGACACCTTCGTCGACCCGCTCAGCCACACCGTCACCGACACCGACACTGTCGGCGCCCAGTGGCAATTGCAGGGGCGCGCCGAGCACTTCGACTACCGCCTCGCCAGTTCCTGGTCGCAGAGCGACATGGACCGCAAGCTGTACGCCAACAACCCGCAGAATGGCTCGCGCTACAGTGCGACACCGTTCGCCACGCTGGACCTGCAAGCGCGCAACCTCGACCTGCAACTGGGGCTGGACTGGCACCTCGCCAGCCAGTGGCTGCTGGTCACCGAACTGAAATGGAGCCAGGTCAGCCGCGATGCGGGCAACCTCCGCCAGCCGAGCCAGGGCCAGAGTTCCCGGCAACGGCTCGACCAGCAGTGGAACTACACGACACCCAAGGTCGGCCTGGTCTGGACGCCCTCGCCGCAGGTGCGCCTGTACGCCAACCTCAGCCGCAGCCACGAAGCCCCGACATTCTGGGAAATCGTCACATCGACGGTGGCGGCGAACAACCCGGCGTCCGCCAGCAGCGACCTGGTCAAGCTGGACGTTCAGCGCGGCACCACCCTGGAACTGGGCGGCAATGGCTCGCTGCTGGCCAATGGCGGACTGGACTGGGCGCTGTCGGTCTACCAGAGCCGTATCGACGATGAACTGATCTCCACCACCGACAGCCTGGGGGTGAAAGTCGGCACCTACAACTACGCTTCGCGTACCCGTCACCGTGGCATCGAGGCCGGGCTGAACGGCAGCCAGCCGCTGCCGGCACTGCTGCTGGACGGCGAGACCGCACTGGACTGGCGCATGAGCTGGACCTTCAGCGACTTCCGCTTCCAGGGCGGCGAGTATTCCGGCAACCGCATCGCCGGTGTCCCGCGCCACCTGCTGAACGGCGAACTGCTGCTGCGCAGCGGCCCCCTGCGCTTCGGCCCGAACCTGCGCTGGGTACCGCAGGACTCGCCCACCGACCACGCCAACACCCGCAACAACTATCAGGACGCCTATGCCCTGTGGGGATTGAAGCTGGACTATCAGGTGCGCGAAGGTTTCTCGGTCTACCTGCAAGGGGATAACCTGACGGACAAGACCTACGCCAGCACCTTCGTCATCCGCAACCGTGCCGATGCCAGCCAGCCGACCTTCCTCAGCGGCAGCGGACGCAGCCTGAGCGCCGGGCTGAACTATTCCTTCTGATCGGAGAGCACCCATGAGTCACCCGGAATCGCCGCCCGCCCTGTGCACCGAAGCGGAAATCCGCGCGCTGGTCGAAGCCTTCTACGCCCGGGTGCGGGCAGACGAGGTGCTGGGGCCGATCTTCGACGGGCACGTCGGCGACTGGCCTGCGCACCTGGACCAGTTGTGCGACTTCTGGTCGGCGCTGCTGCTCGGCACCAAGCGCTTCGGCGGCGCGCCGATGCCCAAGCACATGGCGCTGCATGGTCTCAGCGAGGCACTGTTCCAGCGCTGGCTGGGACTGTTCCAACTGACCACTGCCGAGTTGAGCAATACGGCACTGCGCACCGAGGCCGACGCCCTGGCCCAGCGTATCGCCGCCAACCTCTGGCGACACTACGAGCAGCACCATGGCCATGTCGGCACCACCGCCACCGCCCAGCCAGGAAAACAGCATGAGCGAGCCTGATGCACGCGCTTACCCCACGCGATTGCCAGAGGATGTCCGCGCCTACCGGCGCACGGCCGACTTCGACGAACAGAGCCTGCCGGCCGCCCTGCGCAAGGACCACGCGACCAAGCCCGGCGTCTGGGCACTGATCCACGTCCTCGAAGGCGAGCTGCGCTATTGCGTGGCCGACTGGGGCCTGGATGTCGTGCTGGTGCCCGGCCAGCCGGGGATCGTCGCGCCGCAGGTGCTGCACTTCGTCGAGCCGCGTGGCGCCGTGCGGCTGTTCGTGGAGTTCCATGCGGCCCCTGGCGAAGGACCGGCCAGCCCCCACTGACCAGGCTACCGAGCGCTCAGGGTGTGCCATGCCTGGCGCACCCTGAGCGCATGGCCTTTTACTGGTGCAGCGCCCGGCCGTTGGCGGCAAGGACCGACTCGTGCATCGCCTCCGACAGGGTCGGGTGGGCGAAGATCACCGACAGCAGGCTTTCGTCCGTGGCTTCCAGCGCATGGGCGATACCGAAGCCCTGGATCTGCTCGGTGACCTGGGCACCGACCATGTGCGCCCCCAGCAACTCGCCGGTCTCGGCATCGAAGATCGTCTTGACGAAGCCCTCCGGCTCGTCGCTGGCCAGGGCCTTGCCGTTGCCCTGGTAGGCGAACTTGCCGATCTTCAAGGGGCGACCGCTGGCCCGCGCCGCGGCTTCGGTCAGGCCCAGGCTGGCGACCTGCGGCCTGGCATAGGTGCAGCCCGGCACATGGCTACGATCCAGCCCATGCACACCCTCGACGCCGGCCAGCGACTCGACGCAGATCACCCCTTCATGGCTGGCCTTGTGCGCCAGGCACGGCGGCCCGGCCACGTCGCCGATGGCATAGAGGCCGAAGACATTGGTGCGGCAGGCCTGGTCGATCTTGATAAAGCCGCGCTCCAGCTCCACACCCAGTGCCTCCAGCCCGAGCCCTTCGACATTGGGCTCCACACCCGCCGCCGACAGCACATGCTCGACCTCCAGCACCTGCTCGCCACTGGCGCTGCGCAGCGTGCAGCGCACACCGTCAGCAGTGACCTGCACCGCAGTGACCTGGGTCTGGGTGTGCACGCGGACACCGCGCCGCTCGAACGACTTGCGCACCACCGCCGACACCTCGGCATCCTCCACCGGCAGGATCTGCCCGGCCAGCTCCACCAGCGTCACCTCGCTGCCGAGGTCGTTGTAGAGGCTGGCGAACTCGACGCCGATGGCACCCGAACCGATGATCAGCAGGGACTTCGGCAGGCGCTTGGGCAACAGCGCCTCGAAGTAGGTCCAGATGCGCTCGCCGTCCGGTTCGATGCCCGGCAGCGGACGCGGCCGGGCACCGGTAGCGAGGATCACGTGGTCGGCCCGGTAGTCGCGCTCGCCACCCTCGGCGTCGAGCACCACCACCTGGCCCTTGCCACTCAGGCGCGCGGTGCCGTCGATCACCGTCACACCATTTTTCTTCAACAGATACTCGACCCCGCTGGTCAGCCGCTGTGACACCGAGCGGCTGAACTGCACCAGCTTGTGCAGATCGAAGTTCACCTCACCGACGCTGAAACCCAGCTCGCCGGCATGGGCGATGCTGTGTGCCACCTCGGCGCCATGCAGCAGCGCCTTGGTCGGAATGCAGCCCCAGTTCAGGCAGATGCCGCCCAGGTGCTGCTTCTCCACCAGCGCGGTGCGCAGGCCGAGCTGGCCGGCGCGGATGGCGGCGACATAGCCGCCCGGCCCACCGCCGATCACCAGTACATCGTATTGCTCGCTCATGGCACGGCTCCTAGACCAGCATCAGGCTCGGCGTTTCCACCAGGCGCTTGAGTTCCTTGAGGAAGACCGCGCCCAGCGCCCCGTCGATCACCCGGTGGTCACAGGACAGCGACACCGTCAGTTGCTGGCGCGCCACGATCTGTCCATCACGCACCACCGCCCGCGCCTCGCCGGCGCCGACCGCGAGGATCGCGCCCTGCGGCGGGTTGATGATGGCGTCGAACTGGCGCACGCCGAGCATGCCCAGGTTGGAAATGCTGAAGGTACCGCCCTGGAACTCCTCGGGCTTGAGCGTGCCGGCCTTGGCCTTGGTCACCAGCGCGTGGATTTCCCGCGACACCTCGCTGACCGACTTTCGGTTGGCCCCCCGCACGATCGGCGTGATCAGCCCGGTCGGCAGCGCCACCGCCACCGAGATATCGGCATCGGTGAAACGGCGAATGCTCTGGCTGGCCTCATCGAACTGCACGTTGACATCCGGCACGGCCACCAGCGCCTGGGCACAGGCCTTGACCAGCAGGTCGTTGACCGAGACCTTGACGCTGGGCACACCGGCGTTGATCTCCTGGCGCAGCGCCAGCAGGCGCTCCAGGTCGAGGTCGACGGTCAGGCGGAAGTGCGGCGAGTTGCGCTTGGACTCCTGCAGACGCGCAGCAATGGCGCGGCGCATGCCGGACATCGGCAGGTTCTCGAAGACCGGCGCCGCGGCTTCGGCAGCGACAACCTCGACCCGTTGCGGCCCGTCGCGCAGCAGCGCAGCGGCCTGCACGTCGTCACGGCTCACCCGGCCACGCGAACCACTGGCGCGGCAATCGTGCAGGTTGATGCCCAGTTGGGCGGCCAGCCGGCGCGCCAGCGGTGTGGCAGGCACCTGGCTGTCATCGGCGAGCGAGCGCGGTGCCTTGCCGG
The DNA here is from genome assembly GCF_013395055.1 of Pseudomonas sp. ABC1. Classification (NCBI taxonomy): domain Bacteria; kingdom Pseudomonadati; phylum Pseudomonadota; class Gammaproteobacteria; order Pseudomonadales; family Pseudomonadaceae; genus Pseudomonas; species Pseudomonas sp. ABC1. The sequence continues at coordinate 1,933,450 of NZ_CP058349.1, forward strand.
AGCGCGTCGGCAAGGCGGGCGCTGCGACACGGCCACCGGCGGCAACGATGGCACGCTCCAGGTCAGCCACCGAGACTCGGCCTTCGCGGCCACTGCCGCTGACCTTGCCCAGATCGACACCGAGGCGCTCGGCCTGGCGCAAAGCATGGGGCGTGGCCTTGACCTGGGCGGCATCGGTGCTGCCTTGCAAGCTGGCCGGCACCTGGGTCTGGCCCGCTGGGGTCGCCGGTTTGACTGGAGCGGCAGGCACCGCCGCGACCGGAGGAGCCGCACTGGCAACGGGAGCAGGTGCCGGGGCGCTCGCCACGGCGACCGGCGCCTCGGCAGGTTGCGCCGAGGGAGCCGCTGGCGCCGCCGCACCCAGGCTGGCGGCGAAAGCATCCAGTTCAGCGTCGCTGACCGACGCCTCGGCCACCAGCGCCAGCACCGCCCCCACCGGCAAGGTATCGCCCTGGTGGGCGATCACCCGGCGCAGGGTACCGGCGAACGGCGCTTCGAACACGTTGGAAATCTTGCTGGTCTCGATCTCGCAGATTTCCTGGCCCTTGGCAAAACTGTCGCCCACTTGGACGTGCCATTGCGAGAGCGTGCCTTCCTCCATGGAAAGGCCCCACTTGGGCATTTCAAGCGTCTTGATATCGCTCATGGCTCAATCCTCCAGCACTTGGCGGACAGCGGCCTCGATGCGCTCGACACTGGGAATCCAGAGTTTTTCCAGGGCCGGCGAGAACGGCACCGGGGTGTGTGGCGGCGTGACCAGGGCCACCGGCGCCTTGAGGAAGTGGAACGCCTGGGAGGCGATCAGCGCCGCCACGTCATGGGCGAAGCCGAAGCGCGCCGCCGATTCGTCGACGATCACTACGCGACCGGTGGAGGCCACCGACTCGAGGATGCCCTCCTCGTCCAGCGGCGAAATGGTGCGCGGGTCGACCACTTCCACCGAGATGCCTTCCTTGGCCAGTTTGTCGGCCACCTGGTTGGCTTTGTGCACCATCGCCGACAGGGCAATGATGGTCACGTCCTCGCCTTCGCGGGTGTAGTTGGCCACCCCCAGCGGGATGGTGTAGATGCCTTCCGGCACCTCGCCCTTGAGGTCGTAGAGCATCTTGTGTTCGCAGAACACCACCGGATCGTCGTCGCGGATCGACTGGATCAGCAGGCCCTTGACGTCGTAGGGCGTGGACGGCACCACCACCTTCAACCCCGGCGTGGTGGCGAAGATGTTGTAGGGCGACTGCGAGTGCTGCGCCGCCGCCGAGAAGCCGGCGCCGATCATGCCGCGCATCACCAGTGGCGCCTTGGCCTTGCCGCCGAACATATAGCGGAACTTGGCCGCCTGGTTGTACAGCGCGTCGTGGCTGACGCCGAAGAAGTCCATGAACATCAGTTCGGCCACCGGGCGCAGGCCGGTGGCCGCGGCGCCAGCGGCCATGCCGATGATCGCCGACTCGGTGATCGGCGTGTCGATCACACGGTCGGAACCGAACTGCGTCCACAAGCCCTTGGTCACCCCGAGCACGCCGCCGAACGCTTCCACACGGGCTTCTTCCGGGGCATTGCCGCCGTGGCCGCCACGCAGGTCTTCGCCGATCAGCACCACGCGCTCGTCGCGTTCCATTTCCTGGGCCAGGGCTTCCTTGACCGCTTCACGATAGGTTTTTATAGCCATGTTGTTATCACCCTCAATAGGACACGTAGACGTCGGTCAGCAGGCTTTCCGGGGCCGGGTAGGCGGCGGCACGGGCTTGCGCCACGGCGTCGTCGACCTGCGCCTCGACCTCTGCGTCGATCGCCGCCAGTTCTTTCTGGGTGATCTGTTTCTTGACCTTGGCCGCGAAGATTTTCAGCGGGTCGTGCTGCTCACGCAGGCGTTGCACCTCACCCTCGGCGCGGTACAGCGCCGGGTCGCCTTCGAAGTGACCGTGCCAGCGGAAGGCCTTGGCCTCGATCACGCTCGGGCCGCCGCCTTCACGGGCGCGCTTGACCGCCTCGGCGGTGGCTTCGTAGACGGCGAAGAAATCGGTGCCGTCGACCGTCACCGCCGGCAGGCCGAAGCCGGCGGCACGCTTGGCGATGTCACGCCCGCCAACCGCGTAGTCATGCCCGGTGGCCTCGCCGTAGCCGTTGTTCTCGAAGATGAAGACGGCCGGCAGTTGCAGCACCACCGCCATATTGATGGCCTCGAATACCAGGCCCTGGTTGGAGCCGCCGTCGCCGGTGAAGGACACGCCGACACCGCCGGTCTTCAGCGTCTTGGCGGTCAGCGCGGCGCCGATGGCCAGGGGTGGCGCACCGCCGACGATGGCATTGGCGCCGAGCATGCCCTTGGACAGGTCGGCGATGTGCATCGAGCCGCCCTTGCCCCGGCACAAGCCGCTGTCCTTGCCGAAGATCTCGGCCATCATGCCGTGGATATCGCAGCCCTTGGCGATGCAGTGGCCGTGGCCACGGTGGGTGGAACCGATGTAGTCGGAGTCCGTCAGGTTCTCGCAGACCCCGACCGCGATCGCCTCCTCACCGGTGTACAGGTGAATGAATCCGGGAATATCGCCGCTGGTGTTTTCCTGGTGCAGGCGCTCCTCGAATGCACGGATTTCGCGCATCTTCCGGTAGGCTTGCAGCAATTGTTGTTTGCTTAGCGTCATCTAACCGTCCTCGATCTGATTGGACTGGCGGGAGCCTTTCGCCGGGCTGGCGAGTGGCGAATCGCGCCTTACCCACGAAAACGGTACGGGCATACCCGAAGTCGGCGAAACCACCCGGATGGGGGGGCTGATGCGCGGCGGGTGGGTATATTCTTATGCGCCAGATCAGTGCATAGGCAGGTTCGACCGCTCTAGCGCGGCACGCCCCTGGCAACCCACCCGGCACTGGGATACAACAAGAACAAGCCAAAAAAGCAGAGGGCCAGACGCGGATGAAGCGCCCGCACCCGACACGTCCCCAATCAGCACCCCTGGCATCGGGGCCCTTGCGCCTGACCCGGGGCTTGCCGCTGATTCTCACCAAGTTCGTCCCGCCGCGTTCCCCCGGCGTGCTGCTGCAACGCCCGCGCCTGCTCGAACAGCTCGACCGGGTACGCCTGCGGCGCCTGGCGCTGGTCAGCGCGGGCGCCGGCTTCGGCAAGACCACTCTATTGGCGCAGTGGCACCATTGCCTGGCCGAACAGGGCGAAAGCGTCGCCTGGCTCAGCCTCGACGAGGACGACGACAACCCCTGGCAGTTCCTGCCCTACCTGCTGCACGCCTTGCGCCCGCTCTACCAGGGCTGGGACGCCGACTTCTGGCAGCGCCTGGAGGAGCACACGCCCACCAGCCCGCAGCAACTGCTCACCGAGCTGATCAACCAGTTGCACGACTGCCCCCACGACCTGTTCCTGATCATCGACGACTTCCATGTCATCGACGACCGTGGCGTCCACGACGCCCTCGGCCACCTGCTCGCCCATGCGCCGCCGGCACTGCACCTGATCATCGGCAGCCGCTTCCGTCCGCGCCTGGCACTGAGCCGTCTGCAGGCCCAGGACCAGTTGGTGGAGGTCGGCGACCAGGACCTGCGCTTCACCCTCGAAGAGGCGCGCGGCTACTTCAACGAGACGGTCGCCGTCCCCCTCAGCGGCCAGGACACCCAGCGCCTGCTGTCGCTGACCGAAGGCTGGATCGCCGGGATGAAGATCGCCTCGCTGTCGCCCGGCCTGCGCGACGACCCCGGACAACTGATCGACAACCTGCGCGGCGGCACCCGCGCCATCACCCGCTACCTCAAGGAAGTGGTGTTCGATCCACTGCCGGTCGAGGTCTTCGATTTCCTGCTGCGCACCTCCATCCTCGGACGCCTGCACGCGGGCTTGTGCAACGCCGTCACCGGCCGCGACGACGGCGAGGCCATGCTGGAGTGGATCGAGCAGCGCAACCTGTTCCTGTCCGCCCTCGACGAGCATGGCGCGTGGTTCCGCTACCACCCGTTGCTGAGGGAAACCCTCGGCAGCCGATTGCGCCGCTGCGCCGAGATCGACATCAAGCAACTGCACGAACGCGCCAGTGGCTGGTTCGTCGAACAGCGCCTGTGGGCCGAGGCGGTGCGTCACGCGCTGGCGGCGGGCAAGCCGGTCGGCAGTCCTGGGCAGGATGGCGCAAGCGCGCAATCGCTGGCCGAGGAAGGTGACATCGGCACCCTGGTGCACTGGATGCACCACCTGCCACTCAGCCTCGACCCTTCGCGCATCGACCTGCAACTCAACCTGGCCTGGGCACTGGCGCACTACTTCCGCTTCGACGAATCACGCCAACTGCTCGACAACCTCGACCAACTGGTGGCCGACCACCGCTCCGGCCTGCGCCGCAGCACCTGGGTCAAGCTGCGGGTGGTGCGCGCCATCTGCGAGGCGTTCGCCGAAAACATCCCCGACAGCCTGGCCATGGTCGAGCCGCTGTTGCAGGAAGTGCCCTGTGGCGACACCTGGGTCGACGGGCTGGTGTGCAACATCCTCAGCTACTGCCATGTGGTCGACCAACGCTATGCCGACGCACTGGCGGTGCAACGGCACATGCCCAGCCCGGACGCCCCGCTGGACAACCTGTTCGTCTCGGTCTACCGCGCCTTCATCATCGCCCAGAGCCACCTGTGCCAGGGCGACCTCGACGAGGCCGAACAGCACGCGCGCCAGGCGTTGCTGCAAGCCGAGCGCTACACCGGCCCGCAGTCCAGCAGCGGCGCCACCCTCGCGCCGCTGCTGGCGGAAATCGCCTATGAACGCGGTGAAGACGACCTGCTCGACCACCTGCTGGCGGACAAGCTCGACCAGATCGACCGTTTCAGCCCACCCGACGGCCTGCGCCGCTGCTACGTCAGCCTGGCGCGCAAGGCCCTGCGCGACGGTGCCCCGCAGCAGGCGGAACACCTGCTGGAGCACGCCCAGCAACTGGCCATCGCGCGCCGCTGGCAGCGCTTGCAGGCGCTGCTGCTGGCCGAGCAGGTACGACTGCGCCTGCTGCGCAACGACCGGCCGGGCGCCGAGCAATTGCAGCAACAGCTCGAACGGCTGGCACCACAGGCGCAGGTCGACAGCCCGCACCCTTGCCAGCGCGCCATCGCCCAGCATGCGGCCGTCAGCCGCTGCCGCCTGGCACTGGCCAGCGGCCAGGGCGCGCAGGCCGGCAAACTGCTGGGGCGCCTGGTCGCCGAACAGGAAAACCGCCACGACCGCCTCGCCGCCGCACGCCTGCGCGTACTCTGGGCGCAAGCACTGTGGCAGGCCGGCGAGACCGACAAGGCCTGCGCGACCCTGCAACCGGTCCTGCAACTGGCCAGCCAGCAACGCCTCCAGCGCAGCCTGCTGGATGCCGGCGACGACCTGCTGCCCCTGCTCACCTGCCTGCAGAAAAAACTCCCGGCACGCCACGAAGCCACCGCCACCCTGGCGCACCTGCTGGAGAACCATCCCGCCGGCGACGAGCCCTCACGCCTTCACTCACCCGCCACCCGCCTCGGCCTCAGCGAACGGGAGAGCCAGGCACTGCGGCTGATCGCCGAAGGCCAATCGAACAAGGAAATCGCCCGCAGCCTGGACATCTCCACGGAAACCGTGAAATGGCACCTGAAGAACATCTACGGCAAACTCAACGTCACCAGCCGCACCCAGGCCATGAGCCGCGCACGGGAACTGAGCCTGCTGGGGTAGCTTTTACCCCCTCTCCCGCTTGCGGGAGAGGGCCGGGGAGAGGGAATAACGACTTCATGCGATTGGCGTCCACCCAGGTTCGACAGATGATCGAAATCACCGACATCCCCCCACATCAGGTCGCCGAAACCCTGGCGTTCATCCTGCAAGCACGGGCCGAACTGTTTCCCAAGCTGCACGACCGCCCCATACCCGCCGATCTGGAAGATTTCCCGCGGCACTACACACCCGCACAGGGCGGCCGCTTCCTGGTCGCCCGCGACGGCACGCGCATCGTCGCCTGCATCGGCTATCTGCCCTACGACCGACGCTTCCCGAACCACCCCTACCCCGGCCTGCGCGTGGTGGAAATCGTCCGCCTGTTCGTCCTCCCCGCCTACCGCCGCACCGGCCTGGCCGCCAGGCTGTACCAGGCGCTGGAGGCGCACGCCAGCACCGATCAGGTACAGATGCTCTACCTGCACACCCACCCCTTCCTGCCCGGTGCCATCGCCTTCTGGGAGCGGCAGGGCTTTCGCATCACCGAGGTGGAAGACGACCCCGCATGGCGGACGACGCATATGCAGAGGGATCTGGCAACGCGAGCGATTGGCATACAGACGACACTCCAGATGCAGTGACTGGACCCGCCCTCTGCCGCGTGTGTCAGCAAAAAACCCAAACATCGCCAGCATGGCCCTCCCCGCCCGGGACCTTTATCATCGCGGCTTTCGCTCCGCTCCACGGACTCCGAGGTAGACCCCATGCTCAACGGCCTCTGGCTGGGCTTTTTCCTGATCGCTGCGGTGGCGGCGCTGTCGCGCTGGCTGATCGGCGGCGACCCCCAGGTGTTCGCCGCACTGGTGGAAAGCCTGTTCGCCATGGCTCGCCTGTCGGTGGAAGTGATGGTGCTGCTGTTCGGCACCCTGACACTCTGGCTGGGCTTCCTGCGTATCGCCGAGAAGGCCGGTCTGGTCGACCTGCTGGCCCGCCTGCTGGGGCCGCTGTTCCATCGCCTGATGCCCGAGGTGCCGCCGGGACACCCGGCGCTGGGGCTGATCACCCTGAACTTCGCCGCCAACGGCCTGGGCCTGGACAACGCCGCCACGCCCATCGGCCTGAAGGCCATGCGCGCCTTGCAGGACCTCAACCCGAGCAGCACCACCGCCAGCAATGCACAGATCCTGTTCCTGGTGCTCAACGCCTCGTCGCTGACCCTGCTGCCGGTGTCGATCTTCATGTACCGCGTGCAACAGGGCGCGGAAGACCCGACCCTGGTGTTTCTGCCGATCCTGCTGGCCACCTCCGCCTCGTCCCTGGCCGGGCTGCTGTCGGTGGCGCTGGTGCAGCGCCTGCACCTGTGGGACCCGGTGGTGCTCGCCTACCTGATCCCCGGCGCCCTGCTGCTGGGCGCCTTCATGGCGTTGCTGGCCAGCCTGTCGGCGGCGGCGCTGGCGCAACTGTCGTCGTTGCTGGGCAACCTGACGCTGTTCGGCCTGATCCTGACCTTCGTCGGCGTCGGGGCACTGCGCAAGGTGCCGGTCTACGAAAGCTTCGTGGAAGGCGCCAAGGAAGGTTTCGATGTCGCCAAGAGCCTGCTGCCGTACCTGGTGGCGATGCTCTGCGCGGTCGGCGTGCTGCGCGCCTCCGGGGCGCTGGAGTTCGGCCTGGACGGTATCCGCTGGCTGGTCGAGGCGCTGGGCTGGGACAGCCGCTTCGTCGAGGCGCTGCCCACTGCGCTGGTCAAGCCGTTCTCCGGCAGCGGCGCACGGGCGATGCTGATCGAGACCATGCAGACCCACGGCGTGGACAGCTTCCCGGCACTGGTGGCAGCCACCGTGCAGGGCAGCACCGAGACCACCTTCTACGTGCTGGCCGTGTACTTCGGCGCGGTCGGTATCCAGCGCGCCCGCCACGCGGTCGGCTGCGCGCTGCTGGCGGACTTCGCCGGCGTGGTCGCCTCGATCGGCGTCTGCTACTGGTTCTTCGGCTGAGTCGGATCAGGTACGCCGGCGCTGCCAGAACTGCTGCGCCAGCTCCTGCAGCCCCTCCGCCAGCTCTGCCACCCCGGTGGCATGGCTGCGGCTTTCCTGGCTGGCGGCAAGGTGCTGTTCCGAACTGTCGCGGATGCTCGACACGCTCTGGCTGATGTCCTCGCTGACGCTGCTCTGCTCTTCCACCGCCTGTGCGATCTGGCTGCTCATGTCGCTGATTTCGCGCACCCGCTGGTTGATGCAATGCAATGACTGCTCGGCATCGCCGGCGTGGCTGACGCTGTCCTGCGCCTGGCTGCGACTGCGCTGCATCATTTCCACTGCCTGCCGGGCGCCATTCTGCAAGGTGCTGACCATCGCCTGGATATCCGCCGTCGAACGCTGGGTACGCGAAGCCAGACCGCGCACCTCGTCGGCGACCACGGCAAAACCTCGTCCCTGCTCGCCGGCTCGGGCCGCTTCGATGGCGGCGTTCAATGCCAGCAGGTTGGTCTGCCCGGCGATGTCGCTGATCACCTCCAGCACCCGGCTGATGTCCTGGCTGTGTTCATCCAGTCGCTGGATGGCCTCGGCGGTGAGCTGTATCTCATCCGACAGGCGCACGATGCTCTGCTCGGTATCGCCAACCCGCAGCCGGCCGCTGGCGGCTTCCTGGTCGGCGGCGAGCGTGCTCTGCGCGGTGAGCTGGGCATTGGCCGCCACCTCCTGCACGCTGGCAGCCATCTGCTCGATGGCGGTGGCGACACGCTCGGTTTCCTGCTGCTGGCGCGCCGCGCTCCTGTTGCTTTCCTCCAGCGCCTGGCTCAACTCACAGGCATGCCGGCTGAGCTGCCGGGACGAGTCGGCGATACGCCCGACGACCGCACCCGCCTCGGCTTCGAGCATGTCCATGGCCAGCGCGATCTGCCCCAGTTCGTCGCGGCGCCCGCTGAACACCAGTTGCCCCACCGGATTGTCGCCGACACGCCGCGCCCGTCCGGCCAGACGCCGCAGTGGCGTGAACAGCGAGCGCAGACAGGCCGCCATCCCCAGGCCGGCCGCCAGCGTCATGACCAGGGCGGCGCTCCAGCTCAGCTGGCCTGCCAGCACGCCCAGCAGGCCAACGACAGCGACATTGGCAACACACAACAGCGCGGCCCGCGCGCCGATGCCCAAAGGCCGAGCCGTCAGGGATCGCGGCAGACGCCCCGAGCGCAGCCGCGCATACAGCGCTTCGGCTGCCCGCACCTGCGCCGGCTCGGGCCGCGTGCGCACCGACTGGTACTCCACCACCTGACCGTCCCGGCTCACGGGCGTCACATAGGCACGGACCCAGTAGTGATCGCCGTTCTTGCAGCGATTTTTCACCAACCCCATCCAGCTACGACGCTCGCGCATGCTGTTCCACAGGTCGGCGAACGCCTCGGCAGGCATGTCGGGGTGACGCACGACATTGTGCGGCTGCCCGAGCAGCTCCTCCTGCGTGAAGCCGGAAATACGGATGAAGTCGTCGTTGGCGTAGGTGATGCGGCCTTTCAGGTCGGTGGTCGAGAGGATGTTGTCCGTCTCGCTCACGCTCACTTCATGGCCGCTGACGGGCAGGTTGGTTCGCATCGGGGGCGATCATTCCGGTAGGGGGTTGCAGGGGCCGCTCACTCGGTCGCGCCGGGATTCGTCCTGCTGGCGCGCGGGTTCGCCGGTCACTTCCAGCAAACCGAGCAATTTGCGCCGCAGCAGTCCCAACTCCCTGGACTTGAAAGAACCCCGCGTGCGCTCCAGCACCTGAACGGTATGGACCAGCGCCGCCCGCATCTGCATGGCTTCGCTCAAGGCCTCGTGGGTGAAGTGTCCGGGCGGATTGACGATGACGTCGAAGCCCAGGTCGAGCATGCCCAGCCGCTCGCGCAGATGCTCGACGCATTCGGGGAGGCCCGTCACCAGCACCAGGCAAGGTGCCGTGTGTCTGTTCGAAGAGTCAGTCATCGCTTTCTCGTTGGCCAATGGTGGTCAATAGCGAAATACCGAAGATGGGGTGGACGCCAAGCGCTGCCCTCAGGCAACTTTCGACACCGCACCGATCATGGCCTGCCTGGTGGCTGCAAAAGATGACAGCCCACAAAAAAGGCACCGTCCGGCCTGCCATGGAAGGAGCCGGAAGGTGCCTTATCTATCAGGTCCATATGCCCCGAGCGCTAAAGCGTCTTTCGTTTGAACGAAACTGATGGCAGTTTGCCTCTACGTCGTTTGGCGAACAAGAGCGTAAAGCGTTTACCTTGATGCATATCAACAAGCACAGGCCCCACGGCCCACCCGCCCTGGCTGGACGCAATATCCGGTAACCGCCATGGGCAATGCCGCGTTGAACTGGAAGATGAGACTCACTACCATCGCACTTCCGTTTTCATACCAGAGGCGTTTCCCATGCGGGCAAGCAAATGGCTATTGGCAGCATTCTCCCTGTCGACCCTGGCCGGTGCGGCGCAGGCGGCCGACGAGGTCGTCGTCTACTCCTCGCGGATCGATGAGCTGATCAAGCCGGTTTTCGATGCCTACACCAAGAAGACCGGGGTCAAGGTGAAATTCATCACCGACAACGAAGCCCCGCTGATGGCCAGGATCAAGGCCGAAGGCGAGAACACGCCGGCCGACCTGCTGATCACCGTGGACGGCGGCAACCTCTGGCGTGCCGAGCAGATGGGCATCCTGCAACCGCTGAAGTCGAGCATCGTCGAAGCCGACATTCCGCCGCAATACCGCTCCTCCACCGGCGCCTGGACTGGTTTGTCGCTGCGCGCGCGCACCATCGTCTACTCGCCGGAGCGCGTCGAGCCGGGCGAACTGAGCACCTACGAGGCGCTGGCCGACGAGAACTGGGAAGGCCGCCTGTGCCTGCGCACCAGCAAGAAGGTCTACAACCAGTCGCTGACCGCCACCCTGCTGGAAACCCACGGCCCCGAGAAAACCGAGGAAATCCTCAAGGGCTGGATGAACAACCTGGCGACCGACGTGTTCGCCGATGACAACGCGGTGATCCTCGCGGTGGACGCCGGCCAGTGCGACGTCGGCATCGTCAACACCTACTACTACGGGCGCCTGCACCAGCAGAACCCGAACCTGCGCGCCAAGCTGTTCTGGCCGAACCAGCAGGACCGTGGCGTGCACGTCAACCTGTCGGGCATCGGCCTGACCAAGTACGCGCCGCACCCGGAAGCCGCACAGAAGCTGGTGGAGTGGATGACCACCCCCGAGGCGCAGAGCATCTTCGCCGACGGCAACAAGGAGTTCCCGGCCAACCCGAACGTCAAGCCTTCCGCCGAAGTCGCCAGTTGGGGCGAGTTCAAGGCCGACACCATTCCGGTGGAAATCGCCGGCAAGCGCCAGGCCGAAGCCATTCGCCTGATGGACCGGGTCGGCTGGAACTGACGGCATGCCGCAAGCGTAGGGTGCACACCTGAACGACCGGCGCCGCTCTCTCTGCTGCGTACAGCGCCCGGACGTTTTTTCGCTTGCAGCTTGAAGCCTGTGGCTTGAAGCTTGCGCCATGACGCCCCGCTCCGTCGGGGCGTTTTTCTGCCCGTCGTCGAGGTCTTGCGTGTCCCATCCCACCCAGTACCGCTGGTATCCCATCACATTCGCCATCGCTGCCCTGGTATTGCTGCCGCTGACGGTACTGGCCTTCAGTTGGCACGACATCGACCCGGAAATCTGGCAGCACCTGTGGGAAACCCAGATGACGCGCCTGCTGGGCAATACACTGACACTGGTGATCGGGGTGGCCATCGGCGTGACGCTGCTCGGCGTCAGCCTCGCCTGGCTTACCGCACTTTGCGAATTCCCCGGCCGGCGCTGGCTGGACTGGGCGCTGATGCTGCCCTTCGCCATCCCGGCCTATGTGCTGGCGTTCGTCTTCATCGGCTTGCTGGATTTCTCCGGGCCGGTGCAGAGCCTGGCGCGGGAATGGTTCGGCAGCGGCCTGCGCTTCCCCCGGGTACGCTCCACCGGAGGCGTGATCCTGGTGCTGGTGCTGGTGTTCTACCCCTACGTCTACCTGCTCGCGCGCTCGGCCTTCATCGCCCAGGGCAAGGGGCTGATGGAAGCGGCACGGATACTCGGCCAGACACCCTGGCAAGCCTTCTGGCGCGTGGCGCTGCCCATGGCCTGGCCCGCCATCGGCGCAGGTCTGGCCCTGGCGCTGATGGAAACCCTGGCCGACTTCGGCGCGGTTTCGGTGTTCAATTTCGACACCTTCACCACCGCCATCTACAAGACCTGGTACGGCTTTTTCAGCCTGACCAGCGCCACCCAACTGGCCAGCCTGCTGCTGCTCGCGGTGATGCTGGTGCTCTACGGCGAACGCCGCGCCAGGGGCGCCGTGCGCCCGGCCAATGAGCGCGCACGAAGCGGCGCCCTCTACCCATTGAGCGGTTTCAAGGCCTTCGCCGCCAGCGCCTGGTGCCTGCTGGTCTTCGCCTGCGCTTTCGTCATTCCCGTGCTGCAACTGCTAGCCTGGCTCTGGCAGCGCGGACGCTTCGACCTGGACGAGCGCTATGTCGCGCTGATCCTGCACACCCTCTACCTTGGCGGTATGGCCGCGCTGCTGACGGTAACCCTGGCGCTGCTGCTGGCGTTCGCCCGGCGCCAGGCAACGTCGCGTACGATCCGCAGCAGCGTCGGGCTGGCGAACCTGGGCTACGCGCTGCCCGGCTCGGTGCTGGCGGTGTCGATCATGCTGGCCTTCAGTTACCTCGACCGGCACCTGGTGATCCCTGTGTCCAGTTGGTTCGGCGGGGCCGGCAAACCCTTGCTGGTGGGCAGCCTGGCCGCCCTGCTGGTGGCCTACCTGATCCGCTTCATGGCCGTGGCCTTCGGTCCGCTGGAAAACGCCCTGGCGCGCATCCGCCCCTCGCTGCCGCAAGCCTCGCGCAGCCTTGGCGTCGGCGGCATGGCACTGTTCCTGCGCGTCTATCTGCCGCTGCTGGTGCCAGGCACGCTGAGCGCGGCCCTGCTGGTTTTCGTCGACGTCCTCAAGGAAATGCCGGCCACCCTGCTGATGCGCCCTTTCGGCTGGGACACCCTGGCCGTGCGCATCTTCGAGATGACCAGCGAAGGCGAGTGGGCACGCGCCTCGCTGCCAGCGCTGACCCTGGTGCTGGTCGGACTGCTGCCGGTGATCCTGCTGATTCGCCGCTCGGCGGGCAAATGAACACCAGGCGCCGGGAACGCCTGGATAACGCAGCCTGCTGGCTCGATTACAGAATATGGCGGAAGGCTTACACAGGGTAGCGACCCCTGGCTCCGTGACCTGTAACACCCTTGCCGCTACAATGCGCGCCATCGAACAAGAGCCGTTCCCACCTGGGAAATGGCTCCATCAGGCGCCCCACGGGGTGCCGGCCCGGAAGGAGAAACCCATGGGTAAGCGTACACCGCTCTACAATCAGCACCTTGCACTGGGTGCCAAGATGGTCGATTTCGGCGGCTGGGACATGCCGCTGCACTACGGCTCGCAGGTTGAAGAGCATCACCAGGTGAGACGCGACTGTGGCGTGTTCGACGTTTCCCACATGAACGTCATCGACGTGGTCGGCCCGCAGGCCGGCGACTACCTGCGGCGCCTGCTGGCCAACGACGTGGCCCGCCTCGACGAGCCCGGCCGCGCCCTCTACAGCGCCATGCTCAACGAGCAGGGCGGCGTCCTCGACGACCTGATCGTCTACTTCACCGGAGACGACTACCGCCTGGTGATCAACGCCAGCACCCGCGACAAGGACCTCGCCTGGATGCGCCAGCAGGCCGAAGGCTTCGCGGTGGAGATCATCGACCAGGCCGACCTGGCCATCCTCGCGATCCAGGGCCCGCATGCCCGGGCCAAGGCCGCGGAACTGGTGCCGCCGGGCTTCTCCGAACTGATCCTGGGCCTCAAGCCCTTCAGTGGCCGGCGTGAAGGCGCCTGGTTCGTCGCCCGTACCGGCTACAGTGGCGAGGACGGCATCGAGATCATCCTGCCGGCCGAGGAAGTCGCGGATTTCTTCGGCGAACTGGTCGGCGCCGGCATCTCCCCCATCGGTCTCGGCGCCCGAGACACCCTGCGCCTGGAAGCCGGGCTGAACCTCTACGGCCAGGACATGGACGAGTCCGTCTCGCCGCTCTCGGCCAACATGGGCTGGACCGTGGCCTGGGAGCCTGAGGAGCGCGCCTTCATCGGCCGCGAGGCGCTGGAGCGGCAGAAATACGCCCTGCAAAGCCCGCCGCGCCTGGTCGGCCTGGTACTGGAGGAACGCGGCGTGCTGCGCGCCCATCAGGTCGTGCGCGTCAACGGCTTCGGCGACGGCGAGATCACCAGCGGCAGCTTCTCGCCGACCCTGGGCAAGTCCATCGCCCTCGCCCGAGTGCCGGCACTGACGGCGGAGCGCGCCGAAGTTGAAATTCGCGGCAAATGGTACCCGGTGCGCGTGGTGAAACCGACGTTCGTGCGCCACGGCAAGGTACTGGTGTAAATTCCCCCGACAAAACGACTGCCCACGAGGAAATACCCCCATGAGCGATATCCCCAGCGAACTGCGTTACGCCGCCAGCCACGAGTGGGCACGCCTGGAAGCCGACGGCAGCGTGAGCGTCGGCATCTCCGATCACGCCCAGGAAGCACTGGGCGACGTGGTCTATGTCGAACTGCCGCAGGTCGGCCAGCACCTGGCCGCCGGCCAGCAGGCAGGCGTGGTGGAGTCGGTCAAGGCCGCCTCGGACATCTATGCCCCGGTCTCCGGCGAAGTGATCGCCATCAACGAACAACTGGCCGACGCTCCCGAAGTAGTCAATGCCGAACCCTACGGCGCCTGGTTCTACCGCCTCAAGCCCAGCGACAGCAGCGAACTGCAGAACCTGCTGGACGCCGATGGCTACCGCACCGCCAGCGACGACGCCTGATCAGGAAACACGCTGCAGGCCCTGGCGCTTGATCGTCAGGTAAAGCGCTTCGACCTTTTCCCGCGCCCAGGGCGTTTTGCGCAGAAAGGTCAGGCTCGACTTGATGCTCGGATCGTTCTTGAAGCAACGGATATCGATACGCTGGGCCAGGCCGTCCCAACCCAGTCGCTCCTGCAGTTCGGTGAGGATGGCCTGCAGGGTGACACCATGCAGTGGGTCTTTCGCGGTACTCATAACGGACTCCTGATCGGCGGCTCGCCAGCTTAACAGCCAGCCCACGCAAAGAGGCCCGGAAATGCTCCGGGCCTCTTCATGTGGCGGATGATGCCGGTGCGATCAGATGTGCGCGTCCCGGTATTCCTTCTCTGCCTCATCGAAGCGCTGCTGGATCGTCGCCGAAGGCTGCTTGCCGAGCAGGCTGACCACGACGATGGCGATGCTGGCGAACAGGAAGCCCGGGATGATCTCGTACAGGCCGAGGTGGCCCAGCAGGTTCTTCCAGACGATGACCGTCACCGCACCGACCAGCATGCCGGTCAGCGCGCCATTGCGCGTGGTGCGCTTCCACAGCAGCGAGAACAGCACCACCGGCCCGAACGCCGCGCCGAAACCGGCCCAGGCGTAGGACACCAGCCCCAGCACCTTGCTCTCGGGGTTGGCGGCCAGGAGGATGGCGACCACCGCCACCAGCAGCACCATCACCCGACCGACCCATACCTGCTCGCGCTGCGAAGCATTCTTGCGCAGGAAGGCCTTGTAGAAGTCTTCGGTCAAGGCGCTGGAACAGACCAGCAACTGGCAACTCAGGGTACTCATCACCGCTGCCAGGATGGCCGACAGGATGATACCGGCGACCCAGGGGTTGAACAGGATCTTGGTCAGCTCGATAAATACCCGCTCGCCATTCTCGTTGACCGGGCCTGCCAGCTCAGGGTTGTTGGCGAAATAAGCGATGCCAAAGAAACCAACCGCCACCGCGCCCGCCAGGCACAGGATCATCCAGGTCATGCCGATACGGCGTGCTGCCGGGATCGCCTTTACCGAGCTGGCCGCCATGAAGCGCACCAGGATGTGCGGCTGGCCGAAATAACCCAATCCCCAGCCCAGTAGCGATACGACCGCGACGAAGCCCAGCCCCTTGAACATGTCGAAGTTCGACGCCGATTGCGCCTCGATGGTGGCCAGGGCGGTGCCGAAGTCACCCAGCGCCAGGATGACGAAGACGGGCGTGATCAGCAGCGCAAAGATCATCAGCGTCGCCTGCACCGTATCGGTCCAGCTCACGGCCAGGAAGCCGCCGATAAATACATAAGCGATGGTCGCCGCAGCCCCCACCCACAGTGCGATGCCGTAGGGAATGCCGAAAGTGCCTTCGAACAGACGGGCGCCAGCCACCACGCCGGACGCGCTGTAGATGGTGAAGAACACCAAGATCACCAGCGCCGAGAAGATGCGCAGCAGCTTGCTGCCATCCTCGAAACGGTGGGTGAAATAGTCCGGCAGGGTCAACGCGTTATGGTTGTGCTCGGTCTGCACCCGCAGCCGTCCGGCGACGAACAGCCAGTTGAGCCAGGCGCCGATGATCAGGCCGATGGCGATCCAGCTTTCGGACAGCCCGGAGACGAAGATCGCGCCCGGCAGGCCCATCAGCAGCCAGCCGCTCATGTCGGAGGCGCCGGCCGACAGCGCCGTGACGAAACTGCCGAGGCTGCGACCACCGAGGATATAGTCGGAGAAGTTATTGGTGGCGCGGTAGGCAACGAAGCCGATCAGCACCATCGCCAGGATGTAGACCACGAACGTGATCAGGGTGGGTGTATTGGCGCTCATGAAAGCCCCTCATGGTTGTTATTGGTCAATGTAAGAGGCAGGCCAGGCCCGGCTCGTTCGGCAGAAAGCGGCGGGCAACACACCCATGCCAATGCCGCAGGAATCATTTTCAGAGACAGACTCGCGGACATCGCCAGGTTGCACCGCGAGAGCGAATCCTATTCAAAGATCGCAACAAGGTGCAACCCAACACAATGAAAAAGTTGCACTCACGGTCGATTACCTCAACTTCACGTCAATACGGCGCCCATTCGGTGCAGGTTCAACACAAACGCACCACAAGGGTGCATTTATAGCGATAGAGCAATCCATTAGACCAATTACCCGAAATTTTAAGGTTGCACCTAGTTGCACCCAATTGATTACAGCTATACCTTTGCGCCGTTCCGCCACCGCCTTCGATGGCCGCGCCTGTACAAGAGGATTTCCACATGGCTACAACCACCACCCTTGGGGTCAAGCTCGACGAAGCGACCCGCGAGCGCCTCAAGCAGGCAGCCAAGACCATCGACCGCACCCCGCACTGGCTGATCAAGCAGGCGATCTACACCTACCTGGAAACCCTGGAGAGCGGTGCCACCCTGGCCGAACTGCAAGGCGTCGCCGAGCGCCTGGCCGAAGGTGACAGCGACGCGCTGGAAACCCTCAGCGAGCCGGCCCTGCAGCCGTTCCTCGAATTCGCCGAGAACGTCCTGCCGCAATCGGTACTGCGCGCCGCCATCACCAGCGCCTACCGCCGCCCGGAAGAAGAGGCCGTGTCGATGCTGCTGGAGCAAGCGCGCCTGCCGGCCGAGCAGGCCAAGGCCAGCCACACCCTGGCACACCGCATCGCCAGCACCCTGCGCAACCAGAAAGCGGCCAGCGGCCGTGCCGGTATCGTCCAAGGGCTGCTGCAGGAGTTTTCCCTGTCGTCCCAGGAAGGCGTCGCCCTGATGTGCCTGGCCGAAGCCCTGCTGCGCATCCCCGACAAAGGCACCCGCGACGCGCTGATCCGCGACAAGATCAGCCACGGCAACTGGCAGCCGCACCTAGGCAACAGCCCTTCGCTGTTCGTCAACGCCGCCACCTGGGGCCTGCTGCTGACCGGCAAGCTGGTTTCCACCCATAACGAAGCGGGGCTTTCCAGCTCTCTCAACCGCGTCATCGGCAAGAGCGGCGAGCCGTTGATCCGCAAGGGCGTGGACATGGCCATGCGCCTGATGGGCGAGCAGTTCGTCACCGGCGAGAGCATCGCCGAAGCCCTGGCCAACGCACGCTCGCTGGAAACCAAGGGCTTCCGCTACTCCTACGACATGCTCGGCGAAGCCGCGCTGACCGAACATGATGCCCAGCGCTACCTGGCCTCCTACGAGCAGGCCATCCACGCCATCGGCAAGGCCTCCAACGGCCGTGGCATCTACGAAGGCCCCGGCATCTCGATCAAGCTCTCGGCCCTGCACCCGCGCTATAGCCGCGCCCAGTACGAGCGCGTGATGGACGAACTCTACCCGCGCCTGCGCGACCTGACGCTGCTGGCCAGGCAGTACGACATCGGCCTGAACATCGACGCCGAGGAAGCCGACCGCCTGGAGCTGTCGCTGGACCTGCTCGAACGTCTCTGCTTCGAACCGCAACTGGCCGGCTGGAACGGTATCGGTTTCGTCATCCAGGCCTACCAGAAGCGCTGCCCGTTCGTCATCGACAGCCTCATCGACCTGGCCCGCCGCAGCCGCCACCGCCTGATGATCCGCCTGGTCAAGGGCGCCTACTGGGACAGCGAGATCAAGCGCGCGCAGATCGACGGCCTGGAGGGCTACCCGGTCTACACCCGCAAGGTGCACACCGACGTCTCCTACATCGCCTGCGCACGCAAGCTGCTGGCGGTGCCCGAGGTGATCTACCCGCAGTTCGCCACCCACAACGCCCACACCCTGGCCACCATCTACCAGTTGGCCGGGCAGAACTACTACCCCGGCCAGTACGAATTCCAGTGCCTGCACGGCATGGGCGAGCCGCTCTACGAACAGGTGGTCGGCAAGGTCGCCGATGGCAAGCTGAACCGTCCGTGCCGCATCTACGCGCCGGTCGGCAGCCATGAAACGCTGCTCGCCTACCTGGTGCGTCGCCTGCTGGAGAACGGTGCCAACACCTCTTTCGTCAACCGCATCGCCGACCAGTCGGTGTCCATCGACGAACTGATCGCCGACCCGGTCGCCCAGGTGGAAACCCTGGCCATCGAGGAAGGCACCCTGGGCCGTGCGCATCCGCGTATCCCGTTGCCACGCGACCTCTACGGCGATGCCCGCAGCAATTCCAGCGGTATCGACCTGTCCAACGAGCATCGCCTCGGCTCCTTGTCCAGCGCCCTGCTGGGCACCAGCCATGCCGACTGGCGCGCCGAACCGATCCTGGCCAAGCCGACCACACCCGGTGCCGCCAGCCCGCTGCCCAACCCGGCGGACCGTCGCGATGTCGTCGGCCAGGTCAGCCAGGCCAGCACCCAGGATGTCGACGACGCCCTGCAATACGCCCTCAACTGTGCGCCCATCTGGCAGGCGACCCCCGCCGACGAGCGCGGCGCCGCCCTGGAGCGCGCCGCTGAGCTGATGGAGGCGCAGATACAGCCATTGATCGGCCTGCTGGTGCGCGAAGCCGGCAAGACCTTCGCCAACGCCATCGCCGAAGTGCGCGAAGCGGTCGACTTCCTGCGCTACTACGCCGCCCAGGCGCGCGGCTTCGGTAACGACAGCCACCGCCCGCTGGGCCCGGTGGTGTGCATCAGCCCGTGGAACTTCCCGCTGGCGATCTTCACCGGTCAGGTGGCCGCAGCACTCGCCGCAGGCAACAGCGTGCTGGCCAAGCCTGCCGAACAGACCCCACTGGTCGCCGCGCAGGCCGTACGCCTGCTGCTGGAGGCAGGCATCCCGGCGGGCGCTGTCCAATTGCTGCCGGGTGACGGAGAAACCGTTGGCGCCCGCCTGGTCGCCGACGAGCGGGTCAAGGGCGTGATGTTCACCGGCTCCACCGAAGTGGCGAAGATTCTTGCGCGCAGCGTTGCCGGTCGCCTCGACGCCCAGGGCCGACCGATCCCGCTGATCGCCGAGACCGGCGGGCAGAACGCGATGATCGTCGACTCCTCGGCACTGGCCGAGCAGGTGGTCACCGACATCGTCGCCTCTGCCTTCGACAGCGCCGGCCAGCGCTGCTCGGCGTTGCGCGTGCTGTGCGTGCAGCAGGACGCCGCCGAGCGCATCATCGAGATGCTCAAGGGCGCCATGGCCGAATGCCGCCTGGGCAACCCGGACAAACTCAGCGTGGACATCGGCCCGGTGATCGACGCCGAAGCCAAGGCAGGTATCGAGCGCCATATCCAGGCCATGCGCGCCAAGGGCCGGCATATCTACCAGGTGGCCCGCGCCGAGGCCGACGAATGCCGCCACGGCACCTTCGTCACACCGACCCTGATCGAACTGGAAAGCCTCGACGAACTGCAACGCGAAGTGTTCGGCCCGGTGCTGCATGTGGTGCGCTACCAACGCAAGGACCTCGGTGCACTGATCGAACAGATCAACGCCACCGGCTACGGCCTGACCCTCGGCGTGCACACGCGTATCGACGAAACCATCGCCCAGGTCGTTGGCAGCGCCCATGCCGGCAACATCTACGTCAACCGCAACATCGTCGGTGCCGTGGTCGGCGTGCAGCCGTTCGGTGGCGAAGGCCTGTCCGGCACCGGCCCGAAAGCCGGTGGCCCGCTGTATATGTACCGCCTGCTAGGCAGCCGCCCGCACGAATCGGTCACCCGCACCCTGTCCGCCATCGACAGCGACGCCTTCGAGCAGCAACGCGCCAACGTCCAACGCCCGGCCCTGCAGGCCCTCGCCGAATGGACGCGCGGCAACCAGCGCCAGGAACTGGATGAACTCTGCCAGCGCTTCGCCGCGCAAGCGGCCAGCGGCATCGAGCTGCAACTGCGCGGCCCGACCGGCGAGCGCAACAGCTACAGCCTGCATCCGCGTGAACGGGTACTGGGCCTGGCCGACAGCGAGCAGGACCTGCTCGCGCAACTGGCAGCGGTGCTGGCGGTCGGCGGCAACGCCCTGTGGCCACGCGACGAACTGACGGAAAAACTCGCCACCCAGCTGCCGGCGCCAGTCCAGGTGCATATCCAACTGGTAGCCGACTGGAGCAAGGACGACGTGGCTTTCGACGCCGTCCTGCACCACGGCGACTCCGACCAGCTGCGCGCCCTGTGCAAACAGATCGCCAGCCGCAACGGCCCGATCGTCGGCGTCCAGGGCCTGTCCCGTGGCGAAACCGACATCGCCCTGGAACGCCTGCTGATCGAACGCGCCGTCAGCGTCAACACCGCCGCCGCGGGGGGCAATGCCAGTCTGATGAGTATCGGCTGAGTGGAAAACGGCCCGCCTCGCCCAGAGGCGGGCTGAACCACAACGAAGCATGACCATCGTCCATCACCGCACACGCAATATCTTTTTGCCATCACACAGGGCACAGCCCTGCATACCCTGCCTCCCTGGCCCTTCCAAGCACCTGAACGCCCGAAGCATTACGCACCATATCAGTGCATCCGCATCCGTTCTGGACACCGAGAAAGGCAATGGCGCTCATCGAGCTGGGCGCATGGTCCTCTATCTACGCCTCATCGCCGCCCATGCCTGGATGGCACGAATGTTGTCTGCACCTTGCCGGACTGTCCTGCATAGCCTTGACTGATCCCTGACGACAACTTCAAGAAGGAATGCCCATGCGTCTACTGCCCCACTCGCTGCTGGCCGTCTCGCTCCTGCCCCTGGCCCTCGCGGTCCATGCCGAATCCCAACAGTTCGAAATACTCGAACGCCTTTCCCCCTCGGTGACGAAACTCGAACAAGGCAAATATGCCGGCAATTTCTATGTGCCGTCGTCGCTGGAGAACGTCACCTGGGGTTACCTGCCGAACCGCACCGCCAAGCCTGTCCTGACGGTTGCCTCGGGCAGCGTCGTGACCGTGGACACCATCTCCCATGAAGGGGTCCTCGAAGACCAGGGACGCGACCCACTCGCCTACTTCGGCTCGAAAGGCGTGAAACCCGAGCATGTATTGAAGGAAGCCGTGGAGCTGACGGCATCGGATCGCGCCCACGACTTTTCCAAGGACGGCCCCCACGTGGTCACCGGCCCCATCGCCATTGAGGGCGCCAAGCCAGGGGATGTGCTGAAGGTCGAGATCATCGCGGTGGAGCCTCGCGTCCCCTATGGCGTGATCTCCAACCGCCACGGCAAGGGCGCCCTGCCCGGCGAACTGCCGCGAAAACCCGCCCAGGCCGATGCCAGCGCCAAACACCCCGAGCGCTACGGCAATGTCTCGGTCTTCACCCCCATCGAACCGGGCAAAGAGGGTTATGTCGGGGTACTGGATGCCGGCAACGGCAAGAAGATCCGTTTCCCGCTCGCACCCTTCATGGGCATCATGGGCGTGGCCGCCGACACCGACCAGCCAGTGCATTCGGTCCCACCGGCCCACTACGGCGGCAATATCGACGTGAACGACCTGGGCGCCGGCACCGTCGCCTACTTCCCGGTCCAGGTTCCCGGCGCGCTGTTCTATACCGGTGACGGACACTTCGTCCAGGGCGATGGCGAAGTCGCCCTGACCGCCCTCGAAGGCTCGGCCCGCGCAACCCTCCGCCTGTCCCTGCTGAAAAGCGGCGGCAAGGATATTCCAGGGAGCAAGCTGGCCCAGCCCATGGGCGAAACGGATGAGTTCTGGGTCACCCTGGGCCTGGATGAAGACCTCGACGAGGCCATGAAGAAATCCACCCGCGAGGCGATCCGCTTCCTGCAAGAGCAGTACGGCATCGACGAAGCCCTGGCCTACGCCTACCTCAGCGCCGCCACCGACTTCCAGGTTTCCCAGGTGGTCGACCGCACCAAAGGCATCAACGCGATGATCCGCAAAGCCGACTTCGTCGAGTTCGATGAGTAAGGCGATATAAGCGTGGCCGGGGGGATACCCCGGCCTTTCACCCAGGCTGCAGAACTTTCCCCACTCGCCCCCACGCACGCCGCACACCTGCCGTAATGATCGGTCTATGGACAAGCCCACCCCCTGCGCCACACTGAAAGCACCGACGCTTTCGCCACTGGAGCCGTGCCATGTCCCGAGCCATCCGCCTGCAACAGCCCGAAGCCTTTCTCCAGCGCCATATCGGCCCAGACGACGCCGAGCAGCGGACCATGCTGGCGGCGCTGGGGCTGGACAGCCGTGAGGCGCTGATCGAACAGGCGCTGCCGCCGGAGATACGCCTGGACGCGCCGCTGGAGTTGCCACCTGCGCTGGACGAACAGGCCGCGCTACGGCGCCTGAGGAGCTATGCCGAGCAGAACCAGGTGTGGACCAGCCTGATCGGCATGGGCTACCACGGCACCGTCACGCCAACGGTGATCCTGCGTAACGTGCTGGAAAACCCCGGCTGGTACACCGCCTATACGCCCTACCAGCCGGAGCTGGCGCAGGGGCGGCTGGAGGCGCTGCTCAACTTCCAGCAGATGACCTGCGACCTGACCGGCCTGGAATTGGCCAACGCGTCACTGCTGGACGAAGCCACGGCGGCGGCGGAAGCCATGAGCCTGGCGCGGCGGGTGGCGAAGAACCCGAGCCGGCGCTTTTTCGTCGACGAGAACTGTCATCCGCAAACACTCTCGGTGGTGCGGACCCGTGCCGAAGGCCTGGGCATCGAACTGGTGTGCGGACCGCTGGAACGCCTGGTCGAGCAGGAAGTGTTCGGCGCATTGCTGCAATACCCGGACACCCACGGCGAAATCCACGACCTGCGCCCGTACATCGACGCCCTGCACCAACGCCAGGCGCTCGCCTGCGTCGCTGCCGACCTGCTGGCACTGGTGCTGCTGACGCCGCCCGGCGAACTGGGCGCCGACGTGGTGCTCGGTTCGAGCCAGCGCTTCGGCGTGCCAATGGGCTACGGCGGCCCCCATGCGGCCTACTTCGCCTGCCGCGAGTCCTACAAGCGCTCGCTGCCGGGGCGGCTGATCGGCGTGTCGCGGGATGCCCGGGGCAACCCGGCGCTGCGCATGGCGTTGCAGACCCGCGAGCAACATATCCGTCGCGAGAAGGCCAACTCGAACATCTGCACCGCCCAGGTGCTGCTGGCCAATATCGCCGCCTTCTATGCCGTCTACCATGGCCCGCAGGGTCTGCAACGCATCGCCCGGCGCGTGCAGAGACTGACCGCGCTGCTGGCCCACGCGCTCGAACAAGGTGGCATTCGCCGCCTCAACCAGCACTTCTTCGACACCCTGACCCTGGAGGTCGGCGGTGCCCAGGCGGCGATCCTCGACAGCGCCCACGCCGCCCGCATCAACCTGCGCATCCTTGGCCGTGGCCGACTGGGCTTGAGCCTGGATGAAACCAGCGACGAACGAACCGTCGAACAGTTGCTGGCGATCTTCCTCGGTGCCGACCACGGCCTGGACATCGCCACGCTGGACGCCGAGTGCGACGACCTGGGCATTCCTGCAGCCCTGCAACGCAACAGCCCGTTCCTTGTCCACCCGGTGTTCAACCGCCACCACAGCGAGACGCGCATGTTGCGCTACCTCAAGCAATTGGAGAGCAAGGATCTGGCGCTGAACCAGGCAATGATCCCGCTGGGCTCTTGCACCATGAAGCTCAACGCCAGCAGCGAAATGCTGCCGATCACCTGGCCAGCATTCGCTGACCTGCACCCCTTCGCCCCCGGCGAACAGGCGCGTGGCTACCACCTGCTGATCGACGAACTGCAACGCTGGTTGTGTGCTATCAGCGGCTTCGACAGTGTCAGCCTGCAACCCAACTCGGGCGCCCAGGGCGAGTACGCCGGGCTGCTGGCGATCCGCGCCTACCACGCCAGTCGTGGCGAGGGGCAGCGCGACATCTGCCTGATCCCGGCTTCCGCCCATGGCACCAACCCGGCCTCGGCACAGATGGCCGGGCTGCGGGTGGTGGTGGTCGAGTGCGACCGCGCCGGCAACATCGACCGCGCCGACCTGGCGAGCAAGGCCGAGCAGGCCGGCGAGCATCTGGCCTGCCTGATGGTCACCTACCCTTCGACCCACGGCGTCTACGAGGCGGGCATCCGCGAGATCTGCGCGCAGGTTCATGCGCTCGGTGGACAGGTCTATATGGACGGCGCCAACCTCAATGCGCTGGTCGGCCTGGCGCGCCCGGCGGACCTCGGCGCGGACGTCTCGCACATGAACCTGCACAAGACCTTCTGCATCCCCCATGGCGGCGGCGGGCCGGGCATGGGACCGATCGGCGTCAAGACGCACCTGGCGCCGTTCGTCGCCAATCACCCGGTGGTCGAACTGGAAGGCCCGGACCCGCGCAACGGCGCAGTCAGCGCTGCACCCTGGGGCAGCGCTGGCATCCTGCCGATCAGTTGGATGTACATCGCCATGATGGGGCCGCAACTGCGCACCGCCACGGAAGTCGCGGTACTCAACGCCAACTACCTGGCCCTGCGCCTGGGCGCGGCCTACCCGATTCTCTACAGCGGCAATGCCGGACGGGTCGCCCACGAATGCATCATCGACCTGCGCCCGCTCAAGGCCAGCAGCGGCATCGACGAGGAAGACGTGGCCAAGCGCCTGATCGACTACGGCTTCCACGCGCCGACCATGTCCTTCCCGGTGCCCGGCACCCTGATGATCGAACCGACCGAGAGCGAATCGTTGGAGGAACTGGAGCGCTTCGTCGAGGCGATGCTGGGCATCCGCGAGGAGATCGCCCGGGTCGAACGCGGCGACTGGCCGGCGGACAACAATCCGCTGGTGCACGCCCCGCACACCCTGGCCGATATCACCGCGCCGTGGACACGCCCCTACAGCATCGCCGAAGCCGTCACCCCGACCACCTTCACCCGCGCCCACAAATACTGGCCGACGGTAAACCGGGTGGACAACGCCCATGGCGACCGACATCTGTTCTGTGGCTGTGCGTCCCTGGGGGATTATCGGAGCTGAGGCAGGTCATGTGGCAGTCATTGCCGCCCTTGCCTGCCGGTCGGCAAGGGATTGCCGCTGGTTGCCCCCTCAGGTGAGCCATCGTGGCAAGACCAACCCTGGTGAAGCGCGATATACGGGCTTTCCCCCATGCCTCAAGACCATGGCCCACTTCTTGCTGAAGCGTGGGGAAAGGGTAAAGGAAGATAGCCATGTATATCGGTAACGCCTATTCGACCGCGAGTGTCGCCTATACACGTCAGTTCAATAATGTGAACACGGCGCAGTCCACTCAGTCCGACTCTGTCACCGGCAATGCGCAAACCCAGGCCGACCGTGTCAGCATTTCAGACGCAGCCCGGGAGGCCGCCAGCGCAGAGGCCTCGACAGTGGCCAGTACATCGAGCACGTCGAGCGGGGAATACCCCGTAGAGATGTACCAGATCCCCAAATGGATGGCGGACTACGGTTTCGAGCTATCCAACCAGACCGGCTCCAGTGGCAACTGGTTCGCTGAACGCTATCCGCAGGCGGCAGCCGCCACGGATGAAGAACGGGCCGAATACAGCAGGCGGATCGATGGGCATTACCAGGCGCTGCTAGCCAGCAATGGCATAGAGGGGCTGGAGGCGCACTACCAGGCGACGATCCTCGACCTGAACAGCAGCGAGTCCCTGCACCAGCAGATGCGCGAGCGGCTGCAGAACGATCCGGGGATGCTTGAGCTGATGGCGAAGATGGGCAAGTCGATCTGAGACTAGAGGTGGCCGGCGCAGCCGAGCGGTGAGGCGGTGCGCACGGCGCACCCTACGGAAAGGACAGCCGGTGTGACTGCCGGGGGTATTCAGGCCTGGGTGTCGATCAGGGTGCCCAGTACTTCGTCGGCGCTGCGGATCACTCGGGCGCCAACCTGTGCGGCATGCTCGCCGACCTTCAACTCGATCATCTGCTCGGTCAGTTCGGAAACGACCTGCGAGTTGCCCGCCACCGGCAGGGAGTTGGAGGCGATGGCCGCGCCAGCGTCGTCGACACGCTGCTGGCCGCTCTGATAGAGACTCAGGCCTGCGCTCAGAAGACTGCTGTTGATTTGCATGGATCACCTCCGAAACGGAATCGCACCGCGATAGGCCTGCGGGACAGGCCTGTGACAAGTAGAAGCCATAATGGCGCTAGCTGCAAGTTCTGCTTGGAGTCTGTATCAACGTCGCCAGGTCCAGATAACGAGCCAACGCGGCTGGAGCGGGCGGTTGCGACCAAGGCACCTGGCCAAGGCACGGCGCGGGCAAACGCGCAGCCAGTGTCTCGATATTCTGCGCCAGCCGCGCGGCATGCGGATCGACCACATTGGCCACCCACCCTGCCAGTGGCAGCCCATCGGCCAGGATCGCCTCAGCGCTGAGCAGCGCATGGTTGATGCAGCCCAGCCGCACGCCGACCACCAGGATCACCGGCAAGCCAAGCGCCAGCGCCAGGTCGGACAGGTTCTCGGTGGCATTGAGCGGCACCCGCCAACCACCAGCTCCTTCCACCAGGGTAAAGTCGGCGCCCTGCGCCAATACCGAGCGCACCGAGATAGTCAGTTCGTCGACGCCCAGGCTCACCTCGGCTTCCTCGGCGGCCAGGTGCGGAGCGATGGCCGGTGAGAAGGCGAAGGGGTTCACAACCTCATAGGGCAGCGCCAGGCTGCACTCGGCCTGCAGGGCCAGAGCATCGGCGTTACGCAAGCCAGCTTCTGTGCGTACACATCCAGAAGCCACTGGTTTGACCGCCGCCGTGGACAGCCCGGCCTGCCGTGCCTTATGCAGCAAGGCGCAGGCAACGCTGGTCTTGCCAGCATCGGTGTCAGTACCGGTGACGAAGAACGCCTTCATTTACGCAGCACTCCATAAATCACCTGATAAGTGGCCGGCAACCCTTCGGGCTGGCGCCAACGCTCATAGGCTTGGACCAGCGCACGCAAACGCGCACGCCCGGTCAGCCCACCTGGGCGACCAGGGTTGAGGTTATGTGCGCCCAGTGCCTTGAGCGCATGGGTCAGGCTGGCCAGGTCGGGGAAATGCACGGTCAATGGACTGACCCATAGGCTTTCCACCTGCAGGCCGCTGTTATCGCAGAGCAGTTGGTAGTCCTGCGGCGAGCGGAAACGATTGACATGGGCATGGCCATCGACCTCACGCCAGCTGTCGCGCAGCTCCGCCAGGGTGCCGTCGCACAGGCTGCTGAAGGCCAGCAGTCCACCAGGGCGCAGCACGCGCTTTGCCTCGCGCAGCGCCTGGCCGAAATCCTCGCACCATTGCAGCGCCAGGCTGGAGAACAGCAGGTCGAAGCGGGCATCCATCAGCGGCAACGCCTCGGCATCGCCCGCAATAAAGCACTCGGCGCCACCTAATGGCCGGGCGTGACGCAACATGCCCTCCGCCAGGTCCAGCGCCACACCCTCGGCATCCGGCCAGCACCGGGCCAGCTCACGGGAGAAATAGCCGGTGCCACAACCCAGATCCAGCCAGCGCTCGACCCGGGCATCCATGGGCAAACGCTCCAGCAGGGTATGGCCGATCTCACGCTGTAAGCCAGCCACGCTGTCGTAGCTGGCGGCGGCCCGGGAGAACGAGGCCGCCACCGCGTGCTTGTCCGGCATCATGGCCAGAACCCTGGAGCATCAGTTGCAAGCGCAATGCTGGCGCAATGCATATAGAAAACACCGTCATTCCCGCGTAGGCGGGAATCCATGCGATAGCCATGACACCGCGCACCTGGGTCCCCGCCTGCGCGGGGACGACGAGGTGAAATCGGCACGGTGTGTGTCTCTCGGGCTGATGGCCAAAACCCTGAGTCATCCGTCGCAAACTCAATGCTGGCGCAATGTATGTAGAAAACACCGTCATTCCCGCGCAGGCGGGAATCCATGCGATAGCCATGACACCGCGCACCTGGGTCCCCGCCTGCGCGGGGACGACGGGATGAGCGTACGCCTAGAACTGATGGCTTTTTCATGCTCCACCCGACTGCCCTGGCCGACGCCCAAGGATAAAGGCACGCATGCGCTCGGCCAGCAGTTCCGGGGCTTCCAGCGGCAGGGCATGCCCCGTCGCGGCAATCGTTTCGACCTGCGCCTTCGGCAGCAAAGCCTCCAGCCTGGCCGCGCAGCCGTGCGGGACCAGCGCATCGTCCACGCCAAACAGGTGCAGTTGCGACCCCTGGTACTGCAGCAATGCGGCGCGGCCATCCAGTTCGTCCAGCACGTGAAGCCCAGCCTGGAGCGCTTCGGACGACCAGCCGCTCTGCATGGCGTGCAATCGTTGGGCAGTCTGCCGAGGCTCGGCGCCGCCCCGGCCACACAGCAGCGTAAAGCGTTTCAAGGTGCCGGTCGGGTCCTGCTGGAAGCCCTCACGAAAGGCCGCGAAAGTCGCCAATGGCATGGCCTCGGACCAATCCTCGCGCTGCCGGAAACAGGCATTGCTGGCCAGAGTGATCAACCCCGCACAGCGCTCGCCCCGACGCGCTGCCAGTTGCGTTGCCAGCATCCCGCCGAGGGACCAGCCGCACAACCAGCCATCCAGGGGCAGGCGCTCATCCAGCTCATCCAGCCAGTCACCGGGGTTGGCCGACAACGGCAGCGCCTCCAGCCGTACCGACAACCCCGGGCGCAGGCAGTCAGCCAGCCCCTGCAACGCGGCAGGCGAGCAGGACCAGCCTGGCAGCAGCGCCAGCACCTCAGTCATCGCCGTCATTCCCCAGCGCTTCCCAACCGTCGGCCAGGGCGTCCAGCAATCGCTCCACCTGAGACTCGTCATGCGCCGCGCTCAGCGTCACGCGCAGACGCGCGGTACCCTGCGGCACTGTCGGCGGGCGGATCGCGCCGACCAGTAGACCATGCGCACGCAGATAGCGCGCCAGGCGCAAGGCACGCCCACTGCTGCCGACCAGGATCGGCTGGATCGGCGTCGGGCTGTCCATCAACGGCAACCCGATACGCTGCGCGCCCTCGCGGAAACGCTCAATCAGCATGTGCAGATGCTCACGCCGCCAGCCCTCCTCGCGCAACAGACGCAGGCTGGCCAGGGTGGCGCAGGCCAACGCTGGCGACTGGCTGGTGGTGTAGATATAGGGCCGGGAGAACTGGATCAGCGTTTCGATCAGCTCTTCACTGCCAGCGACAAAGGCACCGCCCGTACCGAATGCCTTGCCCAGGGTACCGACCAGCACCGGCACGTCCTCCAGAGACAGCCCGAACTGCTCGACGATACCGCCGCCCGTGGCGCCCAGGGTGCCGAAACCGTGCGCATCGTCGACCATCACCCAGGCCCCATGCGCCCTGGCGGTTGCACACAGCGCCGGCAGGTCGGCCAGGTCGCCGTCCATGCTGAACACGCCATCGGTCACCACCAGGGTGTCGCCGCTGGCCTTGCCCAGGCGCGAAGCCAGGCTCGCGGCATCGTTGTGCAGGTAGCGGGCGAAACGCGCCCCCGACAGCAACCCGGCATCCAGCAACGAGGCGTGGTTGAGGCGGTCCTGCAAGACCGTGTCGCCCTGCCCGACCAGCGCGGTGACGGCGGCCAGGTTGGCCATGTAGCCGGTGGAGAACAGCAACGCCCGCGGACGCCCGGTGAACTCGGCCAGTGCCAGCTCCAGCTCATGGTGCGGTGTGGAATGGCCAATCACCAGGTGCGAGGCGCCACCGCCGACACCCCAGCGCTGCGCGCCCTCAGCCATGGCCTGGATCACCTGCGGGTGGTTGGCCAGGCCAAGGTAGTCGTTGGAACAGAATGCCAGCAGCGCTTCGCCATCGACCTGCACCTGCGGCCCTTGCGGGCTCTGCAACAGCGGGCGCTGGCGAAATAGGTCGGCGGCCTGGCGCTCGGCGAGGCGAGCGGCGAGATCGAAACTCATGATGAACACCGAGATCCGGTGGGTGACCGCAAACGGGTCATCCACCCTGCGAAAGGGTCAGGTCCGACAGTGGCTGGATGACACATCATCCAGCCACTGCAAACCCGCTCAGGCTGAGGCGGCGTTGTAGAACAGCCGCGAATCGCGCTGTTCGATCAGTGCCTGCTCGATGGCGGCCTGGTGCACTTCGTCGGCGTGGTCCTGACGTTCCTCCGGCTTGATGCCGAGGCGACGGAACAGCGCCATGTCGCGATCGGCCTGCGGGTTGCCGGTGGTCAGCAGCTTTTCGCCGTAGAAGATCGAGTTGGCACCGGCCATGAAGGCCAGCGCCTGCATCTGCTCGTTCATCGCCTCGCGCCCGGCGGACAGCCGCACGTGAGACTTCGGCATCATGACCCGGGCCACCGCCAGCATGCGGATGAAGTCGAAGGGATCGACGTCCTCTTCGGCGGCCAGGGGCGTACCCTCGACCTTGACCAGCATGTTGATCGGCACCGATTCCGGGTGCTCCGGCAGGTTGGCCAACTGGATCAGCAGCCCGGCGCGGTCGTCCAGCGACTCACCCATGCCGAGGATGCCGCCGGAACAGATCTTCATGCCGGCGTCGCGCACGTAGGCGAGGGTCTGCAGGCGCTCGGAATAGGTGCGGGTGGTGATGATGTTGCCGTAGAACTCCGGCGAGGTGTCGAGGTTGTGGTTGTAGTAGTCCAGACCCGCGGCGGCCAGTGACTGGGTCTGCTCCTGGGTCAGGCGCCCGAGGGTCATGCAGGTTTCCAGGCCGAGCGCCTTGACCCCTTCGACCATCTTCAGCACATAGGGCATGTCTTTCGCCGAGGGGTGCTTCCAGGCCGCGCCCATGCAGAAGCGCGTGGAACCGATGGCCTTGGCCTCGGCGGCCGCCTCCAGCACCTTCTGCACTTCCATCAGCTTCTGCTTGTCCAGCCCGGTGTTGTAGTGGCCGGACTGCGGGCAGTACTTGCAGTCCTCGGGGCAGGCGCCGGTCTTGATCGACAGCAGGGTGGAAACCTGTACGCGATTGGCATCGAAATGCCGGCGATGTACCGTCTGCGCCAGGAACAGCAGGTCGTTGAAGGGTTGCTCGAAGAGTGCGCGAACCTCGGCGAGGCTCCAGTCATGGCGAAGATCGAAAGCAGTGGCGCTCATGGGCGCGTTCCTTTTGTAGTAGCGGGAAAGCCGGCACGGATGCGCAATGGTCAACAAGCCCGGCCCTCATGTCAACCAAGGATGGAACCATGGTTTACAACTGGACGATTATTGAACACAAATGCCTGTTATGCAGCAGCGCCACTGGTAATGCCGAAGACATCTGCCCAGCCTGCGCGGCTGACCTGCCCTGGCTGCAAGGCGGTTGCACGGTCTGCGCCCTGCCGCTGCCAGGCACGGGGCTGACCTGCGGCCAGTGCCTGAAACGGCCGCCCGCCTATGACCGCGTCGTGGCGCCCTGGTCGTTCGAGTTCCCGCTGGATGGCCTGGTCAGCGGCTTCAAATACCAGGCGCGCTGGCCCATGGGCCGTCTGCTGGCAGGCCTGCTGACGGAACATTTGCGACGACAGTTCGAGGCCGACCAGCCTCGCCCGACGGCGCTGCTGCCAGTGCCCCTGTCGCGTCGGCGCCTGCGCCAGCGGGGCTTCAACCAGGCACAGATGCTGGCGAACTGGCTGGGCCAGGCATTGGGTATCCCCGTCCTCGACACCCTGCTATCGCGTACCCGCGATACACCACCCCAACAGCAACTGGATGCCCGCACCCGCCGACGCAACCTGCTCGGCGCCTTCGCCCTGGCCCCCGATCACGCCATACGGCAAGGACACCTGGCGCTGGTCGATGACGTGCTGACCACCGGCGCCACCGCCCAGGCCCTGGCACGCCTGCTCAAGCGCCATGGCGCCAGCCGGGTGGACGTCTATTGCCTGGCACGCACGCCGGTCCCCTGGGCAGAAGCCAGGCTGAACACGTCCGGGCTTTCACTTGCATGGCGAAGCTTGTAGCGTGTCGCTGCCCTTTCCAGGAAACAGCCCATGTCCCATCCTTTCGACGCCCTCAGCCCGGACCTGGTCCTCGATGCCGTGGAAAGCCTCGGTTACCTCAGCGATGCCCGGGTGCTGGCCCTCAACAGCTACGAGAACCGTGTCTATCAGGTCGGGATCGAGGACGAGACGCCGCTGGTGGCCAAGTTCTATCGCCCACAACGCTGGAGCGATGCGGCGATCCTCGAGGAACACCAGTTCAGCCAGGAACTGGCGGATCGCGATATCCCCGTGGTGGCGCCGCTGCAACGGGATGGCCGGACCCTGTTCGAACACGCCGGCTTCCGCTTCGCGTTGTTTCCTCGTCGCGGTGGCCGCGCCCCGGAACCCGGCGATGCCGACCAGTTGTACCGACTAGGGCAATTGCTCGGGCGCCTGCATGCGGTCGGCGCCAGCCATCCGTTCGCCCATCGGGAGCGACTGACTCCGCAATTGTTCGGCCACGACGCGCTGGCGACCCTTTTGGAGGGCGGATTCATTCCCGGCGCGCTGCTCGCGGACTACCGTGCGCTCGCCCAGGACCTGCTGGCACGGGTCGACGCGCTGTTCGCCGCCACGCCTCACCAGACCATCCGCCTGCATGGCGACTGCCACCCAGGCAATATCCTGGTGCGCGACGATGCCATGTACCTGGTCGACCTCGACGACTGCCGCAGCGGCCCAGCCGTCCAGGACCTGTGGATGATGCTCAGCGGCGAGCGCCATGAGCGCACCGCGCAATTGGCCGAACTGCTGGAAGGCTATGGTGAATTCCATGATTTCAACCCACGCGAGCTGGCGCTGATCGAGGGCCTGCGCACCCTGCGTATGCTGCACTACAGCGCCTGGCTGGCACGGCGCTGGGACGATCCGGCATTCCCGGCCAGCTTTCCCTGGTTCGGCAGTGAACATTACTGGCGTGAACAAATTCAGATACTCAGCCAGCAGCGCCAGGCGCTGGAGCAGCAACCCCTGCAACTGTTTCCGTAGGATTGGTCGAACCGAAGGTGATACCCATCATTACGGTCTTGATAACCCGTAAAACGATGGGTGTCGCTACGCTCGCCCCATCCTACGACCTGCTGTCCCTCAATCGTCGCGCAAACGTACATGAAAGGCCGCGCCGCCCAGATCGGAATCGTCCAGGCTGAGTTCGCCGCCGTAGCTGTCGAGGATGTCCTTGACCACCGAAAGGCCGATGCCTTGCCCCGGATGCTGGGTGTCCAGCCGCTCGCCGCGCTGGATGATGCGTTCGCGCTGGTCGGGCGGCACGCCTGGGCCATCGTCCTCGACGCAGATCAGCCAGTCGTCGCCAACCTGCACGCGGACGCGCACCTCATGCAGGCACAGCCGATAGGCGTTCTCCAGCAGGTTGCCCAGCAGTTCCATCAGCGCGCCCTGCTCCATCGGCACCCGACAGCCCTGCGGGACGTCGAGGTTCACCCGCACCCGCTTGTCCTGATAGACCTTGTCCAGCGTGCTGCACAGGCTTTCCAGTAGCGGACGCAA
The DNA here is from genome assembly GCF_013395055.1 of Pseudomonas sp. ABC1. Lineage (NCBI taxonomy): Bacteria > Pseudomonadati > Pseudomonadota > Gammaproteobacteria > Pseudomonadales > Pseudomonadaceae > Pseudomonas > Pseudomonas sp. ABC1. Next base: position 1,967,247 of record NZ_CP058349.1, read on the forward strand.
CTCGACCTGATGGCGCACCAGGCCGCTCTTGCCCAGGCTGGCCCGCTGCAACTGGTAGCCGATCTGCTGGCTCATGCGCTCGATTTGCGCCCGCATGACCTGCGCCTGCTCACGGTTGTGCGGTTGCCCGCGCATCTGTTCCCCCAGCCCTTGCAACACCGCCAGCGGGGTCTTCAGGCTGTGGGCCAGGTCGCCCAGCGAATTGCGGTAGTGCTGGCGCTGGCGCTGCTCACTCTCCAGCAGCCGGTTGAGCGAACGGGTCAGCCGCAGCAATTCCTGCGGGTGGCGGTCGCTCAGGCTTTGCAAACGGCCCGACTCGATCTGGTCCAGCTCGCGACTGAGGCGTTTGAGCGAGCGAAAGCCCCAGGTCAGCCCCAGCCAGAGCAAGACCCACAGCACCAGCAGGCCACCGCCCAACCACAGGTAGAGTTGCCGACGAAACTCGGCGAACAGGCTCTGGTATTCGCTGCTCGGCTGCATGGTGATGAAGCTGTAGGCACGCCGGGCATCACCGGGCAGGTGCAGCTCGACGTCATAGACGAAATACTCCAGCCCCTCGGCATCGCGTATTTTCAGGAACTCGGTCACGCCCCCCTCGTAGCGCGGACGGTAGTCGATGCTTTCGTCTTCCGAGGAGCGTGACTGCCAGAGCAGGCGCCCTTCATGGTCATGGATATAGCCCAGCAGCTTGGCATCCGGCAGGTTGAATTCTTCGTCGGGCAGGCGCTCGGGCATCTGCAACCGGCCATCCTCCAGGTGCGCGACGCTGATCAGGGTATTGGCGTCGGCCGCCAGGCGCTGCTCGATGATCCGCTCGAAGGTATGGCTGAAGGCGGTCTGCATCACCGGCAGCAGTGCCAACATGAACAGGATCGCCAAGGTCGCGGCCCCCAGCATCAGGCGCGACCGCAGCGAAAGATTGCCGAGGGGCCAGCGCCTCACCGGCACGCCTCGGTGAACAGATAACCCAGCCCACGCACCGTCTCGATGGGCTTCATCCCGCACTGAGCCTCCAGCTTGCGCCGCAGGCGCCCCACCAGTACCTCAATGACATTCGGGTCACGCTCGCCATCGTCAGGGTAGAGCTGCTCCATCAGGCGCTCCTTGGCCACCACCTGCTGCTGGTGGCGCATCAGGTATTCGAGGATGCGGTATTCGTAGGCCGTCAGCGCCAATGGCTGGCCGTTGCCGGTGGCCTGCTTGCGGTTGAGGTCCAGGCGCAGCGACCCGGCCTCGATACTGGCCTGGGTGAAACCACAGGAACGACGCAACAGGGCATTCAGGCGCGCTTCCAGTTCCTCGAACTGGAACGGCTTGACCACATAGTCGTCGGCACCACTGGCCAGGCCCTCGACCTTGTCCTGCCAGTTGCCCCTGGCGGTGAGGATCAGGATGGGGAAGTCTCGCCCCTGGCTGCGCAACTGGCGGATCAGGTCGAGCCCGCTGATACCCGGCAACCCCAGGTCGACCACCGCCAGATCATGGTGGTATTCCTGGCTGCGGTACAGCGCCTCCTCGGCGTTGGCCACCGCATCGACAATATGCCCGCTCTCGCTGAGGCGGGTCTGCAAGTGGTGGCGCAACAGCGCCTCGTCTTCCACCACCAGCACTTTCATAAGGTACTCCCTGTAGGAACCATGCCTTTCAACGTGCCTGATAGCGCTTGCCGGCAAGGTAAGCGGCGCTACGGCTATTGCATGGATTCCCGCCTTCGCGGGAATGACGGGGTTGTGGGCAAACGTGCATTACGCCCTCCGTCATCCCCGCGAAGGCGGGGCCAGGCAATCATTCATGCAATCGCCATCGATAGTGGCATTTGTACAGCGCGCAGAAGCGGGTGCGCACGGCGCACCCTACGGCGGTTCTGGGGTTCGACCATCAGAAGCGATAGTTGACGCCCAGGTACAACTGCTTGCTGCTGTGCACGTCGATGGAGCCGATCTTGCGCTCACCGTGCGGCGCCACTTCGGTGCCGGCATTGCTGCGCAGGTAACGGTAACCCGCCTCGACCGAGGCATTGTCGCCGACGTCCTGCAGGATACCGGCCTGCAGGCCGACCAGATAGCCGATATCGCTGTCGCGACTGTAGCCCTTGGACTCCTGCTCCAGCTTGGTCAGGCCCAGGCTGCCGCCACCGAACAGGCGCGTGCTGTCGGTCAGCGGCAGGAAGGCGTCGTAGCTGCCGATCAGGTTCTGCTGACGCAGCTTGTAGGTGTTGGCGTAATTGTCCGAGACGTTCTCGTAAGTGGCGTAGTAGCGACCCTGCTCGGTGTTCTGGCCGGCACGGATGCCCCAGGTGCCGCTCTTGTGGATGGCATTGTCGAAGTCCGGGTTGGCCGCGCTCTGCTTGAGGCTGGAAGAGCGGTCGATGTTGACCGAGGTCTTGCCCCAGGTGGCGCCGGCGAAGTTTTCCGCGGCATTGGCAGTCAGGCTGAAAACGCCGAGGGTGGTGGCCAGGGCTAGTGTGTGCAGTTTGTTCATGGATGAAACTCCTTTGCAGGCGGACGAAATGTTCACGCCGCCATACTGCCCGGCCAGCCCTGAACACCGCCTGAATCCGCCCTGAACCTGCCCTGAACGAATCGGCAGGGCGAACGCCTGCAGGGCAAACGGGTCTTTTCTCCTGTGGCAACTTGAGCGCCCATGCCGCTCGGCCCACAATCGCCCATGAATCACCGCCCGGAAGGCTTCCTCGATGATCAGTCGTGCATCCCGTCTCTTGCGCCGCTACTTGTGCCACTGCCTACCCCTCTGCCTGCTCGTCCTGTCCCTGGGCGCCTGGGCACAGGAACAGGACGAACAAGCCGGCGCCCAGCCATTCGACGCACAGGCCGTGGCGGCCCACGCACTCGTCCTGCAAGAGCGGCTGGACCAATTGAAGCAGGCCGTTTCCGGTGACACCGATGATGCGCGCCTGGGCGAACTCAAGAGGCAGGCACTGGAGCTGGGGCGCAACGCCCGCGAACTGCTCGACCTGCTACAGGCCGAACAGGCTCCACTGCAAACCCAGCTCGACGTGCTCGGCCCGAAACCCGATCCCGACGCCCTCCAGGAAACCGAACAGGTCAGCCAGCAGCGTGACCAGTTGAACCGCCAGATGGCCGCCCTGCAGGCGCGCAACGAACAGGTCCTGGCAGTACAGAATGGCGCCAGCGCCCTGGTGGCGCAGATCATCGAGCTGCGCCGGGGGCTGTTGAAAACCCAACTGGCGATGAACAACGGCAGCCTGCTCGGCACCACCTTCTGGGCCCCGCTGTTCTCTCCGCCCAGCGAAGATGCCAACCTGATCGCAGGCTTTGCCCAGCAATTGCGCGACGTGCTCGCCCAGGCCTGGGCCAACTGGCCGCTTTCGGCGCTGTACCTGACCTTGGCCCTACTGATCGGCTGGTACGGACGCGGGCTGCTCGACCGGGGCCTGGCCTGGGGCTGCATCCATTGGCTGCCACTGGGGCGCCTGCGCCGCAGCGCGCTCGCATTCGCCAGTTCGCTGGATACCTTCCTGGTCGCCTTCGTCGCCGTCACGCTGCTCTCGCTGGCGCTGTTCCGGCATGCCGCTGCCGGCTCGCCGGTCGCGGCGCTGAGCGACCACCTGATTGAAATGACGCTGTTCAGCGCCCTGATCGCGGGCATCGGACGCGCCCTGCTGGCCAATGATCGACCATCCTGGCGCCTGCCAGCCATGGACGATGCGGTCGCACTGACGCTCAAGCCCTTTCCGCCGCTGCTGGCGGGCATCGTGCTGCTGTTCGGCATCCTCGAGCGCACGCACCCGACAATCGGCGCAGGCATTCGCTACAGCACCCTGCTGAGCGGCCTGTCGGCCCTGTCCATCGCCGTGGTCGTGCTGGCCATGGTCTTGCGCACCAATCAGGTACGCCGCCAGCTCAGCGCCGCCGGCACGGCCCCCGAAGCCCGCTCGACCCTGGCCGGGCTGCTGCACATGGGCTCCGGCCTGGTGGCGGTGACGATCCTGCTGGCCTTGCTAGCCGGCTATATCCAGCTCGCCCACTTCATGGCCTACGAACTGATCTGGGCCGCCATCGTACTGTCCTGTTTCTACCTGCTCAGCCGCCTGTGCATCGACGCCATCGACGCCCTTTTCTCGCCGGAAAACAGCGGCGGACGCCTGCTCAAGCAGAGCCTCAACCTGGACGACCGACACCTGGCTCAGGCCGCCAGCCTGCTGGGCGCACTGTGCCGCTGCGTGCTGGTGCTGCTGGCGCTGGTCGCGATCCTCAATGGCGCCTTCGGCGACACCACGCCGCTGTCACTGCTGCAGCGTTTCATCGAGCTGCTGGGCGGCGACGGCTGGGGGCAACTGGACATCGTCCCCGCGCATATCTTCAACGCACTGCTGTGCCTGCTGGTGGGCATCTACGTACTGCGTACCGCCAAGCGCTGGCTGGAGCGTGACTTCCTGCCCAAGACCTCGCTGGATACCGGTATCCGCAGCTCGGTAGTGACGCTGGCGAGCAACATCGGTTATGTCGCGCTGATCCTCGTCACCCTGGCGGCACTGGGGGTGCAATGGAGCAAGCTGGCGTGGATCGTCAGCGCTCTGTCGGTAGGCATCGGCTTTGGCTTGCAGGAGATCGTCAAGAACTTCATCTCCGGGCTGATCCTGCTGACCGAGCGGCCGGTCAAGGTCGGCGACCTGGTCAGTATCAGCGGTGTCGAGGGCGACATCCGCCGCATCAACGTGCGCGCCACGGAAATCCAGTTGAGCGACCGTTCGACGGTGATCGTCCCCAACTCGCAGTTGATCTCCCAGAACGTGCGCAACGTCACCATGAGCGGCGCCCAGGGTGTGGTCAGCATCGCCCTGACCCTCCCACTGGACATCGACCCGGAACAGGTGCGCGACCTGCTGCTGGATGCGTTCCGACGCCAGCCCAACATGCTCGAAACCCCGGCGCCCTCCGTCTCGTTCAGCCAGTTGACGCCGACCGGCATCGTCCTCAGCACGACCGGCTACGTGGCCAGCCCGCGCAGCGTCAGCTCGACCAAGAGCGCCCTGCTGTTCGATATCCTCAAGGACCTGCGCGCCGCCGGCATCAACCTCTCCAGCCCGCAGCGCCTGCAGATCGAAAACACCTCCGGGGAAACCGACGCGATCCTCTGACGGGGCTCACCCCTGCAAGCGGTTGGCAAAACGGCTGACCGCGCCCACCACATGCTGGGCGCCATCCTGGATTTCCAGGATCACCGCACCAGCCTGGTTGGCCAGTTGCAGCCCCAGCTCCACCTGGGACTTGCTCTGGGCCATGCTGTCGACGGCGGCCTGGGCCAGTTGCTGGTTACGTTGCACGACTTCGATGATCTCGTCGGTGGCGGAGCTGGTGCGACCGGCCAGTTGCCGCACTTCATCGGCGACCACCGCGAACCCGCGCCCCTGCTCACCGGCCCTGGCGGCCTCGATGGCGGCATTCAGCGCCAGCAGGTTGGTCTGCTGGGCAATGCCGCCGATGGTCTGCACGATGGAGCTGATCAGCAGCGACTGCTTGCCCAGGTCCTCGATGCCGAGGGAAGCATCCTGCACCTGTTCGGCGATCCGGTGCATGACGCTGACCGTATCCTGCGTCACCTGGGCACCGCGCCGGGACGTTTCATCCGTCTGCAGGGACGTGCTGTAGGCGATCTCGGCAGCCTCGCTGACCTCCATCTCGCGCTGCACCTGATCGGTGACCACGATGGCGAACTTCACCACCTTGTAAAGCTCGTCACGGGTATTGAGGACCGGGTTGTAGGAGGCCTCCAGCCAGATTGGCGAGCCGTTGTGGGCCACGCGCTTGAAGCGGTCCGCAACATACTCGCCCTTGTTCAAGCGCGCCCAGAATGCCTGATAGCTCGGCGAGGCGACCTCGGCCGGGTCGCAGAACAGGCTGTGGTGCCGCCCCTGGATATCCTCGAGCCTGTAGCCCATCGCTTGCAGGAAGCGCTCGTTGGCCGTCAGCACTTCCCCCTTGAGATTGAATTCGATGACGGCGGTGGAGCGCAGCAGCGCCTTGATCAGCCCTTCGTTCTCCTTCGCAAGCTCGACCGCCTCGGTCACATCGCTGGCGAAACAGACCGCGCGGGACACCTGGCCAGCGTTGTCCTTGAGTGGTTGCCAGACAGCCCGCAGCCAGATCTCGCGGCCATCCCGACGCAGGAAGCGGTAGTGATCGCTGACATGCGCGCCGTTGGCGATGGCCGTCTTCAACCGGCGATAGCAGTCAAGTTGGCGGACATATTCGGGAATCACATCATCCAGCGAACGTCCGACCAGCTCATGCCGTTCGTACTGCATGGCTTGCAGGAACCGCTCGTTGGCTGACTCTACCCGTCCCTGGGTATCGATGGAAAAAGCGATCAGCTCGCTTTCCATGGCTTCCCTCACCTGGCGGAGTTCAGCGATTTCCTGCTGTAGAGCGGCATTCTCGAGTTTCAGGCGGCGGTCGAACATGGCGGCAATCCCTGGCGGCGGAAATATTCGAATCGAAGCAGGGTGATGTGCCCGAACGAGCGCGCGGTCCCTGGCCTCTGTTTATCTGTGATAGCAGATAGCCTGATTCGTTCCTTGGCAGCAAAGACGCAAAAATCGCTCAACAGGAATGAAAATCGCCCCGAATCCGCAGACCGGGGCTAGAACGTCCATATAAGGCCGTGGACTCAGAACCTGTCGACGATCACGACATCGTCCAGCTCCAGCTTGCCGACGCGCGGCTTGGGCTCCTGCACGCGCTTGCCGATTGCCACCATCAGGCCGATGACGTGGTTCTCCGGCAGATTGATCAGCTTGCCAACCGCCTCGAAGTCAAAACCGATCATCGGCCCCGAATCCAGCCCCTTGCCCTGGGCCGCCAGCATCAGGGTCTGCGCCACCAGGCCGCAACTGCGCATGGCTTCATCCCGCTGGGTTTCAGGCTTGCCGCGGTAATAGCCATCGATGGCACCCGCCATATAGGCCTGGACCTCCTCGGGCGCACCGTCCCATACCCGCTCGGCGTTGAGTGCCCAACTGTCGACCTGGGCGCAAACGATCACCAGCATCGTCGCATCGGTCATCTGCGCCTGGTCCCAGCCGGCTTCGCGAATCCGGGCGCGCAGTTGCGGATCGGTGACATCGACGAAGCGCACGTGTTGCAGGTTGAATGCCGTGGGCGCCAGGCGAGCCAATTGGAACAGTTCGTTCCGCGCCTCGCGGTCGAGCTGGAAGTCGGGGTCATAGACCTTTACAGCGCGGCGATTACGAATTGCATCTTCAACGTGCATCTGGCGGTTCTCCATCATTCAAAAGTGGCGCCATGCTAAAAGCCGCCCATGCAGTAATCCAGCCGCTCCGGTCGATAGCTCCCATCATCTTTTTCGATACGGTCATGCACAAACGAAAAAGCCGCCCGAAGGCGGCTTTCGATAAAGCTGAGACTCAGAGTTGCGGGCCGGCAGCCTTGATCGCATCGGAGACATCGAACTTCTTGAAGTTCTCAATGAACAGCCCGGCAAGGCCTTTGGCGGCCTCGTCGTAGGCATTGCCGTCGGCCCAGGTGTTGCGCGGGTTGAGCAGCACGGGCTCGACGCCCGGAACAGCCTTCGGCACGTCCAGGTTGATGATCGGCAGGTGTTCGGTCTCGGCACCGATCAGCGCACCGCTCTGGATGGCTGCGATCACGGCACGGGTAGTCGGAATGTTGAAACGCTTGCCGACGCCGTAGCCACCACCCGTCCAGCCGGTGTTGACCAGATAGACCTTGGAGCCGAACGCCTGGATACGCTTGATCAGCAGCTCGGCATAAACGCCAGCCGGACGCGGGAAGAACGGCGCGCCGAAGCAGGTGGAGAAGGTCGACTTGATACCGCTACCCGACCCCATCTCGGTGGAACCGACCAGCGCAGTGTAGCCGGACAGGAAGTGGTAGGCCGCCTGCTCGTTGTTGAGGATGGACACCGGAGGCAGTACGCCGGTCAGGTCGCAGGTGAGGAAGATCACCGCGTTCGGCTCGCCACCGAGGTTCTTCTCGGAGCGCTTCTCGACGTGCTCCAGCGGATAGGCGGCGCGGCTATTCTGGGTCAGGCTGTCGTCGGCGTAGTCCGGGGCATGCTGGTCGTCCAGCACCACGTTCTCCAGCACGCTGCCGAATTTGATGGCCTTCCAAATCACCGGCTCGTTCTTCTCGGACAGGTCGATGCACTTGGCATAGCAACCACCTTCGATGTTGAACACCACGCCAGTGCCCCAGCCGTGCTCGTCATCGCCGATCAGGAAACGCGACTCGTCGGCGGACAGGGTGGTCTTGCCCGTGCCCGACAGACCGAAGAACAGCGTCACGTCGCCTTCTTCGCCGATGTTGGCGGCGCAGTGCATCGGCAGCACGTCGGCTTCCGGCAGCAGGAAGTTCTGCACGGAGAACATGGCTTTCTTCATCTCACCCGCATAGCGCATGCCGGCGATCAGGACTTTCTTCTGCGCGAAGTTGATGATCACGCAGCCATCGGAGTTGGTGCCATCGCGCTCGGGAACGCACTCGAAATTGGCGACGTTGAGCACCTGCCACTCATCCTTGCCCGCCGGGTTGTACTGCGCGGGGTTGATGAACAGCGCCTGGCCGAACAGGTTCTGCCAGGCCGTCGCGGTGGTCATGCGTACCGGCAGGTAGTGGGCTTCGGAGGAGCCGACATGAACGTGGGAAACGAAATGATCCTGGGCCGCGTTGAAGGCTTCTACGCGCTGCCACAGGGCATCGAAACGGTCGGCCGGGAACGGACGGTTGATCGGCCCCCAGGCGATGTCGGACTGGGTGCCCGACTCTTCGACGATGAAGCGATCGGCCGGGGAACGGCCGGTGCGATGACCGGTCTTCACGACAAGCGCGCCATTGGCGGCCAGTTGGCCCTCACCGCGCCTGATGGCCTCTTCGACCAGTTGCGCGGCGCTGACATCGGTGTACACGGCGTGAGTGACTTGTGTCATGTGTGTGGTTCCCCGTCGGCTCCAGGCCGATTCCTCCATAGCTGAGTTGTAGCGGACCCGTTTGCGCGCTACATCGAAAAAGCAGGCGCCGGATTATGCCAGAAATCTCGACCGCTGTTGAGGTTTCATCGCGCTCGCGAAAAAACCTCAACGGGAGGCTCTGGCTCAGGCCATGGGGAGGGGCATGCGATCAGTGAACGGTATCCGAAGGCGCCTGGCTGCCACCGCCGGAGAACAACTGGGCGATATCGGTGGCATCGAATACCTGGCTCTGGTTGCAGAATTGGCAATCGACGCTCACCGTACCGCCCTGCTCAGCCAGCAACTGCTCGGCATCTTCGCGCCCGAGGCTGATCAGGGCATTGGCCGAACGCTCACGCGAGCAACTGCAACGAAACTCGATCGGACGAGGCTCGAACAAGCGCACTGACTCTTCGTGGTACAGGCGGTGCAGTTGCGTCTCCGCATCCAACCCGAGCATTTCCTCGGCCTTTAGGGTGTCGGCCAGGGTCGTCACATGCTGCCAACTGGCGATGCGCTCCTCCGTATCCCGGATGCGGTCAGGCGGCAATTGCTGTAACAACAGACCGGCGGCACGGCGGCCGTCGGCCCTCAGCCAGACGCGGGTAGGCAACTGTTCGGAGTTGGCAAAATAAGAGGACAGGCAGGCGCCCAGGTCGACGCCGTCCAGCGGGACGATGCCTTGGTAGCGCTGCCCCTTGACCGGGTCGACCGTCATGGCCAGCACACCATCGGGCATCAATTGCGCCAGGCCGGCGTCGGCAGCCACCTGCGCGGCGTCGTAGCGGGCAATCGCGCGAATTTCGCGCTGGCTGGAACACTCGACCATCAGCAGCGGCACCGCGCCACTGGAGCGGGCCTGGAGAATCAACAGCCCATCGAATTTGAGCGTGCCGACCAGCAGGGCGGCGGCGGCCAGCAGCTCGCCCAGGAGCTGCGCCACAGGCTCGGGATAGGAATGCTTGGCCAGCACATGCTGGTAGCTTTCCTCCAGGGTGGCTATGTCACCACGGACATCGGTGTCTTCGAAAATGAAACGCTGGGTATGGTCGAACATGCCGGGCTCGCAGCTACAGAGCAAAGGGCTGGGGATTCTAGGCGCAAAGCGGTCGGCGACCAAGAGGAGCGCGCGGCAGGCAGCCGCCCCGAAAGGCGGCGTGCACCGCGTTTATACGCGGGGACCGCGGCCCCGCCCAAAGATTAGCGATACGACAAACAGCACCAGGAAGATAACGAACAGAATCTTCGCGATCCCCGCAGCGGTGCCAGCGATGCCGCCAAAGCCCAGTACAGCGGCGATGATGGCGATGATCAGGAAAGTAACGGCCCAGCTCAGCATGATGTCATTCCTCTTCTTTTCATTGAGTTCACCTGTGTACGGCCTTCCTGGCGAACATCCCTGATCACCCAATCGTGCCCGGATCAGAACACCCAGCGCTGTTCGCTCTGGCTCGACTGATAGTTCACGGGTACCCGCTTGGCCTGTGGCTCCTGTAGTGATTGAGCGCCAGGCGACTGAATTCGTTCCACCGACGCCTGCTGTACGGCCTCATACGAAAGCCCGGACCCTGTGACCAGCAAGGCGAATACGGATGCGGCCAGAAATCCGGAATTTGCAATCGACGCAAGGATGACTCGTTTCATGCTCGGGCACTCCTGTGGCTGGCGATCATTCTTCTTTACGTGGGCTTAACCGTTGCAGCCTGCATGCCAGTCTTTGAAAAAATAAAATCGCTTGAAAATCAAATAGATAGAAAAACAAACCTGATGACTTTCAATTCAATTTGCATGAGCGCCCTCGGGACTCCGGGCTTTTTGCACGACAATGCCCAGGCAAACCAGCTTGCCGACCTCCGTCGCAGATACCGGGCCTTGGGTGGAAAACCATTCAAATCAGATAGTTGCCAGACATTCATGGCCAGGAATGAACAGCTGAAAATAACCGTCAGAGCTGCTTTCCGTGCAACTTGCATGAGTTTTCATAGACTAATGCCGGCAGCACTCCCCCGATAACGCGCCCGCGACATGCCACCCAAAGAAAGCACGATTGGTGACGGACTTCACAGACAGCGCCCGGAGAAGTCGCCAGAATGCCAACTTGAATTGCACTATCGCCTTACCCAGACAGGAGCCGTCATGCAGCAAACCCCGGAGATCAGTGGACGCATTCTGCTCGTGGATGACGAAACGGCCATCCTGCGCACGTTCCGCTATTGCCTGGAAGACAGGGGCTACAACGTCGTCACCGCCTCCAGCGCGGCACAGGCGGAGGCGATCCTCCAGCGCCAGGTATTCGACTTGTGCTTCCTTGACCTGCGACTGGGAGAGGACAACGGCCTCGACGTACTGCAACAGATGCGCCTGACAGCGCCCTGGATGCGCGTGGTGATCGTGACAGCGCACTCGGCCATCGATACCGCGGTCGATGCGATGCAGGCCGGTGCAGCGGACTACCTGGTCAAACCCTGCAGCCCCGAGCAACTGCGCATGGCCGCCGCCAAGCAACTGGAAATGCGCCAGATGGCGGCACGCCTGGAAGCCCTCGAAGGGGAAATGCAAAAGCCCAGCGACAGCCTGGGCTCATACAGCCCAGCCATGATGAACGTGCTGGAGACAGCCCGGCAGGTGGCCGACACCGATGCCAACATCCTCATCCTGGGCGAATCCGGCACAGGCAAGGGCGAACTGGCGCGCGCCATCCACACCTGGAGCCGACGCTCCAGGAAAGACTTCATCACCATCAACTGCCCCTCCCTTTCAGCCGAGCTGATGGAAAGCGAACTGTTCGGGCATAACCGGGGCGCCTTCACTGGCGCATCGGAAAGTACCCTCGGTCGCGTCAACCAGGCAGACGGTGGCACCTTGTTCCTCGATGAGATCGGGGACTTCCCCCTCCCCTTGCAGCCCAAGCTTCTGCGCTTCATCCAGGACAAGGAATACGAGCGCATTGGCGACCCCGTGACCCGCCGTGCGGATGTCCGCATCCTCGCCGCCACCAACCTCAACCTGGATGAAATGGTGCGCGAAGGCCGCTTCCGTGAAGACCTGCTCTACCGCCTCAACGTCATCACACTGACCCTGCCGCCAATGCGCGAACGCCCGGAAGACATCATGGCACTGGCGGAACGCTTCCTCGCCCAGTTCGTCAAGAGCTATGGACGGCCTGCCCGCGGCTTCAGCGAAACAGCGATTGCGGCATTGCGCGGCTATCGCTGGCCCGGCAACGTGCGCGAACTGCGCAATGTGATCGAGCGCGCCAGCATCATATGCCCACAACCGATGATCGAAATCAGCCACCTCGGCCTGGGCGAACAGATATCCAGCAATGCACCGCGTATTGGCGAACAGCTCAGCCTGGAGGAACTGGAGAAAGCTCACATAGCCGGCGTCCTGAGCAACAGCGACACCCTTGACCAGGCTGCCAGGACACTGGGGATCGACGCCTCGACGCTGTACCGGAAACGCAAGCAGTACGGCCTATGAAATACCAGATGACGCTGAGGACACGGCTGTTTCTCGGATTTTCGGCACTGATGACCGTGGCCTTGTGCGGCCTGCTGCTTGCGCTGTTCAGTGTCATGCAGATGGCCAGGAACCAGGAACACCTGGCAGGTGCCGACCTCAACACGATCGAGATCAACCAGGAGTTGCGTCAGTCGCTCTCCAACCACATCGTCATCCTGCTGGACGACTCACTGGACAACACGGCCCTGAAGAACGCCCGTGAGACCTTCAAGGAGATCCTGGGCCAAGCCATGGTCCATAGCCGCTCTCCTGAGGAGCGCCAGTCATACCAGCGCATAAGCGACACCTACGACGAGTTCAGCGACAGTCTGGAAGCGTTCCAGGAGCCCACCTGGGGTTCCTCGGAAGGAGGGCCATTGGGCCAGTCTTTCCTGCAACTACGGCAACTGATGGTGGGCATGCAGGATGACGCCCACACCCAGATACGCGCCATGCAGGTGAACAGCCAGGAGCGGGCCATACTGCTGGCTGGCCTGCTGGGGCTGACCGGTGTCGCTGTCCTGCTGGTCGGTTTCATCACCGCACACAGCTTCGCCCGCCATTTCGGGACACCGATAGAACGCCTGGCGAAGGCAGCCGACCAGATCGGCAAAGGCAACTTCGACCTGCGCCTGCCCATGTCGCCCATCTCCGAACTGGCCGCCCTGATTCGCCGCTTCGGCCTCATGGCCGCGGCCATGGACCGCTTCAAGCAGACCAACGTGCAAGCCTTGCTCGATGGCCAGCAGCGCTTGCAGGCATTGCTCGACAGCATCGACGACGGGCTGCTGATCATCGATCGCCAGGGCAACCTGGAACACGCAAACCCCGTCGCCCAGCGGCAACTGGCCCTCGACCCCGGCTACCTCGGCTCGCGCCTGGGGCAGGTGCTCGGCCATTCGCAACTGGATGAGGCGGTACAACGTGTACTCGGCGATAAACCGCTGATCGCACCGCCTGACGACCTGGTCATCGAAGCCGATGGCGAGCGCCGGCTGCTGGCATGGCGCATGAGCCCCGTCAGTCACAACGATGGGCATGTCAGCGGCGCCGTGATGGTGCTGCACGATGTCACCGACCAACGCAACTTCGAACGGGTGCGCAACGAATTC